>NZ_BAAATR010000057.1:2472-31208 GCF_039533515.1 Kitasatospora cystarginea | reverse complement strand
CATCGACACACCCAATCCAACGCCACCGGGGCGGCCTTGGACACCGTTCCCGGGCCCGAACCATTCGATTCAACGACCCGCGAAGTACGGGCCTAGCTGACGCAGGTTCTCCTCGACCTGCCCACGCAGCTGATCGGGCCTGGCCGTGGGCAGCCACTCACCCGACGGGTCCCGCCCCGGTCCCACCTTGGTGACGATCACCAGGTCGTCGGGGTAGGGCGCCAACGCCCGATTGATCAGCTCATTGGCAGACCGCAGCGGTGAGAAGTAGAACGCGGCGGTGTCGATGTGGTTCACACCGCGCTCGACCGCGCTCCGCAGGATCCTGACCGCGAGATCGCGGTCGATCGGGGCTCCGGCGGAATTTCCGGCCATCCCGTTCCCGGTCAGCCTCATCGCGCCGAAACCGAGGCGGTTGACTTCCCGGTCCCCCAACTTCCAGGTACCCGAAGCCGCTGCGGTAACCAGACCTGACTCCACCCTTGAACCACTCCCCGCGGTTTTCGAAGCGCCCGCCCAGGGGCGCTGATCCTTTGAACCTCCCAGCGGCCGCTCCCGCCGCCACCAGGCCCGATCCAGGAGTATGGGGCTCTGCCGGTGCAGTGAGAAGGCTTGTCCGGTCGGCGAAAGGTCACACCGCCGGCGGGAACGAATCGCCACCGCACCGCCGTTGGAAAGTACGTGAACGCCGCGCAGGAGGTTCGGCGCGAATCACCCCGTATCGACTGGTATCCATACTCGCCAACACAACCTCCGTGTACGTGCCTTCGCCGCACCGGAGCTCGGCTCGAGTTGACCGACTGGGGTTGCGGCTCCTCACCTGCGCAACGGACAGACGGCCTGCGGCCCCGCTCTTCGAGGCGGGGCGCACCACCGACCTTCCGGCGCAAGGCCGTTCAGGCCAGCATCTCCGCCAGCTGGTCGGTGGCCTGGACGAGCCACGCCGGCTCGCCGTACTCACGGCCCCAGTGAGCGGCCGTCACCGCGCGGGCCTGGGCCCAGCGGCGGGCCCGCTCGCGGTCGATCCCGGCAGCCTCGGAGAAGGTGGCCAGCCGGCGTAGCAGGGCCGCCTTCAGGTCGTCGGCGGCAAGCAGTTCCTCGAACCGGCTGCGGAGCAGGGTGATCGCGTCGTAGGCCGGGTCACCGACATATCCCTTGGGATCGATGGCCAGCCAGGGTTCCCGCTCGCCCCGCAACACGTTCCCGTAGTGGAGGTCGCCATGGACCAGCGTGTCCGGCTGTTCCTTGCCGAGCTCCCGGACGGTCGCGACTGCGGCGTGCACCACATGCCGCGGCAACGGGGAGGGGAGCCGCTCGGCGTCGCTCCGGAGCTTCTCCTCCCAGTTCTCGGCCTGATCGCAGAGCCGCGGCAGACCGGGCGGAGCCTGGACGGCCAGTCTACGGGCGAGCTGCCCGGCCACGGCGACGGCCTCGTCGACGTCGTCGAGATCAGCCAGGCTGCCGTCCTCGGCCTGCTCCAGCAGCATGGCGAACCGGGCGTCATCCCGTCTGTGCAGCAGCACGGCGCCGCGTCCGCCCCACGCCGCGAAGGCGTCGGGTTCGTGAACGTTGCCAGGATGCGGGAAGGAGACCTTCAGTACGGCCGACGTCCCGTCATCCCGCCGCACCCGCACGACTACCCCCACCTGGCCATGCCTGATCGGCGTCGTGGGCGTGCAGTTCCAGCGCTGGAGTAGTTCATCGAGAAGCCCGGGCAGCGACTCGATCCAGACCCGGCCGCGCTCGCCCTCCCGTGCGACGGTGCTCTGCGCGAATATCTCCGGTATTTCGATCACCACAGCACACTACCCATGCCTCGTCCTGCCGACTGGTGGTGACAGGTAGTGATCCCCGTGGCGTGCCGATGGATGCGGTATGCGCAGGGTGGGGGCTGAGCGGCGAGCGAACGGCGCCGGGGGCGTCCCTGAGTCGGTGCGCGTGGCAGTGGCTCGAGGGGATCGCGTTCCCCACGGGCGCGGCCAGACTGACAAGATGTCCTGGTCGGGATGCCGCCTGGCATCCCTCGCCAAGGGGAGGTCCTGTCGTGGGTGTTGGTGGAATGCCGCCGGAGCACGGCCCTGCCTCGACGGCTCGGCCCGCACCTCCCTTCGACCCGGAGCTGCGGACCGTGCTGGCAGCCATGGGAGAGGAGGCGAAGGAGCCCGTCACCCTGGATGGCCTCGCTGCCAGGCAGAACCGGGATGCTGTGGCCCGGCCCAGACCGACGATTCGGGAGCTCCAGGCCGACGACCGGTTCGAGGTGGAGGAGTTGCGTGCGCCGGTACGGGACGGGAGCGAGGTCAGGCTCGTCAGCGCACGTCCCGCCGGGATCGCCGGGCCCCTGCCGCTCCTGTACTACATGCACGGCGGTGGGATGATCATGGGCAATGCAGGGTCCGTCGTTCCGCGGCTGCTTCGCGAATGGGCTCTCCCGCTGCAACTGGCCGTCATCTCCGTCGAGTACCGACTGGCGCCGCAGGCGCAGTACCCCATACCCGTGGAGGACTGCTATGCCGGACTCGTCTGGGCGGCTGATCACGCGGCCCGACTGGGCGTCGACGCGGACCGCATCATCGTCGGAGGGAAGAGTGCCGGCGGTGGACTCGCCGCAGCACTCGCCCTGCTGACGCGCGACCGCGGCGGGCCGGTTCCGATCGGTCAACTGCTCCTGAGCCCGATGCTCGACGACCGCAACAACACCTTCTCCAGCTACCAGATGGCCGGCCGCGACACCTGGGACCGGACCTCCAACGCGACCGCATGGCAGGCACTGCTGGGCGACCTGTACGGGGCTGCTGACCTGCCGCCCTACGCGGCCCCTGCTCGCGCCACGGATCTGTCCGAGCTGCCCCCGGCCTACGTCGAGGTCGGGTCGGCCGAGTCCTTCAGGGACGAGGCCGTGGCCTATGCCAACGCGATCTGGCAGGCCGGCGGCGAGGCCGAACTGCACGTATGGCCCGGCGCCTTCCACGGGTTCGACACACTCGCACCGCAGGCCGTCCTCAGCCAAGATGCCCGCGACGCCCGCTCCCGCTGGCTCCGGCGGATCATCGGACGATGAACCTCCTCCGGCTCGACGGTCCTGGCTGAGAAGGTCAACCGCCTTGCTCGATCAGGACGTTGGCACGGAAGACACGGGCGGGACAAGCAAGCCTGCCGGTGAAGGACGGCACCCGAACCAGCCCCACAACCCGCTCCACGCGGCTCTGCCAACAACTGCACGAGCCATGGGCCGCGAGTAGAGCCGGGGGCAGCAAGCGGACCAGCCCTGCCCGCAGCCCCGGCAAGCCGTGCTGTGTGGCCGGGCAGTCGACATCCGGAGTCGACGACTGATAGGCGACTGATTCGCCGCTCGGGTGCCCAGGCATACCGTCGATGACGTGACGGGGAACGAGCGCGGATCCGCTCTCGCCACCCGGGCCCACCCATCACCAAGGACTACCGGAGGTCGTCATGCCCGCCTACGCCGTCGCCATCGTCCACCAGGTCGAGTTCGGCCCCGACATCGTGGAGTACCTCGAGCGGATCGACGCCACCCTGGAACCGTTCGGCGGCCGCTTCCTGGTGCACGGCGGCAATGTCGAAGCGGTCGAGGGCGGTTGGACCGGCGATCTGATCGTCATCGAGTTCCCCGACCGCGACCAGGTACGCGCCTGGTACGACTCGCCCGCGTACCAGGCGATCCTCAGACTGCGCACCGACCACATGACCGCGGACGTGTTCTTCGCCGACGGCCTGCCGGTGGGCTACAACGGCGCCGATTCGCTCGGAAAGTGACGCAACATCAGATCGATCCACCGAGGGCCGGTGGTTGGCCGGCAGCTTGCTCTGCGGCTCGACCACGACCGTTGCCTGGCGTTGCTTCTGAAATGTCGCTGTACAGGGCCCGCACCGCGGTGAATCCGTTCCATGAGTCAAGTCGTCTCGCGAATCGAGGCGTTCGGCCGGTCCGCCGGTCGACCGCTCAGCGACCGTTCGGTTCGTCGTCCCAGCGCACCTCGGTCCGCGAACCGGTTTGCCAGTCCCGCCGCAGGATGCCGTAGCCGATCGAGTCGTACAGCGTGCCGTCCTGGTCGGGCCAGGCCTCGCGGTAGTGCGCCTCCTTGACGTAGCCGCCGCGGCGGAACGCCCGCCGCATCGGCTCGTTGTCCTGGCGCGTGGTGCCCTCGATCCGCGTGACGTCCGCGAACTCCGAGAAGACGTACCCGGTCAGCCATTGGAGCGCCCGGCCGCCCACGCCACGGCCCCGGTGCGCGGCGCCGATCCGCAGATCGAAGACGGGCGCGTCGTCGTCCAGGTCCTCCAGCCGGATCAGGCCGACTCGCTCGCTGTCCTCGCCGATCCAGAAGCTCCGGGTCGACTCGCCGTCGTAGTACCCCTCCGCCAGCCTCGTCCGGACGGTCTCCTCGGTCAGCGAGGCGAACACATGGAAGGGCCACACCTCACCAGCCAGGAACGCGACCAGCTGGTCGGCATCCGCCTCGGTGTCGAGCCGCTCGTACACAACAGTCATCCGACCGCCCCTCCTCCGTTCGCCCGCAGCGGGCGGCAGTACCGACATCGGAGATCCAACAGCCAGCGGTAGGCCGCCTGCCAACGGTTTTCTCACGTGTGCGGCGCCGGAGATGGGCAGGCTCCCCCGTTTACCGGCACCGGACAGGCGGCGGCCGACCACCGGCCGGGCAGCCGTCTCCACCCCCTACCGGCTGTCGCCCGGTCAGGGGTGGTGGCTGCGACGGTGCTGGCCCGCGGTGCGGCCGGTACGTTCTCGCAGCAGGATGCCCAGGGTGTTGGCGTTCTCGTAGCCGACGCGATGGGCGATGGCGTCAATCGGCTGGGCCGTGGTGCGCAGCAGGTGGACGGCCTGTTCGATCCGGAGGTCCTGGACGAAACGCACCGGTGAGGTGCCCAGGACGGCGCGGGTGGTGCGTTGGAGGGTGCGTTCACTGACACCGAGGGCATCGGCCGCGTCCTTGATGGCCAGGGGTTCGTGGAGGTGGTCGCGGACCCAGCGTTCGAAGGCGGCGACCGTCGGGTCGCTCTCGGCGAGGGTGGCGGTCATCGTGTGGGCTGCCTGGGAGGGGCGTTCGTCGATGACGAGGTAGTTGGCGACCAGGTCGCTCAGGGCCGGGCTGCGCCGGCGGACCAGGGTCAGCGCGAGGTCGACGTGCCCGAAGGCCGCACCTGCGGTCGTGATGCCGTCGCAGCTGGTCACCATGCGCTGCTGGTCGAGGGTCACCTTCGGGTATCGGCTGCGGAACAGCGGGGCGAGCCACCAGGTGGTGGTGGCTCGCAGGCCGTCCAGGATGCCGGCCTCCGCGAGCAGGAAGGTACCCGCGCAGGCGGAGGCGACGGGGGTACGTCGGGCACGGAAGTCGGCCAGCAACTCACGCGCCCGGGCCGTGTCGTCGCCGGCTGCCCAGCGCACCAGTTCCTCGGGCCGGCGTTCGGACACCGCCGGGACGAGCAGCAGGTCGCAGTCGGCGGCCTGCTCGACCGGGGCCACCTCGACCAGGTGCCCGGCACCGGTGCGGACCGTGCCGGTGAAACCGACCTTGGTGACCTGCCAGGGCGGTGGCGGCTTGGGCAGCCGCTCTCGCAGCTCGTTCGCGCAACTCAGCACGTCCAGGACGGCAGCCAACCCGGAATCGAACACACCCTCAAGCACCAGCACGGCGACGCGCATGGCGGAAACGGTATCGGATCTGCCGGACGCGCCACTGCCCCGGGGGGCGTACGGCCCGTAGCTTCGTGGTGGCCCGCAGAACGCGGGCCACCACAACAAGCGAGGACGGAACACATGACGTCGAACATCGGGCTGCTGGCCCGCATCGAGGCCCTCCCCGAGCACGCCGAGGAGGTGGAGACGCTGCTGCGCGACGCCCTGGCATCGGCTCGTGAGGAGGAGCTCACCGTCACCTGGTTCGCCTTCAAGGAGAGCCCCACCGTGTTCGGGATCTTCGACACCTTCGCCGACGAGACCGGCCGCACCGCACACATCAACGGCCGGATCGCCGCCGCCCTTATGAAGATCGCCCCCACCCACTTGGCCACCGCGCCCGACATCCGCACCATCGACGTCCTCGCCGCCAAGCTCCCCTGAACCGGCACGGCCGAGGGGCGGGGCCGCCAAGAGCCGGCCCCGCCCCTTTTGCCCTCCCTGGGCCGACGGGAGGAGGCGTCCGTTCGGCGACGGCCGGCCAGACATCCGGCCCGAGGTCCGGCTCGAAGTCCGGCCCGAAGTCCGGCCGCTCACCGGCCGCGCCCGCCGGTCGCGATCACTCTCCCAGCGTGTAGCCGTCCTTGACGACGTAGAAGGCGGTGGCGGGTGCCATGCACCGGGCAAAAAGGCAGCCGACCGTCGGACCGGTCGGAGTTGACGCCACCCCGACGACGCGGGCGGGTGCGGAGACCTCTCCTCATTCGAATCCCGGATCGGCATGGACAGTCATGCACGCGTCCTCCCGTCTGGTCGGCAGTGGCTGCTTGCGCTGTCTCAAAGGTCGCAGCCACGCCGCGTGCCGCACGTCCACCGTGAGAAGGGACCGCATCAAATGCCTTTCACCGCGTCAAGTACTGCTTGATAGCGTCCCTTCCGTGCCCCCGACTCTGCGCTCCGAGCGTCTGCACCTTGAGCCGTACTCCCCCGAGGACGAGGAGGACTTCGTCGCCTTGTTCCAAGACCGGAGGGTGTCGCAGTGGATGGGCGACGGCCCCTCTACCGAGGCTGAGGACCGCGCCCTGTTCGGGCGCATCTTCACGAAGGTCTATGCCAAGGACCTGTTCGATGTCTGGGCCGTTCGTCGCGACGGCCGCTACGTCGGACACGCTGAAATCAAGCCGAGCGAAGAGGTCCAGGGCCACGAGATCGTCTACGCGCTGACCCCGGACGCCTGGGGATCCGGCCTGGGGAGAGAACTGGCCGAGACGATCGTCGCCCACGGCTTCGGAACCCTGGGGCTGACGGAAGTGCACGCCACCGTGGCTGCACCGAACAGCGCTTCGCTGGCCCTACTGGAGAAAATCGGCTTCGAGCACGTCCGGGACATTGCCGAGGACGACGGCAGCACCACCTGCGTGCTGACCCGTCGCTTCGTCAACCGACCGCATTCGCTACCGGCAACCGCTCCGCCTGTGACCGCAGTTCTCGTCCCTGGCCGCTTTCTCTGCGATCGGGGGTTCAGAGCCGCAGGTGTGACGCCCCGTTGAGGTCGAGGATCGTGCCGGAGGCCCAGGTGGCTTCGGCCGATGCCAGGTAGACCACGGCGGCGGCGACCTCCTCCGGAGTGCCGACCCTGCCGAACGGGCTCTGGCCGCGCAGGGCGTCCCCCGGCGGGCCGGTCAGGCGGTCGGCGACCCTGTCGGTGGCGGTGAAGCCGGGGGCGACCGAGGTCACCGAGATCCCGTGCGGTGCCAGGGCGACGGCGAGGGACTGGCCGAACGCGTGCAGCGCGGCCTTGCTCGCGCCGTACGCAGAGAGTCTCGCTCGCCCGCGGGCAGTATTGCGCCCTGGTCGTTGACGAGCACCGCGAACTGGCCCGGCTGCTGCGGAAGGGCGGTGCAGGAAAGGAGCTCGACCGACTCGCCGGCGAGCACGTCGACGTCGCCCGCCGCAGCCTGCTCAACGGAGCGGACGATGCGGCGGCTCCGCTTCCGAGTCCTGGTGACGGGCTGCAGCCGTGAGGGCGGTGCCGAGGTCACCGCGCAGCAGCTGCGCGAGCTGGTTCAACGTCTCATCCGTGCCGGGGAGTTGGGGGATGGAGACTCGGACGTGCTGGTCGTCGTGGACGCCGGATACGCCGTTCCCCTCCTGGCCTTCCTGCTGAGGGACCGCCCGTACGGGTTCGCTGATCGAACGCGAGGAGCAGGCCAATGCAGCCCGGTGAAGGCAGCTCTCCAGGACGACTCAGAGACCGAGATGACAACTGCCTTTGCGAGATCGTCCCAGCTGGGGTCAGCCGGGACAGACGGTGTTCATGAAGTTGGGACGGGCGTCCATGGTGATCTCCTTGCCGTGTTGACGATTGCACAGCACTGACACAACGGCCCGACGGAGTGTGACAGGCCGGCGTCCCCGCTGCCTCATGGTTCCGGCCTCTGCGCGTGGACCGTCAACTCGCCGTCCAGCAACCGAAAATGTCCGCACCAGTGGTATCGGTTCTGGTAGGCAGGCCATATGAGCCAAACCAAGATCCGTACCGCGAGCATCCACGAAGTCCCGGCGCTGCTGGCCTTCTGGGCCCGGTCGGCCGAGGGCACGAGCATCACCGACGACGAGGACGGTGTTGCCCGCCTGCTCGTCCGTGACCCGGAAGCCCTGCTGGTGGCCGAACGGGACGGAGCGATAGTCGGCACCGTCATCGCCGGCTACGACGGCTGGCGCTGTCACCTGTACCGGCTGGCTGTCGACCCGGATCAGCGCCGCCAGGGCATCGCCGCCGCGCTGCTCGCCGCCGCCCATGAACGCTTCGCGGCGCTTGGTGGCCGCAGGGCCGATGCGATGGTCCTGGACCGCAACGAACTCGGTCAGCATGCCTGGCGCGCCGCCGGTTACCACGCCGAGGCGCAGTGGAGCCGGTGGGTCAGGCCGCTGGCCCGACGGCCTGACGAGCTTCAACATCGGCGGCGCGACGCAGGATCACGTCCACAGCAGGATCACGTCCACAACTGAATTACCAGGACGGGTAGTTCCCGGCTACGCGGCCCTGGACAACCTCTCCGCTGACGCCGGCATGACGGTGGTTCTGTGGGCGAGGAGGCCGTCTACCACCGCTGCTGGCTCCCGGTACTCACCTGGACAGCCAACGGTCAGTGGAACACGATGGCGTGCCCTCCGCTGATGCCCGCCCGGCAGGCCTGGTAGAGCGTGTGCCAGGCGAACTTCTCGATACCGAAGGGGTCTTCGGGCTGATGATCGGCCAACCGGGCGGACTCCTCGTCCGAGAGTGTGCCGTCCGTGCCGAGCCGGACACCGAGCGCAGGTGCGCAGGTGCGCAGGTGCGGAGTTCGGCAAGAAGCCGTTGGCTGGAACCCACGATCCCGGCGCCGGACAAGTTCTCGTCCGGCAGGAAGAGCGGCTCGTCGAAGGACGGCCCACCCCCGCGCACGCCGGAGCATCGCCTCGCCCGCCTTGAAGTACGGCGTGCGGGCGGTTCACCGATCCGCACCGGGATCGGTACCGGGAGCGGCAGGCTCGGGGCCGCCGACGCTGGAGAGGTGCGACGATGGAGCCGAGGGCGCCCTCCGAGCCGCCGGAGCGCCGGGGCCGGGAGCCGGAGCCGGAAGGTCAGGACGCCGTGCGTCGATCCGACCGCCGTGCTCGGCCGGGAGCGGAAGGGGCATGCCATGGCAGCGCAGGTGGGCTCGTCTCGTCCATCCGACCGCCCGTGCGCTCCGGCCGCTCGGTGCCGGGTGAGCCGTCCAGGATCGGCCCGGTCGGTCGGCGTCGGTCGGCCGCCAGCGGTCGGCACCGGCAGGCCGGGCCGATGACGGCCGAACCGGTCCAAGTCGGCACGGCTCCCGCTGCGGCGTCCTGTCACGCGGTGGCACGCGGCCCTCACTCCGCGGCGACCCGCCTGCGGGTGGCGGTGGTCGGCTCGGGTCCGGCCGGTCTGTACACCGCAGAGGCCGTGATCAAGCAGGCTTCGGCGGACGGGTTCGAGGTCGCGGTGGACGTGCTTGACCGCCTGCCAACGCCCTATGGTCTGGTGCGCTACGGCGTCGCCCCCGATCACCCGTCGATCAGGTCGATCGCGGACTACCTCAGGCGGGTGCTCGAACACCCGCAGGTCCGGTTTCTCGGCGGTCTGTGCTTCGGCCGGGACGTCACCCGCGAGATGCTCCTCGAGTGCTACGACGCGGTGGTGTACGCCACCGGCGCACCGCGCGACCGCCGGCTGCGAGTGCCCGGCGAGAACCTGCCGGGCAGCGCCGCGGCGGCCGACTTCGTCCGCTGGTACTGCGGGCACCCCGATTCGGATCCGGCGATGTTCGAACTCGATGCCGAGGCGGTGGCCGTGATCGGAGCCGGCAATGTGGCGCTCGACGTGGCGCGGATCCTCGCCAAACCCGCGGCCGCCTTCAGTGCCACTGACGTACCGGAGCCGGTACTCGCCGCGCTGGCGGCCAGCAGGGTCCAGGAGATCCACATCATCAGCCGCCGCGGGCCGGCGCAGGCCAGGTTCACCCCCAAGGAACTCCGCGAACTCGGAGAGGTGCCGAGCGCCGACATCACGGTCGACACGGCCGGGACCGACCGGTTCGATCCCATCGCAGAGATCGGCGGCGAGGCGGAGTCGGACCGGCGAGTGCGCAGCAATCTGGCCGTGATCCGGGGCTGGGCCGAGCGGTCGCCGCAGGGACACCCGAGGCGCGTGTCGGTCAGGTTCTGGCTGCGGCCGGTGGAGATCATCGGCACCGAACGGGTGACGGCGCTGCGGGTCGAGCGGACCATGCCGACAGAGACGGGTCGGGTGACCGGGACGGGCGAGTTCGCGGAGTTCCCGGTACAGCTGGTGTTGCGATCGGTCGGCTACGAGGGCGTGCCGCTTCCCGGGGTGCCGTTCGACGAACGTCGTGCCGTCGTCCCCAGCGCCGATGGCCGGGTGCTGGGAGCCGACGGCATCCCGCAGCCGGGCGAGTACGTCGCCGGCTGGCTCAAACGCGGGGCGACCGGTGTGATCGGCAGCAACAAGTCCGACGCGGCGCAGACCGTCCGCACGCTCCTCGCCGACCGGGTGGATGGCGTGGCACCCGTTCACCGCGCGGACCCCGCGGCTCCGGCGCTCGCCGACCTGCTCGCCGCGCGCGGTGTGCGGCCGGTGAGCTACACCGACTGGCTCGGCATCGACGAGCGGGAGCACGAACTCGCCGCCGCGCTGGGCCGGGGCGAACGCGTCAAGCTGAGCGGCTGGGACGCACTGAACAGTGCCTGCGGCCGTGCGGCCGCCGTACCTCCCACCGCCCGGGACTGACCTCAACGCAACTCCGCGCACCGGCGGTTGGCGACTCCCGTTCGGAGGCGTCCAGACGTCCCGTCCCCCGCGACCACCGGGCTCCGTCCTGCGCCAGTTATGTCGATATCAAGTATCTTGACATCAAGACTATCTCGGGACAGGCTACTCATCGATCTCAAGCCCGTCTCTCGGATCGTCGGATCAGACGATCAGGTGGCGCGCCCGATAGGTGGAGGAAGACCATGACCGACGTCTCCGGATTCGAGAGCATTCCCCCGACGACCCTGGCCGATCTGCTGGGGCGCGAACAGGTCATGGACATCGGCATCCGCCCGCTGTGGCCCTCGGTTCCCAGGGTCGCCGGACCGGCGTTCACCGTGCGGTGCCCTCCGGGCGACAACCTGATGCTCCACGCGGCCATCTACCGTGCCCGGCCCGGCTCGGTCATCGTCGTCGAAGCGGGCGACGTGGACTACGCGGTCGCCGGCGGAAACGTCTGTGCCGTCGCCCAGCGTCGGGGAATCGCGGCGTTCGTGGTCGACGGGGTGATCCGTGACCTCGCCGAGGTCCGGGCGATGGGTTTCCCCGTCTTCGCCAGGGGAGTCATCCCCATCCCGGGCACCAAGGCAGCAGTTGAACCGCTGGGCGGCCGGGTGCGCTGCGGCGGCGTGGACGTGAACGCCGGCGACATCGTGGTGGCCGACGAGGAGGGCATCGTGGTCACCCCCGGTGCCCGCCGGGAGCGGGTACTCCTCGACGCCCGGGCGAAGCTGGCCAAGGAGGCCGGTGAATCCCTCGACGCGTGGGAGGAGGCGCATCGCGCCCGCATCGAGAAGGTCCTGGCCGAGAAGGGCTACGAGGGCTGACCGGCGACTCGAGTTCCGAGGACACGGTCCACCACGCGGACGCCCCTCCGCCGCGCGTCCGACGTGACGGCAGCTCCCCTCGGACGGCTCTGTGCCACACGGGCGGCGCAGCCGTGTGACTGCACCCACTCACTCCTGGTGGCAGCCTCCGCGTCGCGGCTCGCCAGGCGGCCGGCAGACGGGTCCTTCGGCTCCGCCAGGCTGACGCTGCCGTCCCCGGACGGGAGCACTGACCGACCCGGCCGGGGTGCCGGAGCGGGTCCGGTCTGCTGCGGGGGGTACGCGGGCCCTGCGGCCCGCCGTGACCGGGAGCGCGAGTGGCTTTCCGCTCGCTCGGCGCAAGGTCCACAGCGTGGTGCGGCCCGCTCACGGCGGGGCCGGGATAGACATTTACCCATGGCCCGAGCCCTGCCCCGCTCCTCCTGGCCGTTCCGACGCCGACCGAGCGGCCGCCGCGAGCGGCGACAGCCAGACGCTGTCCCGCCCGTCTCGTCGGCACGTCGCCGACCGGGCATGCGCAGTGTCGCCGGGCAGATGTTCCTACTGCAGGTGCTGATCGTGCTGCTGCTCGTGGTGGCCGCCGTCGTCACCCTGCTGATCCAGGCACGCAGTGACCGCTTCGACGAAGCCCGTGACCGCTCGCTCGCCGCAGCCGAGTCCTTCTCGCACACTCCTGGCCTGGCGGCCACCATGCTCGGTCCCAACCCCAGTGCGGTGCTCCAGCCGCGGACGGAGATCGCCCGCCAGCAGGCCGGAGTCGACTTCATCGTCGTCACCGACCGCAACGGCATCCGCTTCACGCACCCGGAACCGCAGCTGATCGGAAAGAAGTTCGTCGGCACGATCGCCCCTTCCCTGGAGCAGGGTCGTATCACCATCGAGAGCGTCCTCGGCCCGCTCGGACACGAGTTCCAGGTCGTGGTCCCGGTCTACGACACGGGCGGGAGCATCATCGGGATCGTGTCCGCCGGGCTCAAGGTCAGCCGGGTGAGCAGCGCGATCAACCAGCAGCTCCCCCTGGTGCTGGGCACCGGAGCGGCCGCCCTGGTACTGGCCACCACCGGTACCGCCCTGGTGGGCCGCCGGCTGCGCCGCCAGACCCGCGGTCTGGGAACGGCCGAGATGACCCGGATGTACGAGCACCACGACGCCGTCCTGCACGCGGTCCGCGAAGGGGTGGTCATCGTCGGCGGCACCGGCCGCATCCTGCTCGCCAACGACCAGGCGCGCCGCCTGCTCGACCTCCCCACCGATGCCGAGGGCCGTGTCGTCGGCGATCCGGACCTCCACCTGGATCCGCGGATGGCGGAGCTGCTGGCCTCCCGGCGGGTCGTCACCGACGAGGTGGTCCCGCTCGGGGACCGGCTGCTGGCGATCAACAACCGGCCGACCGACCGGAAGGGCGGTCCGCCCGGCAGCGTGGCCACCCTGCGGGACACCACCGAACTCCACACGCTCACCGGGACGGCCGAAACCGCCCGCAACCGGCTCAGGCTGCTGTACGACGCGAGCCTCGCAGTCGGCACCACCCTGGACATCCGGCGCACCGCCCAGGAGCTCGCCCAGATCGCCACCCCGCGGCTGGCCGACTACACCACCGTCGACCTCGCCGAGCCCGTCCTGGAGGGCGAGGAGCCCCACGCCCTGGGCAGTGGCGCGTCGGCCGTGCTGCGACGGGTCGCGATCGCCGGTCCCGGCCCCTCGCCGCTCTACCAGGAGGACGAGCTCCACACCTTCGCCGGCACCACCCCGCAGGCGACCGGCTTCGTCAGCGGCCAGCCCGTGCTCGTCCCGGACCTGAGCGCCGACGCCGGCTGGCTGACCCAGGACCGCGAGCGCACCCAGGCCGTGATCGACTTCGGCTTCCACTCCCTCGTCACCGCGCCGCTGCAGGCCAGGGGCGTGATGATGGGTGTCGTCAACTTCTGGCGGACCCGGGAGAGCGAGCCCTTCGACGAGGACGACCTCTCACTGGCGGTGGAGCTCGCCAACCGCGCCGCCCTGGCCATCGACAACGCCCGCCGTTACACCCGCGAGCACACCATGGCCACCACGCTCCAGCGCCACCTCCTGCCCCGGACCCTGCCGCCGCACCCCACCCTCGACATCGCCCACCGCTACCTGCCCGCCCCCAGCGGTGCCAGCGGCGACTGGTACGACGTCATCCCGCTGCCCGGTACCCGCACCGCCCTGGTCATCGGCGACGTGGTCGGGCACGGCCTGCACGCCGCGGCCACCATGGGACGGCTGCGCACCGCCGTGCAGAACTTCTCCACCCTCGACCTCCCGCCCGACGAACTCCTCGCCCACCTCGACCAGTTGGTCACCCAGCTCGACCAGGAGACCTCCGACTCGCCGTCCGTCATCGCCGGCGCCACCTGCCTCTACGCCATCTACGACCCCACCTCCGGGACCTGCACCCTCGCCGGTGCCGGCCATCCCGCGCCCGTCGTGATCCGCCCGGACGGCACCGTCGAGGTGCCCGACGTCCCCACCAACCCGCCGCTGGGCCTGGGCCACCACCCGTTCCACACCACCCGGCTCGACCTCCCCGAGGGCAGTACTCTCGTCCTCTACACCAACGGCCTGATCACCAACCACACCCACGACCTCGCCGCCGGGGAGCGCGCCCTGGTCGCCGCCCTCACCGACCAGCGCGACCGCACCCCGCAGGAGATCTGCGACGACGTGCTCGCCACGCTCACCCCCATGCGCCCCACCGACGACACCGCTCTGCTGGTCGCCCGTACCCACCTGCTGCGGCCCGAGCGGATCGCCGACTGGGACGTGCTCTTCGCCCCCACGGCCGTTGCCGCGATCCGTACCGCCGCCGCCCGGCAGCTCGCCCGCTGGGGCCTGGAGGAGGAGGTGTTCACCACCCAGATCATCCTCACCGAACTGGTCACCAACGCCGTCCAGCACGCCTCCGGCCCCATCCATGTCCGGCTCCTGTACGACCACGACACGCTCGTCTGCGAGGTCTCCGACGCCACCGACACCACCCCGCACCCCCGCCACCCCGCGCCGGACGACGAGAACGGCCGCGGCCTGCTGATCGTCACCCACCTCACCCAGCACTGGGGCACCCGCCACACCCCGACGGGCAAGACCATCTGGACCGAGCAACGCGTGGCACCCCCTTCCGGCCAGGCCGGGACGAGGTGAGCAGCCGTACGCACGCGTCCCGTGCCCAGGTCCGCGAAGCTTGATCCGCTTGCCCCGCGGGTCCCGGGAGACGCGGCCGTCCACGGTGGCGGCCCCACGCACCGGGCCGAGCCGGGATCAGGTCAGGTGTACCGGTCCGGCCGGGTGCAGCGGTGCCCCGGTGTGCTCATCGGCGACGCCGCGCACGCGGCCTCACCGGCGACCGGCCAGGGCGCCTCGATGGCGCTCGAGGACGCCGTGGTGCTGGCCAAGGCGCTGCGCGACGCGGACACCACCGCCTCGGCGCTTGACTGCTACGAACTGCACCGCAGGCCCCGGGTCGAACAGAACATCACGGTCAGCGCCCAGCTCACCGCGAGCCGGACCCGCCCACCCGGCTCGTCCGGCCCGCAGGCGCAGGACTCCGCACGTCCGGCCTCCCGGGTGGACGACGAGTTGATCCGCCTGCTCGACTGGGACACCCCGCTGCCCGGCAGCGGCCGGGATGCGTGACCTGCGGTCCGCTCAGCCGTTGCCGGCGCTCACCCGGCGAATTCGCGCGAATTCGCCGAACTGCCCACCGCGTCCGGGCTGTTCGGGAAGCCTCAGGACCGCCGACCGGGTCGGGCCATCCCCACTGCCCGGGTGGCGGCGTGGCGCCGCCCGCTCCTCGGCTATCGCGACCAGACAGTGCAACTGACGGAGCTCCATCCGGCGTTCACAAGCGGCCTTCATCGAGCCACCGGGCCTGTGTGCTGGACGATCGGATGAGCCGGCTGGCATAACTGAAGTCGTCAACCACCAAGCGGTGCCCGGAAATCAGGAGTATTCGGGCGTCGCGGACCGAGGAGATGCAGATGTCCAGCGTGCCCCCAGCCCAGCCCGCCGAGCGCACCGCCCACGGACGGGTCTGGCTGATCACCGGCGCCTCGTCCGGCTTCGGCCAGGCGATCACCGAGGCCGCCGTCACCGCCGGTGACACCGTCGTGGCGGCGGCCCGCCGGCCGGAGGCGCTGGACGCGCTGGCCGCCGCGCATCCCGATCGGGTGATCCCGGTCGCCCTTGACGTCACCGATCCGGCCCGGATCAGCGCCGTGGTGGCCGAGGTCCTGCTCTGGTACGGGCGGATCGACGTACTGGTGAACAACGCGGGCCGCGGGCTGATCGGTGCGGTCGAGGAGTCCACCGACCGCGAGTTGCGCGATCTGATGGAGCTTCACTTCTTCGGCCCCGCCGCGCTCACCCGCGCGGTGCTGCCCCAGATGCGGCATCAGGGTTCGGGTGCGGTCGTGCAGATGAGCAGCATGGGCGGGCGCTTCTCGTTCCCGGGTGTCGGCGCCTACTCGGCGACCAAGTTCGCGCTGGAGGGCCTGTCCGAGGCGCTCGCCCAGGAGGTGGCCCCGTTCGGGATCAAGGTGCTGGTGGTCGAGCCCGGCGCGTTCCGGACCGGATTCGCCGGGGGCGGCGCCCTGCAGCAGTCCGCGGCCATTCCCGCCTACGAGGAGACCGTCGGCCCCGTCCGGTCCGGGTTGCCGGGCAGCGACGGCAAGCAGCCGGGCGACCCCGCCAAGGCGGCCGCGGCGATCCTGACGGCGCTGGACGCCGAGCACACCCCGCTGCGGCTGGTGCTCGGCAACGACGCCGTCGACGGGATCCTCGGCCATCTGGACGCCGCTCGCGCGCAGGCCCTGGCCTGGGAGTCCATCGGCCGCGGTACGGACTTCGAGGACTGAGGGGCAGCCGCATTCCTGTGACCGGGGCCGGGACCGGTCCGGCCGGACCGGTCCCGGCGGTGTGATCGGCAGGCGGTCCGCGGGCGGTGTCGCGCCCCGCCGACGGACCGTCCGCCGCCCGGCGTCACTTCAGGTCGACGACCTCGTGCATGCCGAGGACGGCGTGCGACAGGCCGGTCCCCTCGTCGGGCATCATGTCGAGCACCGCGTACCGGCCCGGCTGCAGGCCGTGGGCCTGGATCGACGCGCTGCGGTCCGGCGAGAAGGCGCCGAGGCCGGTGGGCGGGCCGGTGAACGGGGAGCGCGCCTTACGGCCCTGCGCGACCGTCTCCAGGTAGGTCTGGACCTGCTTGTCGGTGGTGCCGGGGGCGACCGGCCGCAGCTGCGTCTCGTGGATCTGGGGCGAGCCGTTGTGCACCAGGTAGGCCAGGTGGACGTGGTCCAGGTCGTCGGTCTGGAAGCGCGGACCGTCCAGCGTGGTGCGGTGGACCACGATGCCGTGCGGGTAACGGGCCTGGTTGGCGTTCATCCCGTTCGTACCGGCCAGCTCCATGGTCCGCATCACCGGGTGGGCCGGGTCCGCCCGGAAGGCGGTGAGGTCCAGCAGGTAGACGGTGCCGGGGGCGACCTCCTCGGTGAACTGCTCGTGGACGCGCGGGGTGACCATGGCTCCGCCGAGCGCCTCGGCCTCCCCGCGGACCGCCCGGATACCCGCGGCCGCGGTGGACGGCCTGCGGCTCATCGAGTTGGCCAGGTCGTGCAGCACCTTGTCGATGGCCACTCCGGCGTGCGGGCGCAGCAGCTGGAGCTGACGGCCGTTCGGGTCATCGGTCTTGACCCGGAAACTGACCAGGCCGCCGAGGTGGTTCTGCGGCGCCTGGATGCCCGCCCTGTCGACCTTGACCTCGATCGGGCGTTCCTCGGGCGACTCCGCGCCCGCGGCGCCCGCCGAGGCGACGACCGTGGCCAGGGCGACGGCGGCGACGGCCGCCACTCGTGCGGCGCGGTTGAGCAGTTGGTCCGGCATGGAGATCCTTTCATCGGATGGCTTTCCGCCGCGCGAAGGATCCCCAGGCGCCCGCGCGGTGCAGCGGTTTCGGCGCGAGGCGAACCGATTTGGACCAATGCTCTGGCGCGGCTGCGCGAGCGGTCGGACGACGGGTCGGCGAGGCGTCGCCGGCAGGGGCTCGGGCGAGCTCCGGCGGGTGGTATACGCGCCGGTTCGGCCGGTTCAGCGGTCCGCGCGGGGACGTGGTCGGCGGGTGCCGAGCGGGTGGCGCGTCCTCGGGACGGTCAGGCCGACGGGATCGGTGGTCCTGCCGCGTGGAGGGTGTTTGCCGATGCTGCGCCTGTCCATTCGATCACCGTTCTGGCCTGCCGCCCGCCTGCCGACGCCGGTGCGACGGGCTGCCCCCGCTCGCCCGCTTGAACGCCACATGTCCCGTTCCCGGGCTTCGGCCGTCTCGTCCGTACGCGTGCCTTCGCTGACGTATCGTCACAGGCACGTGCATCCGCACCACGTCGAGCAGGAGGAACCGCCTTGGCCACGGAGGTCCCCGACGTCGCTCCCAGCTCGCCCGCCGGCGGCGGCCGCGGAACGGAAGGTCCGCCGCCGGAGCTCGACGCGTCCGTCGTCGAGCAGTGGCGTGCGTCCGGCGGGCAGTTGGTCGAACTGCTGGGCCTGGTCAGCGCGCTCGGCGGGGTCGGCGCCGTCCGGCTCGGTCCACGCCCGACGGTGCTGGTCACCGGTGCGCAGGCGGTGCAGCACGTGCTCGCCCGGCATCCGGACCGGTACGTCAAGCGCTCGCACCGCGCCCGGATGCTGGTCGGCGACGGGGTGCTCTCCGCCTCGGGCGAGCCGTGGCGGCGTCAACGCCGCCTGCTGCAGGCCCAGTTCACCGGCACCGGGATCCGCCGCTACGAGCAGCGGATCGCCGAGGCCGCACGGCGTACCTCAGCTCACTGGGCCGAGTGCGCCCGAACCGGCCGGGAGACCGATGTCGGCGAGGACCTGCGGTTCTTCGCCCTGGACACCATCTGGCGCTCGCTGACCGGCCATCCGCTCGATGCCGCGACCCATCGCGAACTTGCCGCCATCGAGGCGGTGGTGGCCGCCCTGCCGACCACCCCCACGGCGCCAGCGGCCGGGGTGCCCGCCGCGCAGGCCGCCGTCGAGTCGGCGTTGGCCGCGGACCTGGCCCGGATCGACGCCGTCGCCGGGCACGCGATCGCGGCCGCCCGCCGGGGCGACGCCGGCCCGGACGGCCCGGGCCTGCTGCACGTCCTGCTGGATCTGGCCACCAGCCGTCCCGAGTACACCGACCGGCTGATCCGCGACGAACTGGTCACACTGCTGGTCGCCGGGCACGAGACCACCGCGAAGACACTGGCCTGGCTGTACCTGCTGCTCGACCGTCACCCGCGGTGGACCGACTGGGCGATGGCCGCCGGGGCCGAGGGCTCCCCGGCACGCCGGGACGCCGTCCAGGCCCTGGTCAGCGAGACCCTGCGGCTCTATCCCCCGGCGTGGCTGCTGCCCCGCCACGCGGTCGAGGACGACGTCCTCGACGGCTTCCGGATCGAGGCGGGCACCGATGTCTTCGTCTCGCCCTACCTGACCCACCGTGATCCCGGATCGTGGCCGGATCCCGACCGGTTCGACCCCGAGCGGTTCACCGTTCCCGGACGCCGCCCGGGCCAGCTCGGCGCGTACCTGCCGTTCGGGCTGGGGGCCCGGGCCTGCCTCGGGCTGCAGTTCGCGGTGCGTGAGATGACGGTGGTCCTGGAGCAGCTGCTGCCCGCCTTCACACCGGCCTTCCGGTCGACTCCGAGTGCGGCCGTCTTCGGCTTCATCGTCCGTCCCGACGGTCCCACGCCCGCCGTCATCAGGGCCCGCCGTTGATCCCGGAGGCCGGGTTGTCAGCGGCACGGCGTGAGGTGCGGGCTGCCTGACGTGGGTCGCGACATGCGCTGGTTCACCGGCCCGGACGTGCTCATTCGCGAGCTGGACGGGTTCTGCCTCTCCGCGCGGGCCCGCTCCGAGGAGGCGCTGGGCGCTCTGCGCGAGACGCTGCCGGGCGACTGGCTGGTCTGATCCACCGCCGTACGGGGTAGGCCGGGGGTCCGGCTCAGAGCGGGCGGTACATCATGTGCAGGCCCACATAGCCCTTCTCCGGGTGCCGGAAGCCCTCCGGCACCGTGCCCAGCACCTCGAAGCCGAGCGAGCGGTAGAGCTTCACGGCGTGCTCGTTGGTCTCCACGACGGCGTTGAACTGCATCCCCCGGTAGCCCTCGGCTCGTGCCCACTCCAGCGTGTACTCGCACAGGGCCCGGCCGACGCCCCGCCCGGAGTGTGCCGGGTCGACCATGTAGCTGGCGCTGGCGATGTGCGAGCCGTTGCCCATGCGGTTGCGGTTCATCTTCGCCGTGCCCAGGACGGCACCGCTCTCGTCGACCGCGACGACCGTACGGTCCGGGGCCGGCAGCAGCCACCAGTCGCGGCCCTGTTCCTGGGTGAGATCGACCGGGTAGGGGAAGGTCTCCCCAGCGGTGACGATCTGCTGGAAGAAGGGCCGGATGGCGGGCCAGTCCTCGGTGGTGGCTTCCCTGATCAGCATGCGGACAGGATGCCGGTTGCGTCTGACGGTGCGCCAGGGATTTTCCGGAGGTCGTGGGTCCGGGCGGGCGGATCCACCGGGCACGTTCCGTCGGCCGGCGCGCCCTGCGCGGCCCGCCCTTCCACGCGCCGGCCTTCCTTGACTTGGAGCGCACTCCAGTTCCTAGCCTCGGCTCCATGACCACGACTTCTCAGCACAGGATCGGTTCGGGCTTCTCGGCGCGCAGCAGTGCGGACGACGTCCTGCGCGGCATCGACCTCTCCGGCAAGCTCGCGATCGTCACCGGCGGCTACTCCGGCATCGGGTTGGACACCACCCGTGCACTGGCCCGTGCCGGTGCCCGGATCATCGTCCCGGCCCGACGGCCGGCGACCGCCCTGGCGGCGGTGGTGGGGATCGAGGGCGTCGAGGTCGACGAGCTCGATCTCGCCGACCTCGACAGCGTGCGGGGGTTCGCCGAACGCTTCCTCGCCTCGGGTCGCGCGGTCGACATCGTCATCAACAACGCCGGGGTCATGGCGCTGCCGCCGACCAGGACCGGTCCCGGGTGGGAGGCGCACTTCGCGATCAACCATCTCGGTCACTACGCCCTGGTCAACCACCTCTGGCCGGCCATCGCGGACGGCGGCGCGCGCGTGGTCTCGGTCTCCTCGGCGGCACACCACTTCTCCGACATCCGCTGGCACGACCCGCACTTCGAGCACGGCTACGACCGGACGCAGGCGTACGGCCAGGCGAAGACCGCCAATGCGCTGTTCGCACTGCATCTCGACGCGCTCGGAAGGGAGTTCGGAGTCAGGGCGTTCTCACTGCACCCCGGCAGCATCCTCACCCCGCTGCAACGCCACCTCACCAAGGCGGAGATGACGTCCTTCGGCTGGATCGACGAGGACGGCGAACCCGCGGATCCCGGCTTCAAGACCCCCGAGCAGGGCGCGGCCACCCAGGTGTGGGCGGCGACCTCACCTGGGCTCGCGGAACTGGGCGGCCTCTACTGCGAGGACTGCGACGTCGCCGAGCTCACCACGCCCGAGGACGCCCCGCTCACCGGTGTGCGCGCCTATGCCACCGATCCCGCTCAGGCCGCCCGCCTGTGGGAGCTGTCCGCCGAACTCACCGGTGTCGACGGCTTCGCCCGCGCCTGATGACCAGCCGTTTCCATCCGTCGCCAGCCGCGGCCGACCACTGCCAGTGGTCGTCGGTCACGCACTGGCCGAGCGCCGGTCGTGCGCCGGTCGGGGCGGGAAGGCCGTCCCCCGGGTCCGATGCGCCGGGGAGCCCCGACCGGGCGCGGGGCGGCGGCAGTTGTGGCGGCGCACGGCTGACGCCGGATGTGCACGCACTGTTCATGCCGGGCGGATTCCGGCCGCCACCTGCGGCTCGGCACCCTGGCGGTACAGGGACCGATGACAGGGCGTTCCCTGTCTCCCCGTCATGTGTCCCTCAACCGTAGGAGACATCCGCAGGAGAGTGAAGCCAGTGCGAGAGATCGGACGGCGGGCTTTCATCACCAGCGCAGGCGCCATCGCCACCGTCGCCGCCATCGGCACTCCGGCCTTCGCCGGCGACCATGCCCGGGACGCGGCCACGGCCGACGAGTACGTCGACGTACAACTCCTCAACATCACCGACCTGCACGGCTATCTGCAGGCGGCACCGGCCGGAGACGCGGTGATCACCGGTGCTGCAGGCCAGAAGTACACCGTCGGCGGGGTGGCCTATCTGGCGGCCCATCTGAACAGGCTCCGGGCGGGGCGAAGGAACTCCCTCTTCTTCGCGCCCGGAGACCTCTTCTCCGGCTGGGAGTTCGACGCGGCGGCCTTCGCCGACGAGCCGACCATCGAGGCGCTCAACCGGGTGAGGCTGGACTTCGCCTCGGCCGGGAACCACGAGTTCGACAAGTCGCCGGCATTCCTCACCCAGCACATGGCGAAGGGCGTCCCGTTCCCGCAGACCGGCTGGGACGACTCCTTCCAGGACTCCGGCGGGCACCGGTTCAAGGGCGCCGACTTCCGCTACTACAGCGCCAACATGGTGTGGAAGGCGAGCAACCGCACGGTCCTGCCGCCGTACAACATCGAGTGGGTGGACGCCGGCCGGGGGCGCAGGCTCCCGATCGGCTTCATCCATCTGACCGCGATCGGCACCGAGTCCTTCCCGGCGTCCTTCCAGCCGGCGCTGGCCTCCCTGGACGAGATCGAGAGCGCCAACCGCTGTGCGGCGGAGCTCAAGTCACGCGGTGTCAATGCGATCGTGCTCAGCATGCACGACGGTGCGGTGGCCGGCACCGACTTCAACAGCGGCAGCAACCCCTCGGGGCCGGCCTACGAGCTGGCACTGCGGGTCTCCCCCGACATCGACGCGATCGTCACCGGCCACTGGCACTGCGCGTTCAACATGATGGTCCCCGATCCGAACGGCGTACCGCGTCCGTTCGTGGAGGCCGGGTGCTACGGCCAGCTGATCAACGAGATCAACCTGCGGCTCGATCCGGCGACCGGCCGGGTGGTGCGCACGCTCACCACCTCCGTCAACCATCCCAACACCCGTGACGTGGCACCAGATCCGGAGCTGAAGCAGGTGGTGGACTACTGGGCCGGGTACGCCGAGCGGCGCGCGAGGACCGCCATCGCCAAGCAGACTTCCTCCTTCACCCGGCAGACCAACCGGGCGGGCGAAAGCACCCTCGGCAACCTGGTGGCCGACTGGGCCTACTGGGCCGGACGGCAGCCGCAGGGCCCGATGAACGACGGCAACGCATTCCCCGACACACCGGCCGAACTGGCCGTCATCGCCATCGCACCGCGCTTCGGCCAGTGCATCATCGGCGCGGACCTCGACCATGACGCCCATTCGGGCGGGACGGTCACCTTCGGGCAGGTGTTCAACGCCGTCGGGTACGGCGACGCGATCATCACCGTCACCGTCACCGGGGCGCAGATCCACGACGCCCTGGAACAGCAGTGGACCGATGTCGGGGGCGGCAGGCTGCAGTTCGCGCCGCTGGCCGTCTCGCACAACGTCCACTACAGCTTCGACGCCACCGGCCCTGCCGGCCACCGGGTCGATCCCCGCGAGGTCCTGATCGACGGGAAGCCACTGGACCCGGCCCGCTCCTACCGGATCGCGATGCCCGCGTACACGCTGGTCAACGGAGACGGGTACCCGGCGTTCACCGGCTACACCGAACCCTTCAGGCACACCAGGGACTTCGAGAGTTTCGCCGGCTATGTGAAGGCGCGCAAGCGAATCAGCCCGGCACCGCTGAACCGGGTCTCGGTCAAGAACGCCGCAGGGCGGGGCGCCCGGATCGGCGAACTCGCGGCACCGCGCTCGGCGGCTTCGGCCGGCGGTGCCGGGCGGCGCGCCGAGGCCGCCGCCCGGACCGCCGTCGACGGGTTCCGGGTCCCCTGCTGAACCGGGCGCCGCGCCCCGGCCACCGTTCGGCATCCGACGGCGGCCGGGGCATCGGCAGCAGGCGACCGGGGCAGGAGGAGGTGTCCGGCCGGGTTCCCCGGGCCATCCGTGCGGCGACACCGCGGGCGAGGACGGTACGGCGGCGGTACCGGAGCTCCGGCCGGCCTCGTACGGTGCCTGCGGATGGATCCCGGCCGGTGGACTACCGGTCGGGGCGAAGATCATTCCCGGCACCGATGCCCGGCGCAAACGGTCGCCGGTGGTTCCGGCGGCCGGACTTGCACCTCACGCGACGTCAGGACGCATCGTTTACTTCATGAGCTTCGAACAGACATGGAAGGTCGGCGCGCTCGCCGAGGCGAGCGGGCTGACGGTACGCACCCTGCACCACTGGGACCAGATCGGGCTGCTCAGCCCCTCGCGGCGCACGGATGGCGGGCACCGCGAGTACACCGAGCAGGACGTGGTCCGGCTGTACCAGGTGCTCGCGCTGCGCGGGCTCGGCCTGGGCCTGGAGTCCATCGCCACCTGCCTGGACGCCGGGGTCGACCCGGTCCGGCTGCTGCGCGAACACCTGGACCGGGTCGAGGAGTCCGTCACCGCCCTGCAGACCCTGCGGCAGCGACTGGCCCACGTCCACGGCGAGCTGGCCGCCGAACGCGAGCCGGACGTCAGCACCCTGGTCGGGGTGCTCCGAGCGATGCGCGGTGTCGGCCCGGAAACCGAACTCGCGCTGCGGCGCCACCTCGACGAGGACCAGATCCGGGCCCTGCGCGAGCGGACTGCGGCCCTCGGACCAGCCGTGCACTACTTCCTGGAGGTCGAATGGCCCGAGCTGTACCGCAGGGCCGAGGCGTTGCGGACCTCCGGGGTCGACCCGAGCGCACCGCAGGTGCGGAAGCTGGTCCGGCGAATGGACGAGCTGAGTGCGCTGTTCAACGGAGGTGACGCCGGCATCTCCACGGCGGTCCGTGCCGCCTGGAGGGAGGAACCCGCCGCGCTGTCCGGCGACCCCACCATCCCGGCCGGCGGCTGGCCCGAGCTGACCGACTATCTCGACCGCGCCCGCGCTTCGATGTGACGCCTTGTCCGGCTTGATCACCTTCCCAGGAGTGGACATGTCCTCTCGACTCCGTGTCGGTATCGCCCTGCTCGCCACGGTGCCGATGCTCCTCGCACTCGTGCTGCCGGCCGCCGCCGGCGTACTGCCGTGGGCCGTGTCCCTCTCGGCCAGCCCGGCGCTCGCGGTGCCGGCCGTCGTCACCTACGTACGGCTGGGGCGCACCGCCGCCGGCACGGCGTCCGGGCGCGACCGCGACGCCGCACGACCGGGCGGGCCGACGGACCGCTGAGGAGCCCCGGCGCCGGGCCGATGACCAGAGGGGATCAGGTCGGCCGTCAGGCGAGCAGGTCGGCCACCAGCTCGGCGAACTCCTGCGGAGTGAGGATCCGTATGCCGAGCTCCTCTGCCTTGGTCCGCTTGGAGCCGGCCTTCTCGCCTGCGACGAGGACGGTGGTGCGCTTGGAGACCGAGGACGAGGCCTTGCCGCCGGCCCGCTCGATCAGTTCGTTCATCTCGTTGCGGGAGAGCGCTCCGAGTGGACCGGTCATGCTGCCGGTGACCACTACGGCCTCTCCCGCGAGCGGACCCGCCTGGACCACCGGCGGGCCGACGACACCGTCGGCACCGGCCGGCACGACAGCCGCGTCGGGAGCCGTCTCGCCGACCCCGACGCCCTGGGCGGCGAGCTTGTCGAGCACGGGGGCGAGTTCGGCGAGCTCGGCGACGATCACCGAAGCCTTCTCCGCGCCGATGCCCTCGACCTCGGCCAAGGCCGCCTCGTCGGCCGCGCGGATGGCGGCCATACTGCCGAAGTGGTTCGCGATGCGCCGCGACATCGACCGGCCGGTGCCCCGGACTCCGAGTGCGCAGAACACCCGGTTCAGCGGCCTCGTCCGGGCCGCCTCGACGGCGGCCAGCAGGTTGTCGGCGCTGGTCCCGCCCATCCGGTCCAGGGCGAGCAGCTGCTCCCTGGTCAGTGTGAAGAGGTCCGCGACGTCGGCGACCAGCCCGGCGTCGACGAGCTGCACGGCGCGAGTGCCGCCGAGTCCCTCGACGTCCAGCTGGTCCCGGCCGACCGCGTAGCGGATGGAGGCGACGGCCTGGCAGCCACGGCCACGGACACAGCGCCAGCGCTGCTGCGAGGTGTCGATCCCGTCGCCGCAGCGGGGGCAGACCGCGGGGAAGACGATCGGCTGCTCCGCGCCGGTGCGCTGCTCGACCAACGGGGCCTCCACCCGCGGTATCACATCACCGGCCCGGTGGACGAAGACCTGATCGCCGATCAGCAGGCCGCGACGGGTGATGTCGGCCGGGTTGTGCAAGGTCGCGTACGTCACGGTGACCCCGTCGACCACCACCGGCTCCAGGACGGCGCGCGGGGCGATCACCCCGGTGCGCCCGACGTTCCACTCCACGGCGAGCAGCCGGGTGACCTTGTGCACGGCGGGGAGCTTGTAGGCGACCGCCCAGCGCGGCGCCCGGGAACCGGAACCCGCCTGCTCCTGGTCGGCGGCGGCGTCCGCCTTGACGACTATCCCGTCGATCCCGAACGGCAGCGATGCGCGCAGGGCCGCGATCTCCTCGATGCGGGACTCGATCTGCGACAGCTCCTCGCAGCGGACGGGGTGCGCGGGGGTGGTGGCCGCGGTGTTGGCGCCGAGCTCGGCGAGGCGGGCGAGCAGCTCGCTGTGGGCGAGCCCGGCCAGGCCGACCGCCCCGTAGGCGAAGAAGGTCAGCTCGATGCGGTACGGACGGTCCTTGGCGCGCAGGGTGCCGGCGGCGCCGTTGCGCGGATTCGCGAACGGGGTCGCGCCGTGCTCTACGCGCACCCGGTTGGCCACCTCGAACTGCTCCCGTTCTTCGCGCTCAGCGTGTCTCATGAGACACGACGCCGGTCACGATTCAAGCGCTGGACCTGGGACGCGCTGGTGCTCGCGAAGCATCGAGGAACAGCGCGCCTCGACAGCTGCCTGACACAGCTGGAGTGAGCGCTCAAGGCGCGGGTCAACATCCCGCGTTGGCGGCCTGCCACGGGCAGCGGCCCGGTGTGACTGCCGCATCATGGACAGTGGCGATGGAGAGGAACCAGTGGCATGCCCGAGACTGACGACGAGGTCGTCCCCCTGCGGGGAGGCCGCATCACTTCCGGCGTCGTCCGCATCGATGACACGGTCCGACGACCGGCCTCGGCCGCCTCACCGTTCGTCGCCTCCCTGCTTGATCTACTGGAGAGTCGAGGCTTCACGGGGGCCCCGCGATATCTCGGTCGGGACCAGGACGGTCGGGACACCTTCAGCTATCTGCCGGGCTGGGTTCCGCCCAAGTTCCAGCCATGGACCGACGCGCAGGTTGCTGCGGCCGGCGCCCTGGCGCGCGCGATGCACGACGCCACTCGGGGCAGTGATCTTGCTGGTCAGCATCAGGTGGTGTGCCACCACGACCTGGGGCCGAACAACGCTGTCTTTCAGGACGAGATGCCGGTCGCCTTCATCGATTTCGACATGGCCGCGCCGGGCAGTCCACTGGAGGACATCGGGTATATGTCCTGGCTGTGGTGCCTGTCGTCGAAGTCAGAGGCTCCTTCCGTGGATGCTCAGGCCACTCAGGTGCGCGTGCTGGCCGACGCCTACGGCCTGGCTGGTCCCGAGCGTGCGGTGCTCGTTGACGCGATGCTGGAACGGCAGGCCCGTAATGTCCGTTTCTGGGCGGAGGTGCAGGTCGGCTTCAAGGCCGTCGAAGCCACTGCCCAGCAGATCTCGGATCGCATCGCCTGGTCCCGGCGCGAGCACGAACACACTGCCGAACACCGCAAAGTGTTTGAAGACGCCCTCAAGTGACGCCCACGTGAGGCAAGCCGTGGGTCGCCTTCCGGGCCCTGGCATCGGCCTTCAACCGATCCGGCCGTGCCGTGTCCCGCGACCAGATCGGTTGAGACGCCGGGGCGCCGGAAAATCTCAGTTGGTCTGGTCCCGGACGCCTGGAAGCCGGGTGTTGTCTCAGCTGATCTAGTTCGGCTCCGCCGTCTTCAGTACCGTGCGCTTGGTGCGCTGCTCGCACAGGCGTGACAGGTAGGTGCCGTCGGGCAGTACTTCCACCACCGGCAGGCGGAAGGAGTCCGACACCCGCCACAGCAGGTCGGCCCCGGTGGCAGCGGCCTTCTCCCACAGCGTGAAGGACGGAAAGCCGCGGTCGGCCAGCAGCAGCATGCCGGCCTTCAAGTGGTGCAGCAGCCGGTGCGCGAGGGTGCGCTCGCCGGTGGCGAACGGCCCGAAGACGGCCCCGACCACGGCGTGGGTGCCGCACTCGCCGAGCGCCACCATCCGCGCCTGCGGGTAACCCGCCTGCCGCTCGCCGTTCGAACCGCCGCCGAAATAGGCGGCGTTGGCGTCGGAGGCGGGCACGTCGAACAGCGTGCCGTCCAGCGACACCAGCCGCCGGCCCCGCCAGAACACCCCCGGCGTCGCAGGCGTGCCCTGCACCCCGGCCACCTGGCCGAACAGCCAGCGCAGCGGCGCCGCCCCCAGCCGGGCACGCGCCTTGGTGACCGAACCGGTCCGGGCCGGACGCGTCCACTTCTCACCCGCCCGACGCGGGATGTTCTCCAGCAGCTCGCGCAGCACCCCGCCGTACCCCTGCCCGGTGAACAGCCACATCGCCAGCGTGAAGTACACCATCAGCGTGCTCGGCAGCGCCTTCGTGCGCTCCTCCCACGCCCCGGCCTCCTCGACCGCCTGGTGCACCAGCTCCGGCGTGAACGTCCGGGTCAGCTGCCCCATCCGGACCCGCTCCGGGAAGCTGTCCCCGGCTATGTGATCACGTGCCACAAGGACGAGACCCTACGCCATCAAGATCAGCCAACAGAAGCGACGTTGGGCGTCGGGTCGGCTCGCACGACATACTCAAAAACCCGTGAAAAACGGCCGCCAGCACGGAATGCTGGC
>NZ_BAAATR010000057.1:0-2462 GCF_039533515.1 Kitasatospora cystarginea | reverse complement strand
GTAAGTTGTCTTCCTAAGACCGCTTGGCCTCCGACTTCAGCACGGAATGCTGGCGGCCGTTTCTGTCTAGCTCGGGTTCTGCGGATCCCAGTTGCACTGGTGCAGCGCGAAGAAGACGGGAGACAGTGCGTTGCTGGTCCCTACGTCGGCGCGCCAGGACTCCACATCCCAGCTGTCGCCCGTGCTCCACCCCGAGGAATTGAGCGGATCCGGGAAGACGAAATTCGCATGGCAGATGAACTGCTCATACTCCGAGTTGTACTTCGACTGGACGGACAGCTGCTGCGGGGGCGGCGCCATCGTCCACAGCTGGTCCCAGGCGCCGCCGAGATCACCGACCGCGTTGCGGAATCCTGCGTCCGTCGGATAGGCGCGGATGACCACCTCGTTCGGGAAAGCGGCGGGGATCTCGACGCGCACCTGTTTGAACCAGTCCGTGGCGGCCTCGCTCAGATAGCCCGTGCATTCTCCCGAACATCCCTCCTCCCGGTGTCCGGAACTCCAGAACAGCGTGCTCTGCCGGTTGGAGAAATTCTGGTACGTCTGGTTCGTCGCAGTGTCGGTTTTCTCGTCCGAGGTGGGATATCCGAACGACCCGCCCTCCCAGCCGTAATCCCCCCACAGCTTCCCGATCTTCCCCCATACGGGGTGCGCGCCGTAGGCGGACGCCCAGTAGACGGAGCCGCCTTCGAACTCCTGACGGCGGCCGAATCCGTCGGGGTTCGCCAGCTCGTCCGACGTGGGGTACCCAAGCGGACCGGACTCCCAGTTCTTGTCCGCCCACTTCGCGCCGATGGCGCCCCCAACGGGATGGGCGCCCGTAGCGGGCTTCCAGTAGACGGTTCCCCCGGTGAATTCCTGCCTACGGCCGACGCCGTCCGGGTTGACCAGCTCGGTCGTCTTCGGGCAGCCGAGAAATCCCCGGTCGTAGTTGTAGTCCTTGTACTTGGCGAGGATCGCTCCGCCGACAGGGATCCCGCAGAAGACGGGGTCGTCCGCCTGGGCGGACGGGGATGACCCCAGCAGGGCGGTCACAGCCAGGGATGTGGACGCGAGCATCGTCATGATGCGGCGAGCAGGCACGGAAATCCTTCCGGAAAGCAGTCGATTGTGCTGTTTTCTACGGGGGAAGAGGGCCTCCCCTCGAAGGTTCCTTCCCGGAAACAGACGGCGGAAACAGCAAGAACAAGACGGCGCGAGATTTCAGTTCTCGCTACAATGGAAGAAGAAAAACGACCGGGTGGTCGGCTTGTGCTTCATCGAGTTGTTCAGGAGCCCACTCATGAGCAAGATCGAATGAGATGGGACACTGGCCGATTGGCCCCCAAGGCCGCACCGGCGCACGGCCCAGGGGACCCGGCCGACGCGCGGCCGGCGAGGGGCCGGCCGCCTCGGGTCAGCTCAGGGGCCCCACTTGCCGTGATACGAGTCGCGTTGGCGTTTGCGGACTGTCCGCTCGGTCTTCAGCTCCACCGGCACGTCGAGCGGGGCCAGCAGCTCTGTCAGGGCGTCTACCAGGGGCTGTGGGTCCGGGCCGGACCTGTTCGGTATCCGCTTCTCCCGGCCGGTCCGCAGGAGGAATTCGGTCTGGAGGTGGACTCTTCTCGGCAGCGGGTCGCCAAAGTACGGCTCGACGGTCACCTGGGTGACCTCGATCATCAGCAGGTCGGTGATGGGGAGGTGCTGATCTGCGCCACACACCCTGACGAGGCGCAGGGAGGTCGGCGTGCCGGCTGGTGCGAACTCCACTCGGGTGACCTGCCTGCGGAGGTCCCACTCCAGAACCGCACGGAAGATCAGGCACCCGACGGCGATCAGCCCGAGGGTGATCAGGAGTGCGGGAAGGAAATCGCCTATCAAGAACGCCAGCGGAATCGTCACCAGCAACATCGCGGCCGGGAACGCCACCCCGGCGGCGAGCAGCGTGACGGTGATCGAAGGAGGGCCGCCGAGGGCGCTCTGCTCGGAAACCAGGTCGGTTGAGCTTGACCCATGTCTTAACGGAGCGTCAGAAGCCATGTCTGCAGTCTAGATAGGCCCACAAGAGGGCGTCAGGGCAGCTCAGTTGGCGGGTCCGGTCGGCCTTCGGCCGCAGGGTCGCGGAGGCCGACGCAGTGGAAGGCCCAGAAGGGCTCGGAGTAGACGAGGGTGCCTGTCATCCATGGCTCGTGGGCGGAGGGGCGGGCGACCTGGAAGGCGGCGTCGGGGATCGGCCTTGGGGACCAATCGGCCAGGCGGATGGCGGTAGCGCCGGTTCCGGTTCGGCCGTCTCACAAATGAGGGAACTCCTCTCGCAACCGTTGGGGTCTGCGAGGCAGTTCTGAGGACCGGCGCCAGAGGCCCACGACCTGCGAAGGTCGGGCTTAGTAGCCGTTGTCGTACCGATCAGGGCGCTTGCCGATCGAACGGGAGTCTCGATCGGGTGATCACGGGCCTGCGGATGCATAGAGGCAGGGCCTCCT
>NZ_BAAATR010000056.1:27326-38299 GCF_039533515.1 Kitasatospora cystarginea | reverse complement strand
GTCGCGCGCAGCGCCGCTGCGCTCTCTTCCCCCAGCCTGACGGCCGGGGGGACCCCCGCACGATGCACGCCCAGACTCGGCTCTCGACCCGCTCCTTGATCCACGCTCCCTATTGCCGGTCGGTCAGGTCCGCCGGGAGGGCGGGGGTTCGGTGAGCGGTCCCGTTCCGAGCCCGTGCCCTCGCACACCGACACGGAGGGACACCCGGTGTACCGAAATCTGGACGTCAGCCAGCTCCGGACGCTCGTCACCATCATGAGCGCCGGCGGCTTCCGGCGGGCGGCGGAGAAGCTGTCGCTGACCCAGCCCGCCGTGAGCCAGCACATCCGGCGGCTGGAGGCGGTGCTGGGCGGACCGGTCTTCGCCCGAACCGGGCGCCAGCTCGAACTCACCACGGCCGGGCAGGAGTTGTACGGCTACGCGCGTCGGATCGTCGCGCTCAACGACGAGGCCGTGGCGCGGATCACCGCACCGCACGAGGTGACGGAGTTCAGTGTCGGCCTCTGCCCCCAACTGGAGGGCGCGCTGCCGGACTTCCTCTCCGGCCTGGTGAAACTCCTGCCCGGAGTCCGCCCGACCATCCACCTGGGACTCGGCGAGCCGCTGGCGGCACGGGTGGCGGCCGGAGAGCTCGACGTCGCCCTGCTGCTGCGCCCGCCCAGGGAGGACGGGACCAGGTTCCTCGGGGCGATGCGGCTGGCCTGGTTCGGCGCCGACCCGGGGTCGGCCGGCGGGCCGCTGTCGCTCGCGCTGTGCGGTGAACCGTGCAATCTGCGGCGGCACCTCCTGGACACCCTCGGCGCCCACGACCTGCCCTGGCAGATCGCCTACGAGGGGCCGGAACTCGCCGGGCTGCGCGCCGCGGTCTCCGTCGGCCTGGGGGTGACCTGCCTGCTGGCCAACGCGGACGAGCTGTGGGGGCTGCGCCGGCTGCCCGCCGGTGCGCTGCCGGTCCCCGAGCCGATGCCCGTCTCGCTGGCGGTGGCTCCCCAGGTCCCCGCGGGGGTGGTCGAGGTGGCCCTCCGCGCGGCCCAGCGCGCCCTGCGGGCCTACCCGATCACCGGGGTGGAGCCGGTCCCCGGCCACCCCCAGCAGGCCGCCAGGCGCCCGGGCACCGACCGCGTCCTGGTCGGCTGACCGGTGAGTCGAATGGCCGGCGCTTATCAAACGGATAAGGAAGAGTGATTTGCGCACCTGAGCGGCGGACACTTAGCCTTGGCGTGAACATGCTGTGATCTTGAAATCATTTTCGGCCCGCACCACCGGTGTAATTCGTGGAATTTCCGGGAGGGTTTCCCCGGCCATTCCCCAGGTCTTGTGAGGAAAGGAACAGAGGCATGTCCCAGACCGCTTCCCCCAGAATCGAACTGTGGAATCCGGAAACCTATGACGCGCTGCGCAGGCAGCTCATCCCGTCGTTCGACCTCCTCTACGGCAGCGCGGTGAGCGTGGTGGCCATGTCAGTGCCGGCCACGGCGCGCATCCTGGACCTCGGAGCCGGCACCGGCCTGCTCGGCGCCGCGCTGCGCGAGCGGCTCCCCGACGCCGAACTGCTCCTCCAGGACCGCTCGCAGGCGATGCTGGAGCAGGCCCGCCAGCGGTTCGCCGACGACGACCAGGTGGCCATCCGGGTGGCCGACCACCTCGACGAGCTCCCCGCCGGGCCCTTCGACGCCGTGGTGTCCGCCCTCTCCATCCACCACCTGGAACACCAGGACAAGCAGGACCTGTTCACGCGGATCCGGAAGATCCTGCGCCCCGGCGGAATATTCGTCAACGTCGAGCAGGTGCTCGCGCCCACGTCCGAGCTGGAGAAGATGTACGACCGGCAGCACGAGGCGCACGTGCTCGCGTCCGACACTCCGGCGGAGGAATGGGCAGCCGGCCGTGAGCGAATGAAGCACGACATTCCCATCGACGTCGAAACCCAGATCCAGTGGCTGCGCGACGCGGGCTTCACCACCGCCGACTGCCTGGCGAAGGACTGGCGTTTCGCCACCTACGCGGGCTGGAACGGATCGTGACCGCCCACGGCGCGCTCCGCACACCACGAACCGCGGACGGGCTCGGAAGGGTGAACCGTGCTTTACGAAGCGCTGCGTGACATCGCCGCCCGGCGGCCCGACGCGCGAGCCGTCACCACCGCGGACGGGGCGAGCGCGAGCTACGCGGAACTGCTAGACCTGATCGACCGCACGGCCGCCGGGCTGCGCGGGCACGGCGTGGGCGCCGGGGACGTGATCGCCTGCTCGCTGCGCAACAGCATCCGCTATGTGGCGCTCATCCTGGCCGCGGCCCGCATCGGCGCCCGCTACGTGCCGCTGATGAGCAACTTCGACCGCGCCGACATCGCCACGGCACTGCGCCTCACCGGGCCCCGGATGATCGTCACCGACCACCAGCGGGAGTTCCCCGACCAGGCCCCGCCGCGGGTCCGGCTGGAGACCCTGGAAGCCGCCACGGCCTCGCCCCGGGAGGCGGGCGAGCGGTACGACGGGCTGTTCCGCTCACTGTGGACCTCGGGGTCTACCGGCTTCCCCAAGCAGATGGTCTGGCGGCAGGACCGCTTCCTGCGCGAGCGCCGCCGCTGGCTGGCGGACACCGGCATCACCGCCGACGACGTCTTCTTCTGCCGGCACACCCTCGACGTCGCGCACGCCACGGACCTGCACGTCTTCGCCGCACTGCTGTCCGGCGCGGAACTGGTGCTGGCCGACCCGGACGCCGCGCCGGACGTCCTGCTGCGGCAGATCGCCGAAAGGCGGGCCACCGCGATGAGCGCCCTGCCGCGGCACTACGAGGAGTACGTGCGGGCGGCCGCGGGCCGCCCGGCGCCGGACCTGTCGCGACTGCGCCGCCCGCTGTGCGGCGGAGCCTACGTCAGCGCCGCGCAACTGACCGACGCCGCCGAGGTGCTGGGAATCCACATCCGGCAGATCTACGGCTCCACCGAGTTCGGCCTGGCCATGGGCAACATGTCCGACGTGCTCCAGGCCGGCGTCGGCATGGTCCCCGTCGAGGGCGTCGGCGTCCGGCTGGAACCGCTCGCGGCCGACCGGCCCGACCTCGGCGAGCTGGTGCTCATCTCGGACTGCACCAGCGAGGGATACGTCGGCAGCGACGAGGCGAACGCCCGCACCTTCCGGGGTGAGGAGTTCTGGACCGGAGACGTCGCCCAGCGGGGCCCGGACGGGACGCTGCGGGTGCTCGGCCGGGTCACCGAGACCCTGGCCGCCGCCGGCGGTCCGCTGCTCGCCCCCGTGCTGGACGAGGAGATCGCAGCCGGCTGCCCGGTGCTGGAGACGGCCGCCCTGCCGGCCCACCCGGACCGGTACTCCGACGAGGTGCTGCTGGTGCTGCACCCGGACCCGGACCGGCCGGAGCAGGAACTCCGCAAGGCCGTCGCCGAGGTGCTGGACCGGCACGGGCTGCGGGCCTCGATCCGGCTGACCGACGACATCCCGCACACTCCGGTCGGCAAGCCCGACAAGCCGGCCCTGCGCCGCCGCTGGGAGAGCGGTGCCCTCGGTCCGGTCGGCGAGTGGCACCATGGCTGAACTCCTCCTGGAAGATGGACAGTCGATCCACTACCAGGAGACCGGGAAAGGTTCGCCGGTACTGCTGGTGCACGGGCTCGGCGCACCGTCTGCCTTCCTCGCCGCCACCGCCGAGGGCCTGGCCCGCGACCACCGGGTCGTCACCTTCGACCTGCGCGGCCACGGCCGGACCCCACTGGGCACCGGACCGGTCGGGATCGACCGCTGCGCCGCGGACCTGCACGCGGTGGCCGGGAAGCTGGACCTGCGGGCGGTGACCCTGGTCGGCTGGTCACTCGGCGCCACCGTCGCCTACCGCTACCTGGAGCGGTACGGCGCACAGCGCGTCGCCCGGCTGGTGTCGGTGGAGCAGAGCCCGTACCTGCTGTACGAGGACGGCTGGGAACACGCGGCGTTCGGCCGGCTCACCGCCGCGGACGCGGAGACCGTCCGGCAGAACCTCGCCGGCACGGACCGGGCCGTCGCGGCCGACCAGGTGGCCGGTTACTTCGCCGAGGGCACCGTCCCCGACCCCGACCTACTGGCGAGGCTCGCCGACGCGGTCGCCACCTGCTCGCCCGCCGCCAGACAGCAGCTCTGGCAGGACGTGGTGCGCCAGGACTGGCGCGAACGGCTGGCGGCACTGCCGGTGCCGGTGCTCTTCGTGCACGGCGCGCGGAGCCGGATCTACCCCAGCGCCGTCGGGAGCCGGCTCGCGGACACCGTGCCCGGGGCCCGACTCGAGGTGTTCGAGAACAGCGGCCACCTGCCGTTCCTGGAGGAGCCGGAGCGCTTCCAGCGGACGATCCGCTCCTGGGTGGCCCGATGACGAAGGCGGACTGCTGATGACCACTGCCCCTGCCGCCCCGACCCGCCGGCTGTGCTGGATCTACCCGGACCGCGGCACCGACCGGATGCGGGACAAGGAATGGAAGCACGTCTGGGGGATCTACCGGGAGGTGGCCCGTGAGGGCGGCTGGGCGCTCTCCCTGCACAAGCCGGAAGAGGTCGCCGTGGACGTCTGTGGCCCGGGCGGCCCCAAGGTCTACCTGGACGGCGAGCGCGTCACCCCCGAGGACACCGTGTTCGTGACCTCGCTCTGGTCGCTGCCCCACCACACCGTGGACGTCTGCAACCAGCTCTACCTGTACACGATCCTCGAACAGGCTGGCTTCTACCTGCCCATCCCGCCCCACCTGTCGTTCATCGCCAACGACAAGGCGGCGACCATGCTCCACCTCGCGGACAGCCCGCTGCCGCAGGTGCCCACCGTCCGGATCGGCACCGGCCGCGACACCGCGCAGCGCAGCTACGAGGCGGCGCTGGCCTCCCTCAGCTACCCGGCCATCGTCAAACCCGCCTACTGGGGCATGGGCATGGGCGTCTGCCTGGTGCGCAACGCCGAGGAACTGAAGGGCGTGGCCGGCATCGCGTCCGGCGCGGACACCGCCCTGGTCTGCCAGCCCTACCTCGGTGAGGGCATCAACGACTTCCGGGTGTGGGTCGTGGGCGGCAAGCCGCACACCGTGCTGCGCCGCATCCCCAAGGGAGCGTCGCTCACCGCGAACCTGAGTTCGGGCGGCGGCATGGAGCACGTGCCGCTGCCGCCCGAACTCGCCGAGACCGTCGACTACGTGGCGGCGCGGATGCCGATGCCGTACATCGCCGTCGACTTCCTCTGGGACGGCGAGCGCTTCTGGCTCTCGGAGGTGGAGCCGGACGGCGCGGTCGGGTTCGCCGACTCGGAGCAGACCGAGCGCGAGCAGCGGAAGGTCATTGCCGACCGGTTCGCCGCGTACGCGGACGCACACCGGCAGTTCCTGAACCGGAAGGACGCCATCCGATGATCGGCCAGATACCGACCGAACGGCTGCTGACACACGCGCGCACCCTGGCCGAGGCCGGCGGGGCGCCCGTCCCCCCGGCCGCGCGGCAGCTCGCCGACCTGGCCGTCACGGGCCCCGCCGAGATCTACGCGCTGACCGGTGCGGCGGCGCGCAGCGCCGGCAGCGTGCTGATGTCCAGTGGCGGCACCACCGGCCGTCCCAAGCTGACCTACGTCCCGCACGGCATGGGACTCACCCGGCTCCTGGAGCACTGGCGGCCGCTGCGCCCAGGCAACGTGCTGCTCAACCTCTTCAACGCCGGCCGGATGTGGGGATCGCACTACTACATGCAGACGCTGGCCGAGCGGAGCGGCTGCACGGTCATCCCGTCCGGACCCTACTCCCCGGCGGAGGTGGCCGGCTGGCTGCCGATGCTGGCGGAGGTCGGGGTGGACGCCCTGGCGGGCACCCCGACGGGGCTCGCCGACTTCGCCCAGGGCGTCATCGACGCCGGCGGCACCCTCCCGGTGCGCACCGTCATCTGGATGGCCGAACCGTGGACCGGCAACAAGCGCGAGCTGGTCCGCCAGGCGTTCCCCGAGGCCGGGCTGTGGGGCAACTACGGCTCGGTGGAGACCTGGGTGATGTGCACCAACCAGCCGGGCTGCGACGAGACGACCCTTCACCTGCTGCCCGACCAGGTGATGGAACCGGACGAGGACGGCGCGCTGCTCAGCCGGGTCGGCGAGGGCTGGACGGTGCCCGTGGTGCGCTACCGGCTGGGCGACCGGGTGGCCCCCGTCGAGTGCCGCTGCGGCCGGCCCGACGCCCTGCGGGTGCTGGGCCGGGCGGACGACTCGGTGACCCTGCGCAGCGCGCTGTTCAAGGTGAGCGAGCTGGTCGACCTGGTCCGCGGTGAACCCGGCGTGCTGGAGGCCCAGTTGCGGCTCACCCGGAGCGCCGACTCGCCCAAGGCGGCCAGCGCGCTGACGCTCGAGTTCACCGGGACTGCCGACGCGGAGGCGGTGCGCGGCCGGCTGATCGGCGGGTTCTACCACCTCGCGGCGGTGGCCAGGCAGTACCCCGACGCCCTGCGGGCCCGGCGGGTGGAGCGGCTCACCCGGATCGAGCGCACCAACAAGGTGCCCGCGATGGTCTGGCAGCAGGCCGAAACCGACGGGGCAGGTGTCGCATGAACCGGCTCCGCGGCAATCCGTGGGCGATCCTGATCGTCCTGTCGCTCGGGTTCTTCATGACCCTGCTGGACCTGACGATCGTCAACATCGCCATTCCCAGCATGATCGACGACCTGCACGCCTCCTTCGACGCGGTGCTGTGGTCGCTGAACGGCTACATCCTGGTGCTCGCCGCACTGCTGATCACCGCGGGCCGGCTGGGCGACCTGCGCGGTCCGCGCCAGCTCTTCGCGCTGGGCGTCGCCGTGTTCACCCTGGCGAGCCTGGTCTGCGGGCTGGTGCAGAACCCCGCCGAACTCATCGCCGCCCGGCTGGTGCAGGGAGTGGGCGCGGCCCTGCTCGTGCCGCAGACCATGACCCTGATCGTGCGCGCCTTTCCGGCCGAGCGGCGCGGCGCGGCGCTCGGGGTCTGGGGCGCGGTGGCCGGTGTCGCTGCGGTGGCCGGCCCGGCGCTCGGCGGCCTGCTGGTCAGTGAACTGGGCTGGCGCTGGATCTTCTTCGTGAACGTGCCGGTCGGCGCGGTCGTCCTGGCCACCGTCTTCACCGTGGTCCCGGACCTCCGCCAGGGCGGCGCCCGGCACCGGCTGGACTTCGTGGGAGTGGCGCTGTCCTCGGCGGCGGTCTTCTGCCTCGCCTTCGCGTTGACCGAGGGCGAGCGCTACCACTGGAACGCCGTCATCTGGGGGCTGCTGTTCGCCGCCGCGGCGCTGTTCGCCGCCTTCGCCGCCCAGCAGCGCCGGCGGCAGGCGGAGGAGCCGCTGGTGCCGTTCCAGCTCTTCCACGACCGCAACTACACGGTCATGAACGCCGTTTCGGCCTCGGTCTCGATCGGCGTGCTCGGGCTGATGCTGCTGCTCTCGCTGTACTTCCAGTCCGTGCTGCACTTCAGCGCGCTGAAGGCCGGGCTCGCGCTCGCCCCGGCCTCCGCCGTCTCGATGGCGCTCGCCCCCTTCACCGGCCGCCTCTCCGACCGCATCGACGGCAAGTTCGTGCTGCTCGCGGGCATGGTGCTGACGGCGGTCGGGATGCTGTGGAGCGCCCTGGTGATGGGCCCGGCGACGCCGTGGGCGGCGTTCGTCGCCCCCATGGTCGTGGTGGGAGCGGGCAACGGCTGCCTGATCGCGCCGATGGCCGCGGTGGCGATGCGCGGCGTCGACCCGGCGGTGGTCGGCGCCGCCTCCGGAGTGCTCAACACCGTACGGCAGTTGGGGTCGGTCGTCGGCACCGCCGCGGTCGGCGCCCTGGTACAGGTGCAGACCGCGGACGCGCGCAGCGGGGTGAGCACGATGCGCACCTCGATGGCGCTGCCCATCACGGTCATCCTGCTCGGTGCCGTGGCCTGCGCGGCGGCCCGGCGGGACGTCTCGGCGAAGCCGGCCGCCGAACCCGCTTCGGCGGGGGCGGCAGCTCAGGACTGCGGAAGGAGCGGCGGGTGACGGCGGTTCACGACGGCGGCACGCGGTTGCGGTCCGTACCGGCCCACCGGGGTGGTGCAGCGGCCCACCGGGGTGGTGCGCGGATGCCGTCCGCGCGGTACGCGCCGCTGCGGACACCGGACCTGCCGGACCGCACCTGGCCCGGCCGGACGCTGACGGCGGCTCCCCGCTGGCTCTCCACCGATCTGCGCGACGGCAACCAGGCACTGCTGGAGCCGATGAGCCCCGACCGCAAGCTGCGGATGTTCGAGTTGCTGCTGGCGATGGGGTACCGGGAGATCGAGGTCGGCTTTCCCAGCGCCAGCCAGACCGACTTCGACTTCGTCCGCCGGCTGATCCGCGAGGAGCGGGTGCCCGACGGAGTGCGCATCTCCGTGCTCACCCAGGCCCGCGAGGCGCTGATCGAACGCACCGTGGAGAGCCTGGTGGGAGCCCGCGCGGCCACCGTCCACCTGTACAACGCCACGTCACCGCTGTTCCGCCGGGTGGTCTTCGGGACGAGCCGGGAGGAGTGCCGGGACCTGGCGGTGCGCGGTACCGGACAGCTGATGAAGTACGCCGACCAGCTCCTCGGCGACTGCGACCTGGGCTACCAGTACTCGCCGGAACTGTTCAACGAGACCGAGCCGGACTTCGCGCTGGAGGTCTGCGAGGCGGTCATGGACGTCTGGCAGCCGGGGCCGGGCCGCGAGATCGTGCTCAACCTGCCTTCCACGGTGGAACGCACCACTCCCAACGTCTACGCGGACCAGGTCGAGTGGCTGAGCCGCAGCCTGACCCGTCGGGAGTACGTCGCCCTCTCGGTGCATCCGCACAACGACCGGGGGACCGCCGTGGCCGCCGCCGAACTCGGCGTACTGGCCGGCGCCGACCGCATCGAGGGCTGCCTGTTCGGCAACGGCGAGCGGACCGGCAACGTCTGCCTGGTCACCCTCGGCCTCAACCTGCACGCCCAGGGCATCGACCCCGGCATCGACTTCTCCGACATCGACCGCGTCCGCCGTACGGTCGAGGACTGCACCGGCCTCCCGGTGCCCGCCCGCCACCCATACGGCGGCGACCTGGTGTACACCTCCTTCTCCGGGTCGCACCAGGACGCGATCAAGAAGGGCTTCGCGGCCATGGAACGGCAGGCCGCCGAGGACGGGGTGCCGGTGGAGCGGACCGCCTGGACGGTGCCGTACCTGCCGATCGACCCGGCGGACGTGGGCCGCTCCTACGAGGCGGTCATCCGGGTCAACAGCCAGTCCGGCAAGGGCGGAGTGGCGTACCTGATGCGGCAGGAGCACGGACTGGAGCTGCCGCGGCGGCTCCAGATCGAGTTCTCCCGGATCGTCCAGGAACACGCCGACGCGATCGGCGGGGAGATCACGGCGGAGCGACTGGGCGCGCTGTTCTCGGCGGAGTACCTGGAGGTCGCTGCGGAGCACCCGGAGGCGGAGGGGGCGGTGGACCCGCTCCGGCTGGAGGTCCTCACGTGTGCGGAGCAGACGCGGGGCACCTCGACGGACGGGGCGGCGGAGGTCGTCGCCTACGCCCACTGCTCGGTCGACGGGCGGAACCTGTGGGGGGTCGGCCGCGGCGCCGACTCCGCGACCGCACGGCGGCGGGCGGTGGCGAGCGCGGTCGGCAGGTCCCGGCGCGTCTGAGGGCGGGCGGGGAGGCCTGGCTGGGCGTCACAGCCGCTCTCCCCGCCCCTGCACCCCAACCACCTACCAGGGCATGGTCGTTGCGAGGAAGTCCGTCAGCGCGGTGGTGACCAGCTGCGGCCGCTCCACCGGCGGCAGATGGCCGGTGTCGGGGAGGTCGAGTCGACGGGCCCCGGGAATGCCCTCGGCCAGCAGGGCGGATGCGGCCAGGATCTCCGGTGCGTCCGCCAGCCCCGCGACGACCAGTGTCGGCACCGCCACCTCGGCCAGCCGCTCCTTGGCCGGCGGGCACAGCTGCTGCTCGGTGAACCGCGGGCCGCCCCACATCCGTTCCCGGGTGAGCCGGTCCATGGCCACGGCCAGCTCCCAGACCCGAGGCGGCAGCACGGCCCGGGTGCGGTCAGGACCGGCCACCAACAGCTCGGCCTCCGCCTCGGCGACGGCGTCGAGGTCACCGGGCTCGATCCGCTCGGCGGCGCCCTGCTGGTAGTGGCGCAGCCGCTCGCTCGGCACGAGGCTGTGCACCTGCCGCCGCGCCCGGTCGACCAGGGAGGCGGGCCACTGGTGACCGGACAGCCCGGCCGCGATCAGGCCGAGGGCCCGGAACCGGTGCGGAGCGGTGAGCAGCGCGTCCAGCGCGATCCTCCCGCCGTCGGACGCGCCGACCACCGCCGCCCGCCGGACCTGCAACCGGTCCATCAGCGCGAGCAGATCACGGTGATGGGCGAAGGAGCCGACCGCGTCCCCCGAAGCGCCCCGCCCCCGCCAGTCGTAACGGATCACGCGGTACCGCTCGGAGAGCGCCGCGAACTGCTCCTGCCACATCCGCCGGTCCGCACACCCGGCGTGGACCAGAACGACGGTCTCCCCGGACCCGGCCTCCTCGTACGCGATGTCCGTCCCATCGATCCGTGCCTTCTGCACCGCCAACCTCCCTGATGCTCACGGGCTTTGACTCCTGCCCATGTCGGTCAACGGCCGACGGCGACAGGCGACACGGCCGGTTCGCCCGCGGTGAAAGCCGGCCCCGGGACGACTGCGACAGGTCCCCTCTTCCGGTGCTCGCCGGGTCGGGTACGGTTCGCGGATGCGATATCTGGGACGGCTGTTCGTGCGGTTGGTGGTGGGGCTGGTGAGCTCGGGGACGCAGGCACTCTTGGGCGGCTACGCCGGGGTGGTGGGCATCGGCGTGGCGGTGCTCACGCTCACCGCGCTGGTCGTCTCCGCGCTCCGGAAGCGTGGCCGCAGGGTCGTCCCGCCTCGCTGATGGGGGGGTGGTTCGGAGCAGGTCAGAAGGACGGCTAGGATGTGGGACATCACCTGCGCGGGT
>NZ_BAAATR010000056.1:0-27227 GCF_039533515.1 Kitasatospora cystarginea | reverse complement strand
TGGCGGAATAGGCAGACGCGCTGGATTCAGGTTCCAGTGCCCGCAAGGGCGTGGGGGTTCAACTCCCCCCTCGCGCACCAAGGTCAATCGACCGAATGAGGCTGGTCAACCCGACAGAATGTCGGGTTGACCAGCCTCATTTCGTTGCTGGACGCGGCCTGGGAGCCGTGTCCGGCCCACGGCTTTGTCGGGGGCAGGGGATAGGTTCTGCGCCATGCCGACACAGACACAGGTCTACGCCTACCAAGGGGCGTCGACGTTCTCCTCCGACGCCGGGCTGTGGCTGTCGACGTCCGGGGCTGTGACGCCCGTCGGCTTGGTTGGCGAGCCGCGGTTCTTCGATCCTGCCGAGATCACGCTGAACACCGATCCGGGAAGTGATCCTGAGGACAAGCGGCCGTCCCCGGCGGTGGCCGCACACGCGAAACGAAGGAATCACCCATGCGTACCCTGATCAGCACCGCCTTCATCTCGCTCGACGGCGTCATGGAGGCCCCCGGCGGCGAACCCGGCTACCGGAACTCCGGCTGGACCTTCAAGGACGTCGAGTTCGTCCCCGAGGCGTTCGAGATCAAGGAACGGGAGCAGCAGGAAGCCACCGCGATCCTGATGGGCCGGGTCAGCTACGAGGCGTTCAGCCCGGTGTGGCCGGACATGGAGGAATTCGCCCGTTACAAGACGATGCCGAAGTACGTCGTCTCCACCACCCTCACCGAGGACAAGCTGGTCTCCAACTGGGGCGAGACCACCATCCTGCGCTCGCTCGACCAGGTCGCCGCCCTCAAGGAGAGCGAAGGAGGCCCGATCATCATCCACGGCAGCACCTCCTTGAACCACGGCCTCTCGGACGCCGACCTGATCGACCGCTACCACCTGCTGGTCTACCCGCTGCTGCTCGGCGCCGGCAAGCGCCTGTTCAGCACCACGGACAAGGACACCCAGAAGCTGACGCTGGTCGAGCACGAGGTCTACCCCAACGGCGTGCAGAAGCAGGTCTTCGACGTCGTCCGCTGACCAGGAGTCGTCGCCCGTTCGGGCGGGCGGCACTCCGCCGCCCGCCCGAACGGGCACGTGCCGGCCCCACCGACGGTCGGCACGTCGGTGCCCGCTCGTTCTCCAGGAGCGGACATCCGGCGCGCCGAACGGGAGTTGATGGCAGGGAAGCGGGCGGCGGTCGACGGAACCGCGACCGGCGATGACCCCGGCCCGACCCGGCGGGGGCGGGGTGGTGCGGAGCCGGTGCGAGGTGGGTCGGAAGATCGGTTAAGATATGGGACATCACCTGCGCGGGTGGCGGAATAGGCAGACGCGCTGGATTCAGGTTCCAGTGCCCGCAAGGGCGTGGGGGTTCAACTCCCCCCTCGCGCACCAAGGTCAATCGACCGAATGTGGCCGGTCAAACCGACAGTATGTCGGTTTGACCGGCCACATTGCTTTGCGGAACGTGCTCCCCAGGTGTGCCCGACGGGTCGTCGTGCGACCTCGACGTGGGACCGCACCGCTGGAGCGGACCGGCCTTCCGCTCCAGCGGCCCTTGTGGGAGGCGTGGTTCAGCGGCAGAGGGCCGTGTCCACGACACTTTCGAGATGCTTCGTGGCTGCCTCGTCGGTCGGGATGCTCGTCACTGCGATGTTGGCGGCGCGGCCGTCGTCGGTGACTCCGCCCCGGGTCTCGTATCCCGGGATGTCACCGCCGTGGCCCCAGTAGACACCGCCGCACGACAGTGGCCTGCTGATGAGCCCCAGTCCGTAGCCGGCGCCGGTGTCCCCGATGGGGACGGTGGTGCGCATCTGGGTGAGCTGGGCCGCTGGGAGGAGGCGGCCGGCGAGGAGCGCGGTGAAGAACTGGTCGAGGTCGGAGTTGGTGGAGGTCATCTGGCCTGCGGCCCAGCCCGCGGAGGGGTCCAGTTCCGTGATGTCGCGCAGAGGTCCGCCCGCTGGATCCCTGTGGTAGCCCTCGGGATGGGGTTCTCGGATGCTCCTGTCACCGGGGGCGGGGAAGTAGGTGTGGCGCAGCCCGATGCGTTGGAGGATGCGTTGGCCAATCTCCTCGGCGAGGGGCCGGCCGGTGACCTTCTGGATGATCAGGCCGGCCAACACGTAGTTCGTGCTGCTGTACTCGAATTTCGCCCCGGGGGCGAAGTCGGCCTTGTGCTGGAAGGCGATGTCCAGGAGGTCGCGGGGTTCGAAGTACCGGTGCTGAATGGTGGTGTCCTCGATGTAGCCCTCGTAATCGGGAAGCCCGCTGGTGTGCTGGAGGAGCTGACGGACGGTGATGCGGCGTCCGTCGATCCCCTCCCCGTGTACGAGGCCCGGCAGATAGGTGTCGACCGGTTCCTCGAGGCCGACCTTCCCTTCACCGACCAGTTGCAGCACGACCACCGCGGTGAACGTCTTGGTGTTGCTGCCGATCCGCACCTGGCCGTCCCTGGGCACCTTCGAGCCGGTGGCCAGGTCGCCGACCCCCGCGGTGTAGGTACGGGTGCGGCCCTCACGGTCCTTGACGCTCGCCAGCGCGGCAGGCAGGCCATCGGAGTGCACCAGCGCGTTCAGGCCCTGCTGGACGGTGTCCGGCCTGGCGGCAGCCGACGCGGCGGGTGGCGCCAGGGCACCCATCGTCATGACGCCGATGGCCACGGCGGCCGCGGCCGGCACGGCTCGTCGCCGACCGCCCTGCTGCCGCCCGGAAGAACGAAGCCTCTGCCACGCCTGCTCACGCATGAGTCAACTCCTGTGGAATCGTTGGGAAAACAGCGGTGTGTGCCGAGCCTCGGTGGGGCCGGCCGCTCGAGCGGTGCGCCGAGGCCGGGGCATTGCCGGCTATGCCACCGGCCGCCGGTCAGTCTCGGGTGAGCTGCTGGTGGACGCACTGCTCGTATTGTCGGAAGCTGTCGAGCTGGTAGCACTGCTGCGTCTTGTCGGCGTACCAAACCATGAAGACGGCGACCAGGATGGACACCACGATCGCGATGAACGACGTCACCACGCCGGTGACGGACATGCCCCAGCCGATGCCGCTCCGCTTGGCCGTCCTCAGGGCGACGATGCCCAGGACCAGACCGATGACGCCGAACAGGCCGCCGATGAAGACGATCGAGGTGATCAAGCCGATGGCGCCCAGCACCATGGCGGCCACGGCCAGGCCGTTCCTGCCGACCGGAGGCTGCACGCCGTAGCCGGGGCCCTGGAGGTAACGGGAACGGGGGTCTGCCCCAGCGGTCCAAGTCGATGCCGTCCGAGTCGGCGCTGTCCGAGTCGGCGTCGACGCCGTCAGAGCTGACATGGCCTCAGCCGGCGCCGTGTGATTCGGTGACGCCTCTCTCCCCCGGGTGTGCATAAGCCGTCCTCTCGTCAACTGGGCAGGACACGATCATCGGTTCCGGGGGCTCGGGCGCGCATCGCGGGAAGAAGGGAGAGAATGCTCCCTCGACCGGGGGAGGCCACCGGCGAGCTGCCCGGTCATACTGGCGATCGTGATCAGGGGAATCCGGCCGTTGCTGCGCGGCTCCACGTATGCGGGTGCGCTGTTCGCCTATTGCGGCGCGTTGGCGAGCCTTCCACTGCTGCCGTTCGCAATGCTGCCGGCGCTGACGTGGCGATCCGCTCCATATGGAGTGCGGGCCGTTCTGACCTTGCTGGTCTGGGCAGCACTGATCGGCGCGGTCGGGCTGGCCCGCACCACACGGCGGGCGCTGATCGCGTCCGCCCGTCGACTGCTGAGGGTGCCGTTGCCGGATCCTGCGGCCGGCCGTCGGTTCGCGAGCTCACCCGGCACTGGGCCGACTCCTACGGCGCCGGCCCCTGCCGTGCCATCCGGCGCCGACCGTTGGCGGACTCCGCTCTGGCTGCTGCTGCACGTGGCACTGGGGTGGACGGGGGCGCTGGTGAGCGGTGTGCTGCTCCTCGCGGGCCTGTCGCTGCCGGGGGGCTGGCTCGGCGGCGAGGCGCAGGTGAGTCTGTTCGGCTGGTCGGCGCGGGTGGCGGGTGGCTGGTCGAGCTGGGCGGTGGCGCTCGGCTGTCTGCTGCTGGCGGCAGCGGTGTGCGTGGTGGTGACGAGCGCTCTGCGATGGTTGGCACCGAGGCTGTTGGGGCTGTCATCGGCTGAGCGGCTCGCGCTGGCGGCCGAGCGGGAGCAGCGGCTGGCCGAACGCAACCGGCTGGCCCACGAGTTGCACGACTCGATCGGGCACACGCTGACGGCGACCACGATCCAGGCGGCGGTGGCGGGCGAGGTGCTCTCCGCGGACCCGGTGGCGGCCCGGGCCGCCCTGCGCAGCATCGAGGAGTCGACCCGGGCCGCGCTGGAGGACCTGGACTACGTGCTGGGCGTACTGCGCGAGAAGGAGGCGGGGACGGCGCCGACCCGGACCTTGGCCGACCTGCCTGAACTGCTGGACCGGTTGCGGCATGCGGGCGCGGTGGTGGAGACGGTGCTGTCGGGCGAGTGGGCGCAGGTGCAGGGGACGCTCTCCCGGGCGGCGTACCGGATCCTGCAGGAGGGGCTGACGAACGCGTTGCGGCACGGGTCGGGCGGTCCGATCGAAGTGCGGGTGGTGGCGGCATCGGACGCACTGGAGCTCCGTGTGGTCAACCGGACCGGGGCGGGCACGGGCACGGGCACGGGTGCCTTCCCGACGTCCGGGCACGGCCTTCCCGGGCTGGCCGAGCGCGTGCGGCTGCTTCACGGTGAGATCGAGGCCGGCCCGGACGGGCCGCAGCACTGGCGGTTGGCGGTCCGGCTGCCGGTACGGGGGTCGGCATGATCGGCTCCGGCGTGAGCGAAGCCGCCACCACCAGCCCTACCGGCACCTCCGTCACACTCCTGATCGCGGACGACGACGAGGTGACCCGCAGCGGTCTGCGCACGTTGCTCGCGGCCCAGCCGGGGATCGCGGTGATCGGGGAGGCCGCCGACGGTGTCGAGGCGGTCGAGCAGGCGCGGCGGCTGCGGCCGGACGTGGTCCTGATGGATGTGCGGATGCCGCGTCGCAACGGGATCGAGGCCACCCGGCAGCTGCTGGCCGAGTCGGCCGAACCGCCGAAGGTCGTGGTGATCACCACCTTCGAGAACGACGGCTACGTCACCGCCGCGCTCAGCGCGGGGGCCAGCGGTTTCGTGCTCAAGCGGCTTCCGGTCCGGCAGATCGCGGAGGCGGTGCGGGTGGTGGCGGCCGGGGAGGCGATCCTCTTCCCGGCGGCGCTGCGCCGGATGATCGCCGCCCGCCCGCTGGGCTCCGCCGAGGCGTTGCCGAAGGCGGCGCTGACGGGGCGGGAGGAGGAGGTGCTGCGGTTGATGGCCACCGGCCTGTCCAACCCGGAGATCGCTCAGTCGCTCACGGTGACTCTGGAGACGGTGAAGACGCACGTCGGGCACGTGCTGACCAAGCTCGGCGCGCAGAACCGGACCCACGCGGTGGTGATCGCGTACGAGTCCGGTCTGGTGGTGCCGGGGTTCGCCGGCTGACCCGGCCTCTGTCGCGGCCTTCGCCGGCCGGGCCGGGCGACTTCGATCACCGTCGCGTGATCCCCGACGCGGCGCCGCCCGCTCCGCTGTGATGCCGTGAGGACCGACGGCACCGTCTTGGCCCGGTGCTGCCCCAGTGCGGGCGCGAACCGTGGAGGGGCCGACGGCCGTACGGGAGCGGGAGAACACGAGCTTCACGATCCCGGGGATTGGGTGGGGGATCGATGGACGTCCCCAAGTCTCGTGCTGGAACCGGCCGTTAACTGTATGGAGGGCCGGTCATTCAGTTGCAGCTCCCAGCATCTTCACAGTTGACTGTTTTTTAGTAAGGAATTGCTCAGACTTGAGCCCAATCCTGAGAGTTTCCTGGGAAGTTCGGACAAGCGTTCCCGATCCGGAGCTAACCCCACTTCCCGGAGGATCCCGTGCGACCCCGCTCGCTCGCTCTTGCCTCGGCACTCGCCGTCCTGCCGCTGACCGCGGCTTCCCTGGCAGCCACGACCGCCTACGCCGCGCCGGCGCCCCACGTCTCGGCGCCCCGGGTGGCACTGCCCAACACCGTGACCCCCGCGGTGGCCCACTCGCAGAAGCAGGGCGATGTCCCCGCCGCCCAGCAGATATCGGTGGCGGTCAGCCTCAAGCTGCGCAACACCGCGCAGCTCGACCGCTTCCTCGCGGCCGTGAACGACAAGCACTCCCCGCAGTACGGGCACTACCTGACCCCGGCTCAGTTCACCGAGCGCTTCGGCCCGACCCAGGCCGATGTCGCGCAGGTGCGCTCCTACCTGGAGGGCCAGGGCCTGAAGGTCACTTCGGTCAGCGCCAACCGCCAGGTGGTCAACGCCAGCGGCACCAACGCGCAGATCGCCAAGGCCTTCGGCACCCACGAGAGCCGTTACGTCGACAAGCTGGAGAAGAAGGCCTTCTTCGCCAACGACGGTGCCGCCTCGGTGCCGGCCTCGCTGTCCGGCGTGGTCCAGGGCGTCTCCGGTCTGAACAACAAGACCGTGCGCACCACCCGCATGGCGAAGCCGAAGGCGGCGACCCCGCACGACACTCCGAGCGGGGTCGCTCCGGCGCAGTACAACGGCGCCTACAACCTCGACAAGCTGGGGACCGACGGCAGTGGCACCACCGTCGCCCTGTGGGAGTTCGACGGCTACTCGTCGTCCAACCTGAAGACGTACGACAGCCAGTTCGGCCTGTCCGGTCCGGACGTCAGCACGGTCTCGGTGGACGGTGCCAACTACGACAGCTCCCCGGGCCAGGGCCAGGGCGAGGTCGAGCTGGACTCCGAGATCGTCCGCGGTGTCGCGCCCAAGGCCCAGCAGCTGGTCTACGAGGCCCCCAACAGCGACCAGGGCGAGATCGACATGGCGGCCCAGATCGTGTCGGAGAACAAGGTCTCGGTCATCTCCATCTCGTGGGGCTCCTGCGAGCCGGACACCACCGCGTCCTCGATGACCGCGGTGGACAACTCCTTCAAGCAGGCCGCCGCGCAGGGCATCAGCGTCTTCTCGGCCTCCGGTGACGACGGCTCGCGCGACTGCACCCGCTCCACCAGCGGCTCCTCCGTGCAGGCGGTCGACTTCCCGGCCTCGGACCCGTACGTCACCGGCGTCGGCGGCACCAACCTCAGCGTGAACGACGACAACAGCTACTCCTCGGAGAGCGCCTGGAGCACCGCCGGCGGCGGCGTCTCCACCCAGTTCGCCCAGCCGAGCTGGCAGAGCGGCACCGGTGTCGGCGGCGGCAAGCGCACCGTCCCGGACGTCTCCTCCAACGCCGACCCGAACAGCGGCTTCGCCGTCTACACCGCGGGCGGCTGGCAGGTCATCGGCGGTACCTCCGCCGCGGCCCCGCTCTGGGCCGGCTACGCCTCGCTGTTCAACCAGAAGGCGAAGGCCGCCGGCCAGTCGGCACTCGGTGAGGCCAACCCCAAGCTGTACTCGATCGCGGGTGGCAGCAACTACGGCTCGGCCTTCCACGACGTCACCACCGGCGCCAACCAGGACTTCTCCGCCGGCACCGGCTACGACCAGGTCACCGGCTGGGGCTCCCCGGTCGCCGACGGCCTGACCAACGCCCTGCTCGGCGGCAGCCAGTCCTCGTCGAGCGACGAGTAACCGCACCTGCACCCGGCGACCGCCGGTACGGGGTTCCCACCCCGTACCGGCGGTCACGTTTTCCGGGCGCGCCCACGGGATCACCGGAGCGGTTGCTGGGCGTCGAGCGGTCGGAACGATAGAGTGTCGGACACCATTTCAGATGATGAATGCTTAGATTTTGATCGTTTGAGGATGTTCAATGAGCAGCCTTGGGGGAGGCGGCAGGTTTGGCCGGCGGCGAGTTCAAACTGAATCCGTGGGAACTGCAGGGCGAGGGGCGGGAGTTCGAGAGCCTCGCGGAGGAGTTCGGCAAGGCGACGGACAGCCTGAGCAAGGGTCTTGAGGCTCTGAAGGAGCCCTGGGGTGACGATGACATCGGCCAGTACTTCGGCACCGTCTACACGGGAGCACGTGACGGGATCGTCGACTCGATGAACCACCTGGCGGAGCAGCTCGGGAAGATCGGCGGGGGATTGCAGAGCATGGCTGCCTCGGCTGCTCAGACGGACGACGAAGTGGGCACGGGGATGGACCGGTTGGACAGTCGGCAGCAGGAGATCACCGAACGGATCGGCCGCTTGGACCGGCCGCGTCTCTGACGCCGTGTGTGCACCTGCCTCTTGCGGATGCACGGGTGGGGGCGAGCGCCGGGCGCGCTAGCTGAATCGATTCTTCGCGAACGGGGGAGGTTTTCGCGTGTCCATCATGCTGCCGAGCGAGCTCGAATGGGTCCTGCAGATCCTGGGCTACAACTGGCCTCACGCCGACGAGGACAAGCTGCGGGAAGCCGCGCAGGTATGGCGCGAGTTCGGTCAGGAGATCGACCGGATCCGCGAGCGCGGCAGCAGCTCGGCGCAGCGTGTCACCAGCGACAACTCGGGCGAGGCGATCGACGGCTTCGTCGAGATGTGGCGCAGGTTCGACGGCGGTGGCGGCTACCTGCACGAAGCCAAGGAGGCCGCCGAACTGATGGCCTTCGCCCTGGAGGCCGCCGCGATCGCGGCCGAGGTCGCCAAGATCGCGGTGATCGCGCAGCTCGTCATGCTGGCGGTCGAGATCATCTCCGCCCAGGCCGCGGCGCCGTTCAGCTTCGGCCTGTCGGAGGTCGGCGCGCTGGGTGCCACCCAGGCGACCAGGCTCATCGTCAGAAGGATCCTGACGGAGCTGCGCCACAAGCTGGTCGAGACGCTGAAGCAGACCCTGAAGCAGTCGGCGATCCAGGCTCTGGAAGCCATGGTCAGCGACTTCATCAAGCAGGGCGTCAAGATGGAGTTCGGAGCCCAGCAGGGCTTCAACGTCGGCGAGTTGGCCAAGACCGGCGTCGACTCCGTGAAACAGAGCGTCAAGGACCTGCCCAACAGCCTCGCGACGGGCCTGCGGGACAACGTCGCCTCCGGCATGGCGGGCGCGGCCAAGCACCGGGCGACGGGTGGCGGCTCGCACGAGTCCCCATCGGCCCATGTACCTCATGAGTCCCATGAGTCGGGCTTGCCGCAGGGGTCCCACGAGTCATCGGGCTCTCACGAACCGGGATCGTCCGGCCCGCGTGAGTCGGGTGAGTCGTACACGACTGGCAGTGGCGGCGGCAGCGGTAGCAGCGGCCATGGTGGACCGTCTGCCGGGGTGGGTACGCGGTCCGACGGCGTCGCCGGCGGAGGCGGCTCCGACGAGGGCGGGCAGCACACCGGTGGGGGCTCCTCGGGCGCACACGACAGCGCCTCCGGTGCGGGATCCGGCAGCGGGGCCGACCACGCCGGCGGTGCCTCGCGCCCTCGTACGGACCGGGGCCCCGCACTGGACCCGTTCGGCACCCGGCTCACCGGCGACGGCGACAGCGTCCCAGCCGCCTCGCACCACGACGAGGCCGGGGCCCGGCCGACCCGCGCGAGCGAGACACCCTCATCGGCCCCGGCACACCACCCGGGCGAGCCGGCGGCGCACGGCACCGGGCCCGCAGAGCACGCCGGTAGCGCCGGAGGACCCTCCGCCGGCGTCAACCACTCCGACACCCCGGCACACGGCGCGTCGGAGCCGCCGCCGACCTCCGGCCGGCACGCCGAGGGACCCAGCCACGGAGACGCGCCTGCGGAGCACGGCAGCACCGGACCTTCGCCGGCGCCTTCGCCCGCGTCCTCGTCCGTGCCGAGTCACGGTCAGGTGCCCTCCGGACACGCGGGTTCGGAGCCTGCTCCGGCGCCCGGGCACCACGGCGAAGCACCTGGGCACGCGGGGGCGGAGCAGCCGTCCGCGCCGACGCATCACGGAGGCGAACCCCAGCGCTCAGGGCCGGAGCACCCGTCCGCGCCCGCCCACCACGGAGACGAACCCGCCCGGCACGCCGCACCGGCCGAGCGCGGCGGCTCGGAGCCGTCCCCGGCCACGGGCCACCGCACGGACGCAACGGTGCACAGCACCGAACCGCCCGCCCAGCACCCGGGCGGTGGCCAGACCTCCGCCCCGGGCCATGAGCACGGCGGTGCGCAGCGGCAGGACGAGTCGGGGCGTCCCGGGACCGAACCTGCTGGGACGGCAGGCCACCCGGCCCAGCCAGCCGAGCACGGCGGCGCGCAGCGGCAGGACGAGGCGGGGCGTCCCGGGACCGAACCTGCTGGGACGGCAGGCCACCCGGCCCAGCCGGCCGAGCACGGCGGCGCGCAGCGGCAGGACGAGGCGGGCCGGCACACGTCCGACCCGGCCGCCGACCCGCGCCGCGTATCCGACTCCGAGCCGGGCCACGCCGGGACCGGGCCGGAGAACACCACGACGTCCGCACCCGGACACGCCGCACCGGAGCACTCGGCCGACGGCCCCAGCGCGCCCACGCAGTCGGGCGCCGCGCCGCGGCCCGCGCACCCCGGAAGCGTGCCGCTCGGCCCCGTGCGCCCGCACGGGGGAGCAGAGGAGCCGGCAAGCCGTCCGGGGGGCGGTATATCCAGCCCCGAACGGCCCGACGGCCGGAACGAGGGCGGGCCGGCCCGTCTGGAGGCGGACTCCGCAGGCACCGCGACCCTTCCCCGCCCGTCCGTCGCCGAACCGCCGGCGGCACACGGCCCGGACGGTACGGCGTCCCACCCGGACGTCTCCGCGCCCCCGGCCGCGCCCCCCGGCATGCCGTCGATGGCCGCTCCCGTCGGCGGTGGCACCGGTGGAGCCGGTGGAGCCGCGCACGCGGGTACGTCAGGTGGAGCGGGCCGGGTCTCGACTCCGATCACGACGGGCCCGGTGCGCTCGTCCCACACCCCGTCAGCCGATTCACCGTCGACCGCTCGTCGTCCGGAAGCGGCGGGCGGCAGCCGGCCGCAGGAGCCCGTGCGTCTCGGGCAGAGCCGTCCCAGCCGTCCTGCGACACCGGCCGGCCAGGCCCCTTCGGCGCACCATCCCGCCGAGCCCCGGCCCACCCGGCCTCCGGTGGAGACGGGCCCGGTGCGCCGACCTGGCGCGCCGTCCGCCGAGCCGCCCGCGAACCGGCACCCGGCCGAGCCGAAGCCGAGCGGGCCCGCACCCGCCAAGGCCCCCACCGACAAGGCCGCTGGGCACACCGGGCCAGGCTCGCGCGCTCCGGAGCACTCCGTCCCGGGCCAGCGCACGCCGGATCACCAGGCCGCCGAGCACCAGCCGGCCGACCACCGCGCTCCCGAGCACCACACCGCCGACGACAACACGGCAACGCACCACCACAACGAGGACGGCGCAACCGCGCACAACCCGCACGAGCCGACGGAAGGGCACCACCCCCTCCCCGAGCACCCCCTCGCCGAGAGCCGTCCGCACGACGTCCCCGGCGGGCTGCAGCGGGTCGACCCGCACCACCAGCAGGACTTGGAGAGCCGCGTCCCGCGCAACCCGGACGGCACCCCGCAGCGTCACCCGGACCCGAACGGCGACTGGCCCGGCGCGATCAACGGTCCCGGGCACCGCGAGCCCGGCCGCAACAACAACTGCCTGGACGTCGCACTCTCCACCGCCGACACCTACAACGGCCACCCCACCGCGGCCGCCGCCCGCAGCCACGACGGCACCCACGAGGGCGAGCACGGTGGTCGCGACCGTGCCGAGCAGCAGCTGGGCGCCAAGTTCCGCGACCTCGGCAACGGCGAACACGCCTACCGCAACCTGGAGGACCAGCTCCGCGGGGCCGGGCACGGCTCACAGGCCGTCATCATCACCCAGGACGCCCACGGCCGCGCCCACGCCTGGAACGCGGTCAACCACCACGGCAAGATCACCTACCTCGACAACCAGACCGGTGCCCGCAGCCCCCACCCCATCCACGACGGCAAACACGGCGTCTGGGCCATCCCCCTTAACGCCGACCGGCACCCGCTCCCCGCCCACCACGAACCGTCGCCTCAGCTGTCCGAGCACAGCCCTGAACGTCGCGCGCCCGCCGAGCCGGCCAGCCACCCGGTGCGAGGATCGGCAGAGTTCGACGAGAAGCAGGCCAAGGACCATCAGCACCTGGGGATGCTTCCCGAGGAGTCACAGGTGGCGCTCCGCGACTCCGAGGAGCGCCACGTTTCCCAGATGGATCTCGAGAAGGCATACCATGCCCTCGACGAGTGGGAGCGCGACGGCGACCTGGGAAAGCTGCTCGATGACGCGGCGCTGCGGGGTCGTGAAGCCGACCCGAAGAACAATCATGTTCCCCGGGGCTTCTCTCACTCTGATCTCAAGAAGGCGCTGCCCGGATTTGACGAGATGCCTTCGGCTGAGCGATGTGCCATTGTCGCCGTGCTCGGACGTATGAGTCTCGGATTTCATCGTGGCAACGCTGTAAATCATGTCCTGGGTGATGCCGACCATTACGTAGTCGATGAATCCGGAGCCAAGCCCGAGAAGGGTGAATCCTGGGGCGTGCACTACCATGCCCGCGCGGACATGCGTGGTGGTCTTGCCGGCAAGAAGCCGGATCCGGCCCGTGCCACCTTCAATCACCTTGAGGAGACTTACGGCGCGGATACGGAGGGGAAGTCTTACGCCCAGCACGTACGGGAGACGGACGGCAGGAATGAGCATCGTCCGGACTTCACGGGTCGCAACTTCGCCGTTCTCGAGGTCTATGACCCGGTATCGAAGGAGACGCACTATGTCGTGGATTCTTCGATTCCCCAGGGAAACGCCAACCAGAACCACTCGGAACCGCATATCGGAAACTACTTTGATGCGGTGAACAAGCAGCGGATCGAGGCCGGACTGCCGGAGCTCGACCCAGTTCATCTCTACACCGAACGCGAGCCTTGTGGTGCGACATCCGGATCTCTGACAAAATCAGACTGCTCTCACTATATCGTCAATTCAGAATCTCTTTCTCATATCCCGGTCAGCTATGGCGTGGGATTTCGGAGAGGGCAGCTGGCGTCGGATCCGGTGGGTGAGTCGCTCGGTAAGAGAAAGGTGCAGACGGAACTGTCCGCACAGTTCAAGGAGCACCTGTCCCGCATCGGAGACTTGTGGATGAGGGCTTCGGCCAAGCGTCAGGGGATTTTGTTGGACACGGAGTCGTAGGCTGTGGCTATGACAGACGGAGGGGCACTGGACGGATGGGTCAGTATCGATTGCACCGGGCTCAGTCTTGAGCAGGTCTCGGGCGCGGTGGCGGAAGTGGCCCCCAGCTGTTCGGGGTTGGTGCTGGAACATGTCGAGCTGGCAGGGCCGCTGATCAGCTCGACCGAGTGGCAGCGCATCGGGAGGTGGGTGCAGACGGTCGCCTGTACCCGTGCGGCTGCGCGCAAGCCGGTCGTCATCAAGAAGGGCGCGGCACAGCCGATCGGTGTTCCGGAGTCGGTGCACTACGAGCTGCCGGGGACATCAGGGCAGCGGATGGAGTTGTTGCTCGCTGCTGCTGCGGCGTTGGAGCTTCCCCGGTCGCCGTTTGAGGTGTGGCAGGCGGTGGTGGAGGCGCTGGTCGGGTCGCCGCTGCCCGGCGAGAGCCTCCGGCAGCTTGCAGCGGGCCACCCCGACCTGGCTGTCGACGACGAGGCCGGGTTGTTGGGCTTTCGGGATGCGATGGTGCACCGTGAGGTGCGTCGACGTTTTCCGTTGACGGAAGTACAGCAGTCCCGCGTGTTCGGCGCGTTGGTCGACCTGTACCGTGGCGGCATTGAGCCAGAGGGTGCGGTCGCGGAGTACCTGTCGGCGGCACTGCCCGTGCACGCGGCGCTCGCAGGCGAGCTGGCTCGGTGGCTGGAAGATCCGGATTTCCTGGTGACGGTGGGCTGGTACGGCCTGGGGCTCGGTCTGCTACTTGCCTACCCGGATGGTGTTCCTCTCGGTGGGGTGGCCGGAGTGGTGCATTACCTCCTTGGGCAGCATCTGGACCCGGCAAGTCAGGCGGAGTGGCTCAGCTGGTTGCACCATGGGCTGATGAGCCGGAGGATGACCGAGCTCGCCGGTGGGGTCACTGCTCGGACGACTCTGCCCTGGCGGACGGTCTGGTCCCACTGGCACTGGCCCGGTGTGGTGAGCCCCAGCGCCGAGGTGTGGCCGGGTGGGCGCCTCGGTATCGTCGAATGGGGTGAAGGCGCGGCGGTCGCCAGCTGGGCCGAGCCGTCAGATCGGCCCGACTGGGAGGGCTTCGGTGAAGAGGACGTCGTAGCCGTGTGGGACTTCCAGACCGGGCAGCCGCTCCAAGGTCCGGTGTCTCAGGGACAGTCGCAGGCAGGTGCTCGGCTCGGGACCGAGCACGGGGTGGTCAAGGCCCATGTCAGACGCGGACGCTGGTTCAATACGGTGGAACAGGCTCCGCTTGCAGGCCTGCCTGGGCCGATCAGTCTGTTGTCCGAAGCGATCCGTTGCCCGGACCCCGATGACGACAGGGCGCTGTGGGTCTTCGTCGGCCGGGTGGGCATCTTCGCAGCATTGGTGGACGAGGCGGCGGTCGCCGCGCTCCCGTCGGCCCGTCGCGGCAAGGAGATCGAGCCACTCACCGGACGGGGCCGGTGGGCGCCCCCGGAGCGGATCCCGCCGGGCGCCACGGTGACCCGGGAACTACTGGAGGAGGACTGGGCTTTCGGCCCGGGTGCCTGCCGTACGATCCCCCCGGAGCGGCTGCCTGAGGACGTGGTCCACGCCCCCACCGTTCGGTTCCTCACCGACGTAGGCTGGCCGGCAACCGAGTTGGCCAGCCTACGGCCGGCCGACCTTGCACTCGGGTCCCTGCAGCGGTGGGAGCACAGGCCAGGCTTCGTGGCCGGACTGGGGACCCTCCGAGGGAGGGTCCTGCTGCTGGACGGCAACGTTGGGCAGGTGTTTCTGGGCGGTGACGGGGGAGCGTTCGACGGTCCGCCGACGCCGGTCGCGGGTAGCCTGGCTGCGCTGCTGCACATCCTCCTGCTGTGGGACGCCGTGTCGGCCACGCCTGTGTTGGAAGGGGAGGACGACGCCCAAGACCTGCAGGATTCCATCGAGGGGTGGCTCCGGGAGATTGATCCGGCGCCGGTCGATCGGGGCTTCTGGGAGCTGGAGTTCGCGGAGATTTTCGGCAGCGACTACGAGTGAGACGTGGCGATGGTTCGCCCTGCCGATGCATGCGAGGACGAGTCTCGGAGTAGTCCGATGCTTGCTGCGGCGCCATGGCAGATACATAGCGAACTACCAGACATGGGAGAGCACATGTGCGCCTCGACTGCAGGACTCAGCCTCGGGCTGCCGGGCTCGCCGGTTCGGCAGTGCATGACCTGCCCGTGCTGATCGAGCAGCCCGAGTTCCTGGCCGCTGTCGGGCGGGCCGAGCTGCTCGCGGCCATGGCGCGGTGCTGGTCCGACGGCGTGCCCGTGGGAACGCCGGCCGAGGACATCCATCACCTGGAACGGCTGAGCGTCAGCCCCGCGGCCGACCGGCACGGCGAGTGGCTCTCCTGGCTGCATCTGTTGCTGGTCAGCCACGGGCGGGACGGGGACGCCGCCGCGCTTGTGGCGGCAGGGCCCCGTCTGCCTTGGCGCACCGTGTGGTCGCGGTGGGTCCCTCCCGGTGCCAGGGCGAACTGCCCGGCACCGGGAGGGATGGTGACGGTCCTCCGGGTGGTCGTGAGCCTCACGCCCGCCGAACTGCCGGAGCAGGCGCGGAAGCCGAGCCGCGCGTGGTCGGCGGCGTGCTTCGGCGTCGAGTCGCTGTGGTCGGCGGACGAATCCGCTCTTCCGAGCGGGTTGCGGCACGGTCCCTCCCGCAGGTTCCTGAGCGAGGTCGGCTTCCCGGTCCTGCGAAGCCCGCTGCTCAGGCTGAACTCCGAGGTCCTGGCGGCGTGGGGCCTGGGCGACGGATCCGCACCGTTGATCTGCACGTGGACGAGCGGGAGATCGAGCACCGGGGCGAGTACTGCGACGTCGTCGCCGAAGACGGGGAGGAACTCATCGCGGTGGACGGTGCCACCGGCAAGGTCTCCGTGTACAACCATTTCGACGTCGAGGGCTATTGCGGGGGCCCGGTCGCCTCGTCGATCGCCCAGTTCGCCGCGCTGCTGCGGATTTACTCGACCTACTACTACGACGCTACCCCTGCCGAACTCGCCGATGCGGAGCGTGCTCTGCGCGGCTGGGCACAGGAACATAGCGATGATGGGCGGACGGCAAGAGTCAAACCGTGCCGCGTGTCGGCCGGACGCTCCGCGGAAGGCCGCGGCGGTGGCGGCAGGCCGGGCGCTCGTGGGCGTGGCGCGGTGCCACTCGCTGGAGAATGAGCCGTGAATCGGATGATCCTGGAGACTCTGAAGTGACCGACTTGACCACCTATCAACCGCACCCGCACATCGGTGGCCGGGCTAACGTGCTCCGCGAGCTGGCGCGTTGGCGGGTCGGAGGTCCGGATGTGCCGAAGGTAGTGCTGCTGGCGGGTGGTCCGGGGAGCGGGCGGACGCACCTGCTCGCCGGGTTCCTGATGCTGTGTGATCCCGGCTACCGGGAGCGGATGGACACGGATGTCCTGGACCCGAGCACCGTGCCGCCCGCCGGGCTGCCCGCACCGCTGGTGTTCGGGGCTACCGGGTTGACCACGGCCCAGCTGCTCTGGGCAGTTGCCGACGCGCTGGGCATGGACGTCAACCGTACCGAGGACGTCTACCGACTGCTGGCGGATCCGCTGCCCGAGGGCATGGACACCATCCCGGTGGTCATACCCGACGTGGACCGGGCCGGAGTGCTGCGCGAGTTGGCGGAACCGGCGAAGGTCGCCGCAGAGGTGCTCCGGCCGCTGGCGCTGTCGCCCGGGCTGCGGCTGCTCGCCGACCTGCCGCGCGCCGAGGTGGAGCGGCTGGCGGCCGAGCTGGCCGAGGAACTGCCCGCCGGGCAGCTGCGGGTGATCGACCTCGATGCGGCGCCCTGGGCCGACGAACAGGGGCTGGCGCTGCAGGCCGAGATGATGCTGGACGACGCCATGTCTCCGCTCGCGCCCGAGCTCGCGCGCCGGGCGGGCAGCCCGCTGGTGGTCCGGCTGGCGGCGTGGTCGCTGCGGGTCACCCCGGACGCCGGGGCGCCTGCCGTGCTGCCGGCGAGTGTGGGTGACGTGCTCGACCTGCACGCCGAGCGATGTGGTGTGCAGGAGCTGATGCTGCGACGGCTGCTGGCGCCGCTCGCGCTCGCGGGAGAGGGCGCGACGCTGCCGCTCGACCTCTGGGCGGACCTCGCCTCCGCGGTCGCGGGCAAGGACCTCGCCACGGATCTGGCGGACGGCCAGATGCTGCTGACGCCGTTCTTCGACCTGGTCGGGAAGGAGGGGGAGCCGCCCGCCGTCGCCCTGGTGCATCCGGCGATCGCCGACGAGCTGCGCGAGCGCATGGGCGGGACGGTGCGCGAGGCCCAACGCCGCATCACCACGGCACTGCTGGCCACCCTGCCGTCCGACGGCCCGGAGCGCTGGACGGCTGCCGGGCCGTATGTACGGAAGCAGCTGATCGGGCACGCGCTGGAGGGCGGGATCCTGCCGGAGCTGCTGGCCGACCCCGGCTTCCTGCTGTACGCCGAGCAGGTGCCGCTGCGGGCGGCGGTCGAGCATCTCGCGGCCGCCGGGGCCGAGTTGCCGATGGCGGCCCGTACCTGGCTGCGGCTGGCGCCGCTGTTCACCCGCACCGCGGTCGGTCCGGTCCTGCGGGCCGCGCTGCTGGAGCACGCCTTCCGCCAGGACGGCCTGGCCGCACCGGAGTTCGGCATCGAACTGCCGTGGCGGACGCTGTGGGCCAAGCCGCTGCCCGGCGTCACCGCACTCACCGCCGGGCTCACCCCCGAGGGGGCGTCCATGCTCGTCGCCGGCGTGGGGGAGGAGAGCGCCGGACCGGTGGGGTTCGACGCGCACACGGGGGACGAGCTCGTGGTGGACGTCGAGCGAATGGTCCGCCCGTCCGACGAACAGCGCGCCGCGGCCGGGCTGATGCTCAGCGTCGGCGGCGACTACGTACGGGTCTGGCCGGTCGACGGTGAGAGCCCGCTCGCGGTCTTCCTCTCCTCCGGCCCGCTCGGCGGTGCGGACCTCACACCGGACGGGCTGCTGCTGCTGGCCGACGCCCGCGGCGTCAGCGCGCTGGCGCTCGCCGGGACCGGGCGGCCTCAGGCGGCTGCCGAGGCCGACGGGGCGGCGGCCGTCGAGACCGTGGTGTGAACCCAGCGATAACCTGACCTGCATCCGATGGCTTCGAAGGAGAACGACCGCGTGACGACCCGTGAGCAGGCGATCGAGGCGGCGCACCAGTGGATCAACGGTGGACGGCCCCAGGAGCAGTGGCGCCGCATCGCCGTGCACGAGTTCGACCTCGGCTGGGTGCTGTGGGCCGAGCAGCAGGCGGCGCCGGTCGACTCCGGCTCGGGGGAGCGCCGGGCACCGGCCGAGGTGGGCTCGGCGTGCGCGGTGGTCGACCGGACCACCGGTGAGCTGACCACCTGGCCCTCGGTGCCGGTGGAGGAGGTCGTACAGCTCTACCGGGACAAGCTCGGCGCGGGCTCGTACGACCCGGCGCGGCCTCCGGTGACCGGGCCCGGTTCGACCGCGGTGCTGACCTACCGGGATGCCCAGGGCGAGGAGCAGTACTTCTTCCAGTCCTCTGCGGCCGGTCACCCCCACCCCGACGTGCGCGCCTGGCGCGCGCTGCAGGCGCAGGGGGTGCGGGCGGAGGACGTGCTGGCCGTGCACACCGACCTGCGGCCGTGCGAACTGCCGGGCGGCTACTGCGCGGCGACGCTGCTCGCCGAGCTACCGGTGGCCTCGTTCTCCTACGCACAGGACTACGGTCCGCGCTACGACCGGCGGGCGGCCGGGGTGCGGGCGCTGGTCGAGCAGACCGAGAAGGTCTTCCAGGGGGCCGGACGGCCGGTGCCGCCGCGCCCCAACCGGGTGCCGTTCCCGCGCGGCGCGCAGGCTGCGGCACCCGAGGCGGACGAGGCGCTCGGCGCCCGGTTCGCCGCACAGTTCGGCCCGGACGGGGTATGGCGGTTCGGGGCGGACGAGGTGGCTCAGAGCCTGCTGCCCGAGGCCGCCGGCCGCACGTTGACGGTGGCGGGGCTTCCGGTCCGGGTTGAGCACTTCTTCACCGCCCACACCGGCCTGCCGACGGCGGCCGCGCAGCTGGCCGAGTCCGGTCGGGGTGCGCGGGTGTCCGACCAGGCACGGGCGGTCCTCGCCGAGTACGTGGTGCTGGGCGACGACGGCCACGCGCTGATCGCCGTCCAGTGCGGCGACGGCGGCACCGGTACGGGGTCGGGCGTCGGCCGGGTGTGGGCCGTCGACCCGGACAACGGGAGCGGCCGGTACGCCAACGCGGACGTGTCGGCCTACCTCCGCTGCCTGGCCCTGTTCGCCGTCCGCTGGCCCGCGCTGCGCGGGCTCGACGTGTTCGCCGCGGGGGCCGCCGTGGCCGCCCTGCAGCAGGAGCTGGCCGCGATCGACGGGACGGTCTTCAACGACCCGGAGAACTGGTGGGCGGTCGTCGTCGAGCAGCTCTGGGACGGGCTGCTGTAACGCCGTCCTCTGTAACGCCGTCCTCCCGAGGAGCCGTCAGGCCCGGTTGCCCGGGGCCGTCCCGCTCTCGCGCGTGGCGGCCCCGCTCTCCGACAGCTTCCGGGCCCGCTCCTCGGACGCGCGGCGTTCCTCCGGCGTCATCCGCTCGGCGGCGTCACGGATCTGGGAGAGCCGGTCGCCGATGGCGTCGAGGTAGTGGCTGGACCGGACGGCGTCCCGCATGCTCATCCGGCCGCTCAGCACCTCCTTGGCCATCTCCTGCAGCTGGGGGCCGACGGACGGTGAACCGGCCATGCTCCGCAGGGCCCGGTGGAGGGAGGCCGCCTGCTCGGGGTCCTCGGCGACATCCAGCAGTTCGTCGTCCGTGATCTCGTACTCCGCGCCCATCCCTGGCGCTCCTTCCCCCGGTTGCGCGCCTCGGCCGGCCTCGCGGCCCTGCTCCGGCGTTGACCTTCCGATCATAGGCGCGGGAGGCCGGACGGGTCGCGGCCCTGTCGGAGACCGCCTCCGAAGACACACCCGGAAGCCGTCCCGAGGAGACCGACCCGAGGAAGCTCCCGGGAGCCGTCCCGACGAGACCGTCCCGAGGAAGCTCCCGGGCCCCGGGTTCAGCCGGTCGAGCGGAAGCCGTCCAGGATGCGCTGGGCGGCCAGCGTCGCGGTCAGCGTGCCATCGCGGACCTGCTGCTCCAACTGCGGTGCGAGGCGACGCACTTCGGGGTGTTCGCGGAGTTGGGAGAGCAGCTGGTCGTGGACCATCGCCCAGGTCCAGTCGACTTGCTGGTCGCGCCGCTTGGCGGCCAGCGCTCCGGTGGTGTCCATCAGCCGGCGGTGCTGCTGGAGGCGGTCCCAGAGGGTGTCCAGGCCGCCGCCGTCCAGACCGCTGCAGGTGAGCACCGGCGGGCTCCAGGCCGCGTCCGGCGCCTGGAGCAGGCGCAGCGCACCCGCCAACTCCCGTGCGGCGGCCCGGGCGTCGCGCTCGTGCGGACCGTCCGCCTTGTTGACGGCGACCAGGTCGGCGAGCTCCAGGACGCCCTTCTTGATGCCCTGCAGCTGGTCGCCGGTGCGGGCCAGGGTGAGCAGCAGGAAGGAGTCGACCATGTTCGCCACCGTGGTCTCCGACTGGCCCACGCCGACCGTCTCGACCAGTACCACGTCGTAGCCGGCGGCCTCCATCACCACCATGGACTCGCGGGTGGCCCTCGCCACGCCGCCGAGCGTGCCGGAGGTGGGGGAGGGCCGGACGAAGGCATCGGGATCGGTGGAGAGCTTCTCCATCCGGGTCTTGTCGCCGAGGATGGAGCCGCCGGTGCGGCTGGAGGTCGGGTCGACGGCGAGCACCGCGACCCGGTGGCCCCGGCCGGTGAGCATGGTGCCGAGCGCTTCGATGAAGGTCGACTTGCCGACTCCCGGCACACCGGTGATGCCGACCCGCACCGCACCGCCGGAGTGCGGCAGCAGCTCGACCAGCAGCCGCTGGGCGAGCTCGCGGTGGTCGGGCCGGGTGGACTCGACAAGGGTGATGGCCCGCGCGATCCAGGCGCGCGAGCCGTCGAGCACACCCTGCCGGTACTGGTCGAGGTCGATCGTCCGAGGCGGCATCTCTTCAGCGGCTCACAGTTCCTTCAGAGGCTCACAGTTCGTGGCCGAGGTCGGCGGCGAGCGACTTCAGCAGGTCGTACGCCGCGTCCGGAATCACCGTGCCGGGCGGGAAGACCGCCGCGGCACCGGCCTGGTGGAGGGCGTCGAAGTCCTGCGGCGGGATGACGCCGCCGACCACGATGGTGATGTCCTCCCGGCCGGCCTCGGCGAGTTCGGCGCGCAGCGCCGGCACCAGGGTGAGATGTCCGGCGGCCAGCGAGGAGACGCCGACGATGTGCACGTCGGCCTCGACCGCCTGGCGGGCGACCTCGCCCGGCGTCTGGAAGAGCGGGCCGACGTCCACGGTGAAGCCGAGGTCGGCGAAGGCGGTGGCGATCACCTTCTGGCCGCGGTCGTGCCCGTCCTGGCCCATCTTGGCGACCAGGATGCGCGGACGGCGGCCCTCGGCCTCCTCGAACTTCTCGACCAGTTCCCGGGTGCGCTGCACACCCTCCGAAGGTCCTGCCTCGTCTCGGTACACACCGGAGATGGTACGGATCTGGCCGGAGTGCCGTCCGTACACCTTCTCCAGGGCGTCGGAGATCTCGCCGACGGTGGCCTTGGCGCGGGCGGCGTTCACCGCCAGCGCGAGCAGGTTGCCGTCCAGCGAGGAGCCCTGCGGGCCGGCCTCGGCAGCGGCGGTGAGCGCCCGCAGCGCGTCCTGGCAGACGGCCTCGTCGCGCTCGGCGCGCAGCCGGCGGAGCTTGTCGATCTGCTGGGCGCGCACCGAGGAGTTGTCGACCTTGAGCACGTCGATCTGCTCGTCGCTGGCCACCCGGTACTTGTTGACGCCGATCACCGGCTGGCGGCCGGAGTCGATCCGCGCCTGGGTACGGGCGGCGGCCTCCTCCACGCGCAGCTTGGGGATGCCCGCGTCGATGGCCTTGGCCATGCCGCCGGCCGCCTCGACCTCCTGGATGTGCTGCCAGGCGCGGCGGGCCAGGTCGTGGGTGAGCTTCTCGACGTAGGCGCTGCCGCCCCAGGGGTCGATCACCCGGCAGGTGCCGGACTCCTGCTGGAGCAGCAACTGGGTGTTGCGGGCGATCCGGGCGGAGAAGTCGGTCGGCAGGGCGAGGGCCTCGTCCAGGGCGTTGGTGTGCAGCGACTGGGTGTGGCCCTGGGTCGCGGCCATCGCCTCCACGCAGGTGCGGGTGACGTTGTTGAACACGTCCTGCGCGGTGAGCGACCAGCCCGAGGTCTGCGAATGGGTGCGCAGCGACAGCGACTTGGTGTTCTTGGGGTCGAACTGCTTGACCAGCTTCGCCCACAGCAGCCGGGCGGCGCGCAGCTTGGCGATCTCCATGAAGAAGTTCATGCCGATCGCCCAGAAGAACGACAGCCGGGGCGCGAAGGCGTCCACGTCCAGGCCCGCACCGAGTCCGGCCCGCAGGTACTCCACGCCGTCGGCCAGGGTGTAGGCCAGCTCCAGGTCGGCGGTGGCCCCGGCCTCCTGGATGTGGTAGCCGGAGATGGAGATCGAGTTGTAGCGGGGCATCTTCTGCGAGGCGTACGCGAAGATGTCCGAGATGATCCGCATCGACGGCTGCGGCGGGTAGATGTAGGTGTTGCGGACCATGAACTCCTTGAGGATGTCGTTCTGGATGGTCCCCGCCAGCTTCTCGGGCGGCACCCCCTGCTCCTCGGCCGCCACGATGTACAGCGCCAGTACGGGCAGCACGGCGCCGTTCATGGTCATCGACACCGACATCCGGTCCAGCGGGATGCCGTCGAAGAGCTGTCGCATGTCGTAGATGGAGTCGATCGCCACACCCGCCATGCCGACGTCGCCGGTCACCCGGGGGTGGTCGCTGTCGTAGCCGCGGTGGGTCGGCAGGTCGAAGGCGACCGAGAGGCCCTTCTGGCCCGCCGCCAGGTTGCGCCGGTAGAAGGCGTTGGACTCCTCGGCGGTGGAGAAGCCCGCGTACTGGCGGATCGTCCAGGGCTGGTTGACGTACATCGTCGGGTACGGGCCGCGCAGGTAGGGCGCGATGCCCGGGTAGGTGCCGAGGAAGTCCAGGCCCGCCAGGTCCTCGGCGGTGTACAGCGGCTTGACGTCGATGCCCTCCGGGGTCTCCCAGACCAGCTCCTCGACGTCCTTGCCGGTGGCCTGCTGCCAGGTGGACCGCCACTGCTCGCCGGTGGCCCGGGCGCCGAGCTCCCCGTCCAGCCCGATGGTGGTGAAGTCGGGGATCATCACGCCACTCCGATCTCGTTCAGCAGGGAGGAGAGCAGGGCCACCGCGTCGCAGCCCGCGAAGACGAACTCGTCCACTCCCGCTCGCTGGTACGCCTCGCCCAGTTCGCCCGGACGGCCCGCCAGCAGCACCTTGGCGGCACCGGCCGCCTTCAGGGCCGCGGCGACCGCCTCGGCGTGCTCCTCGTACACCTTGTCGCCGGAGCAGAGGCAGGCGACGGTGGCGCCGCTCGCGGCGAAGGCCCCGCCCAGTGCGGCCGGCTCCAGGCCCTCGGCGGTCACGGTCTCGATGCCGCCCGCCTGGAACAGGTTGGCCGCGAAGGTCGAGCGGGCCGTGTGCACGGCGGCGGTGCCGAGTGCGGCCAGGAACAGCCTGGGGCGGGCGCCGGTGGCGGCCAGGTGTGCGTCGGAGCGGGCGCGCAGCGCCTCGTACGCCTCCGCGCGGCGGACCCGGGGCAGGCCGCCGCCGAGCGGGGCGGGCGCGGCCTCGCGCACCAGCGGTTGCTCGCCGAGGTTGGGGAACTCACTGACGCCGGTGACGGGTTCGCGGCGCTTGGCGAGGGCCACCGAGCGCTCGGCCCAGGTCCCGGCGATCCGCTCGCCGACCAGCCCGGCGGTGAGTGCGGCCCGCTGGCCGCCGGCCCGCTCGATCTCCTGGAAGTGCTCCCAGGCGGCGTGCGCCAGCTCGTCGGTGAGCCGCTCGACGTACCAGGAGCCGCCGGCCGGGTCGACCACCCTGGCCAGGTGGGACTCCTCCAGCAGGATCGACTGGGTGTTGCGGGCGATCCGGCGGGCGAAGGCGTCCGGCAGGCCGACGGCCTCGTCGAACGGCAGCACGGTGACGGCGTCCGCGCCGCCGACGCCCGCAGCCAGGCAGGCGACCGTGGTGCGCAGCATGTTCACCCACGGGTCGCGCTCGGTCATCATCACGCTGGAGGTCACCGCGTGCTGGCGCTGGGCGGCGGCCTCGGCGGTGATCCCGGAGACCTGGGCCACCCGGGCCCAGATCCGGCGGGCGGCGCGGAACTTGGCGATGGTCAGGAACTGGTCCTCGGTGGCCGCGTAGCGGAACTCCAGCTGGCCGGCGGCCGCGTCCGCGGTGAGTCCGGCGGCGGTCAGTTCGCGCAGGTAGGCGACGCCGGTGGCCAGCGCGCAGCCGAGCTCCTGGGCGGCCGAGGCGCCGGCGTCGTGGTAGACGAGCGCATCGACGGTGAGCGCGCGGACGCCGGGGTACGTGCCCTCGCACTGTGCGGCGAGAGCGGCGGTGTCGGCGAGCAGTGCATCGGTGCGGGAGTCGTCACCGGTACGGGCGAGCAGGCCCAGCGGGTCGGCGCCCAGATTGCCCGAGGCGGCCTCGGCGAGTACCCCGTTCTCCGCGAGCAGGGCGAAGAACTGCTCGGCGGCGGCCCGGAATTCCGCACCCGCGTCGAGGGTCACCGAGGCGAGGTCCAGATAGACGCCCCGCAGCGCGGCGGGCAGCACGGAGACCGGCAGCCCGGCCTCGCCGAGCACCAGCCAGAGCGAGGTGACGCCGTTCTCCAGGTCCGCGAGCACCGCCTCGTTCGACCGTGCGGCGTCCGGGTCGGCGTGGCGCTGCCGGACGTCCCACCCGGAGACGGCCGAGCCCTGCGGGCGGCCGCCGCGGACGAAGGGCGGGAAGCCCGGGAACCCGGCGTCGGCCGGGGCGTCCTCGGCGGTGTACAGCGGACGGGCGCGCAGGCCGTCCTGGAGCTGGGTGGTGAGGGAGTCCTCGGCCTGTGCGCCGGCCACGTCCTGCGCACCCGACTTGCGGAGAACGCCTTCGACCAGGCGCTGCCACTGCTCACGGGTCGCGTCCGGGAACTCGGCGGCCAGAGGGAGCCCTTCGGGCGGGACCGTCGTCATGAGGGCAGGTTAGTGCCCGTCAACGGGACGGCATCAGCCCCCTGGAGTGTGACGTTTCCCTCTCTGCACCCCAGGCCCCGCGGAGTGCCGCGGAGCCCGGTCGCGGCTGGTCGCGGAACTGCCGGAACCCGCCCGGCCGGTGGCCTCGCAGGCGTGCAGCACGGCGGCCGAGGCTCCCGTCCGGGCAGCGCCCGAAGCATGGGGACCGGGCGGCAGTCGGGGGCGGCTAGGGGTGGCGGACCGCCGGGTCAGGTGGTCTTGTGGCCGGTGACCGGCATCAGCTCGACCGTGCTCGCGATGTCGGCGTGCCCGACGGCCGGCTGCGCGCGGTCGGCCGCGACCAGTCGGCTGATCAGGTCGTCGGCTGGCGTCGCGCTCCTCGACGGTGGCCAACTGGGTGACGCACCAGTCGAGTTCGTGGTGTGCCCGGCCCCGCGACATCCGAGATCGAGGCCGAGGTGGGGCCGCCTCGAAGCCCTACTGGAAACCTCCGTCTCGGCCGCCTCGATCGACGACGACAGCACTTCCGGGTGGCCCTCCGCCCTTGCTCCCTGATCGCCGGGCGGGCCCCCGACCACGGGACCGGCCCCGAAACCGGGCAAGGCCACCGGAACTCCTCGACATCCGGACGGCGAACTCGGCGCCTTCGACTGATGCGTACGACCGGGCTCGTTCGGAGCAGGACTTGCTACTCAGCGCGTGCGGGCGCGAAATGCGGCTTGCACGCGGGCAGGAACATCAGCACGGCCGCTCCGACCGCCAGTGCGGTGGGGACGCCCTGCCTCATGATCGACCAGTCGAAGCCGTTCATGCCCGTGTCGGCGAGCAGGGAGAGCGAACCGATCGCCCCGAGGACGGCGAGCACGATGCGGGCCCAGTTCCGGCCCTGACGCATCCTGAGCGCGAAGAACAGCCACAGTGCGTCGGTCAGCAGCAGGAACCCGGCAGAAAGGGCGAGTTGCAGGGCCGCCCCCTGCGTTCCCAGCGTGCTGCGCAATTCGTCAAATCCGGTGGGAGGGATGACGAACACGTCGAGCAGCCAGGTGGCGGCCTCGACGGCCATCGCGGCGAGCGAGATCCTGAAGGCTGTTCGCACTTCCCTCGGGCACCACCCGGCCCGGCCCGCGTCCTTGCTGATCACCCGTTCTCCTCGTTCAGTGGAATGGCAGCGGACTCCCGTTCGGGACACCGCCCGACCACAGCGGCGGTGTCGCGGAACGGGAACGGAACCGAGACCTCCGTGGTTCCGCAACCCACAACCCGCCATGCCGTGCAGGTTGGTGCTTCTCTCCAGACACAGACGATCAACTCGGCGGCCGGGTTGCACATTTGCGGCGACAAGGCCGACTCCACCGGCTCAAGGAGAGATCGGCCGAACACCCGAGCGTCGACACCGTTCCGGACCTCCGCGTGGGTTGTCCGCGTGCGCCGGGCCGTGACAGTACGGAGCCGCCGCCGGCCTTCGCCGGGCCTCGGACAGCCCCAACGGCTCAGCGCGGAGGACGGGTCCACGCCGCCTGGTATGCCCCGGGGACTCGACGTTTGCCCGGGAGCTTCGATGGGGGTAGTGTTGTCGGGTCGCTCGGCAGGGAGCACCGGACACGCATCGGCGCGGACGGTCCCGGGGCGGCCAATCCTCTGAAACGCCACTTCTTCTGTTCGGGCTGGGTCGTGCCTTGTCGCGGCTCGGTGCGAATTGTTGTGTGTTTTTCTGGATTGCGGCCGGGATTCGCTTCGTGGAGCGGGGATCGGCTAAGGTTTGAAACGTCGGACGGGCCGTCAGGCCGGGTCCGGTGAAAAGCCTCCTGAAAGCCGGGAAGCGTGAAAGACGAGTCAGAGGGATCTGATAGAGTCGGAAGCGCCGAAAGGTCGAAGGAAAGCAAATCGGATGAGTGAGGCTCTGGAAAACGGAGCGGAAAACATCTGATAAGCTGGAAATGCGAAAGAACGAAGCGCCCGGAGGTTCCGCTGGAAGGCGGTCCGAAGGAAGCGTCCGTTCCTT
>NZ_BAAATR010000055.1:0-38341 GCF_039533515.1 Kitasatospora cystarginea | reverse complement strand
CCACAGCCGTCACCACGCACTCCAGGCGCTGACGCTCAGACCGTGGCCGCGGGGACCGGGAAGTCATCGACACACCCAATCCAACGCCACCGGGGCGGCCTTGGACACCGTTCCCGGGCCCGAACCATTCGATTCAACGACCCGCGAAGTACGGGCCTAGCGAAACGGTCGAACCCGGACGCCCTAAGACACGGGTAGGACAGGCCTGGGACAGCCCTGTCCCAGCCCCGGCGAACCCGGTTGTTCTGTCTCAACGAAGTTTGATCAGTCTCAGCGGAGTTTGACGGGCGGGGGCGTTGTGTCGGCATGAGAACGATGTTGGCCCCATGGCCGGGGCCTTGTCGGCTCAGGAGTCCTGGACCAGCAGCCTGCCCTGGGCGCCGTCCTCGGACACGAAGGCGAACAACCTCGGCGACGCGCCGAGGTTGAGATGGAAGGGCACCCAGTTCGAGTCCAGCTGCAGCAGCAGCCGCCAAGGGCCGCCGTCTGGCCACTCGTCATCCTGGACGAACAGCGGTGTTCCGCCGATCTTGTCGCCGTCGATCCGCTCGATGTAGCGGTCCCGGTCGGCGGAGGACAGGGCTTCGAGTTCCTCATCCGTCATGGAACCGGGCTCGTCGGCGGGGCGGAGGTCGACGGTGAATTCCACCTCCGACCCGTCGCGGCCGTAGAGCCCGGGTCCGCTCTCCAGCGGGCGCACCTGGCCGGCATAGCCCCCGCCTGGCTGCACGATCACCGCGTTCTCGCCACTCTCCGGGTCGATGACGTCGGGATCGAAGAAGTCCTCCCCGTGATCGGCGTGGGTCACGAAGACGTAGGCCATCTTCCCGTGGCTGGCCGCTCCGAGTACCGGGCCCAACTCGATCTGGCCGACGAACCGCATCGGTCGGTCCCATGCCGCGCTGATCGGCCACTGCGGGCCTGTCAGCCACACGGGCTGGCCGCCGAACTTGGTGGTCGGCGTGGAGATCGGCTGGCCGCTCACGGAAAAGCCCTCGATGCGCAGTGTTCTCACCATGCCCGGCATCATGTCAACCGATGGCGACACCTCGGTCCGGTCAAACTCCGCTGAGACAAAGGCGCCGGGGATGCTGACGAAAGCCTTGGAGCACACCGCGCGGGCCCGCGGCCACCTGTACGCGGTGCACCACACATGACCGGCGGCGCCGACCGGATGCCCGCCGCGGCGGTGCGGGTACGCCTGCCTGTCGGCCGTCCCCGCACTCGGCCGGCCGCAGTCGCTGGCGATAAGGCTTGCTCCTCCCGCGCCCACCTGCGCAAACACCGCATCAAGGCGGTCATTCCGGAGAAGAAGGACCAGGCCGCCAAGCGCAGGAAGAAAGGCAGCCGGGGCGGCAGGCCAGTCACTCACGACGCAGATCTCTACCGCGACCGCAACACGGTCGAGCGGGCCATCAACAAGATGAAGGACTGACGGGGCATCGCGACCCGCTACGACAAGACGCCCGAGAGCTACCTCGCCGGACTCCATCTCCGCGCCGCGACCGTCTGGATCAGCAGCCTCCTGAAAGCCCATTAATCATGACTGAAGACAGTCCCTGGTCGGCAATCTGCGGCGAGGTGGTGGCGCGGACCGCATCCGAGAGTTGCAAGGGTTCCTTGCAAATACTCTTTGCAACTCGTAGCCTTCTGGCATGGCCGAACAACCGCCTGCCCAGGAGATCACCGATGTCGAGGCGCTGCGCGCCTTCGCGCACCCGATGCGGCAGAAGATCGAGCGATGCCTGCGCCGGGGACCGGCCAACTCTGCCGCGCTCGCACGCGAGTTGGGCGAGAGCACGGGGCTGGTCAGCTACCACCTGCGGCAGCTGGCCAAGCACGGCCTCGTCGAGGAGGTCCCGGAGCTGGCGAAGGGACGGGAACGGTGGTGGCGGGCAGTGCCAGGGGACCGACGGTTCCCGCCGTACAGCCGGCAGACGCCGCAGATGCGCGAGGCGCTGACCGAGATGCACCGGCTGAACCTCGCCGAACTGATCGACTCCGCCCGGCGGTTCGAGGAGGCGCGCGACACGCTGGGGCCCTGGGCCGACGCGGCGCTCTTCTCGCGCGCCACGCTCCGGGTCGATCCCGGCCAACTCCGCGCGTTCTTCGAGGAGTACATCGCGCTCCTCTACCGGTACTCGGTCCCGCAGGGCGAGGCAGCGCCCGAGGCGCGGACCGTGCTCGTCCGACTGCTCGGAATTCCCGAGATCGACTGACCGCGAGGCCCAACCGACTGCGAAGGGGGACGCACGCTGTGCTGCTCTCGGCTCGTTCCGCATTACTGATACGCGCCGTAATGGCCGTCCTGTCCGGGGCGTTGGTCGGCGCCCTCCTCCTGCTGGCCACGCCGGTGGCGTACGCCGGCGGAGACGGACTGGTCCGCCAGGAAGTCACCTTCCGGGGCGGCAGCGGGCTCGTCCTGCACGGCACCGTCCTCGGCAAGGACGGAGCACCCGGCCCGGGACCTGGCATCGTGCTTGTCGGCGGCTCGGGTGCCGGGCCCCGGGAGGAGTACCGGCAGGAGGCCGAGGCGTTCGCCCGGGCCGGGATCACCACGCTCGTCTACGACAAGCGGACCGTCGGCTACTCCCGGCTCCATCGAAACTTCGGCCTGCTCGCCGACGACGCACTCGCCGGAGTGCGGCTGTTGCAGTCCAGGAACACGGTAAACCCACGCCAGGTCGGACTGTGGGGGTTCAGCGAGGGGGGCTGGGTCGCGCCGCTGGCCGCGTCGCGCTCGACCGACGTAGCGTTCGTCGTCACCATCGGCGGGTCCGGCTACGACCCGCTGCGCACCCAGGCCTGGAACCTCACCACGCATCTGCGCCACCGGGGGGTGGACGGACCGTTCCGTCACACCGTGGCCGGTCCCGCCGCCCAATTCATCGGCTCGACCGGGCTGTTCCCCACGGCGGGCTACGACCCCGTGCCAGTGCTCGAGCGGCTCCACCGAACGCCGGTGCTGGCGCTGTGGGGCGAGCACGACACGCAGGTACCGCCACAGGAGAGCTCGCGGATCTTCCGCGAGACACTGGCCCGGGCAGGCAACCAGCACGCCGTCATCGGCTTCGTCGCCGACGGTGCGCACAACGGGCACCGCACGACGGACGGGTTCGACCGGATCGGCGGCCCTCTCTTCGATGGCAAGAACCTCGGAGAGCTGGCCTCGGGCTATGCGCAGACCATGACCTCATGGGTGCAGGCCGTGGCCGCCGGTCACCCACCGGCGTCAAGTGCCGCCCCCGCACCCGGGCAGACGCTCGCCACGACCCCCGTACCGAGCCATGCCTGGTACGCCTGGCTCACCCCGGCGCTGCTACTCCTCGGCTTCGCCGCCTATCCGGTGAGCGCCGTCCTGCGCCGGGGCCCAGTCCTGCGCCCGGTACGGTGGTTGGCCGGGCTCGGCCTGCTGGCGGTCGTGGCGGCGGTGGCCTGCCCGCTCGCCGTCTTCGTGGCGGGGGACAGCGCGGCGGCACCCGTGGTGTGGGGCCTCCCGGCGATGTGGCTGGCGGTGCAGGGCCTCGCCGTCGCCGTGGTGGTGTCCGCCTGTGTCTCGGCAGCCGCACTCTGGCGCCGACGGCTGACGCCGAGCCGGGCGGCCTGGCTGCGCCTGGCCCCGGTCGGGCTGGCCGCGGTCGGGTTCGTGCCATGGGCGGTGTGGTGGGGTGTTGCTCCGTGACGGCCATCGTCCCCCTACGACTCCAGCAGGTGCCGTCACGTTAACTGGTGGCTTGGGATGGCGACCGCCGAGCAGCTCCACCAGCTGCACGGCGGCGCAGCCGGGATCAAGCAGACCCAGAAGCGCATGGCCCGGCTCCAGGCCGAGGGTCTGGCAGAGTGCGCGACCCTGCCGCAGGCCGATACACCACCGGCGGCCGCACATACTCGCCCGCGGGCCGGATCACTCGGACGAAAAGGTGTCGAACCGCCATATTTCATACCTCGATGCTTACGCTGACGCGCGGTGGCCTGTGCTCTTTGAGGTCCTGTCAGCGCGGTGGCGCAGCCGCGGGCCGGTGAGGCGTCAGAGCACGCGACTGTGGGCCCCGGTGGTGACCGTGGTGGCGGAGCCGGCCGCGGCGGTCGCGTCTGTTCGTCATGGCACGGGCCGTTCCGGCTCGGGGCCTGCGTCGCCACCCTTTTGGGATCTTCGAGCGAAAGGTGCGGCGATGATCAGTCGCGGGAAACGACAGCTGCCCGGCCCCGACCGGCAGGATACGAGCCCGGGCCGGCCCCCGCGGTGGGCGGCGCGCGCACGCGCCCTGGCGGCAGGGCTGGTGCTGCTGGGGGCCGGGGCGCTGCCGGTGACGGCGGCCGCCCCGGCCCGGGCCGCGACGTCCGGGACCTTCGCTTATATCGCCAACGCCGGCTCGAACACCGTGTCGGTGATCAACGCGGCCACCGACACCGTCACCACCACCATCCCCGTCGGCCTTTCGCCGTTCGCGGTGGCGTTCAGCCCGGGCGGTACCCGCGCCTACGTCACCAACACCAACTCGAGCAACGTGTCGGTGATCGACACGGCCACCGACACCGTCACCACCCTCCCCTTCGGCACCAGCCCCCGCGGGGTGGCCACGACCAGGGTCCCGGTCGTGGCCACCGCCACCTGCCCCGCCGGCCACGTCATCACCGGCGGCGGATACCAGCAGAGCGGCGGCGCCGTCCCACCCGTCGAAACCACCAGCCGACCCGTCGGCAACACCTGGCAGATCCTCGCCGACAACCAGAACACCAACTACACCAACGTCACCCCCTACGCCGTCTGCGCCCCATAACCCACCGCGCCGGTAGGCGATCCGGCCCGGCCGGGACGGCTGTCCGCCGTCCTGCTCATGGTCGTCGTTGTCGTCGGGCTGGGCCGGGCTCTGGTGGGCGCTCACGGGCGTCTCCCGAGGGTCGTGGTCGGGCTGCTGCCTCTGAGGGATATCCGGCGCTCCTGACAGCGGCCAAGCCCGTTCCGGGCCCGCGCGCCGCACCCCTCTCCCACCACCCACCAGCCCGCTCCCAGCGGGCGTGGCATCCGCCGGCCCCGCCGCGAGGGCCAGGAGCAGTGAGCCGTTCCCGCAGCGTGCGGTGTTCGCGGGTCACCTGCTGGACGCGGTGCTTGAGGGTGCTGTTCTCGGTAATGAGGACCTGGACGGATTCGCCGGGGACCATCTGGTCGAAGTCGCGGATCTGGCCCATGAGTTCGCCGATTCGCTGCCGCTGGGTCAGGATCTCCCTCTGGGTGCGGGTGAGCTCTGCTCGGCGTTCAGGGCTCGCTCGCGCCAGGTCGCCTCGATCTGGTCGTGTCGCTGTTGACCGTGTTGGTCGTGGCGGCTGCGGCTGTCGGCGACGGCGTTGTTCACCAGGGCGCGGGCGTCGGGGTTCTCGTAGAGGAATGTGGCGGATACGCCAACGCGCTGGGCGATGCCGCGGACGGTCAGCCGACCACATTCCCGGCGCAGTTGGCTGACCGCGGTGGCGACCTGGTCCACCCGAACCACACGGTCCAGACCCGCGCCCTGCATGTCTACCTGCGCTGGCGCAACGCCAACGCCCGCCACCCCGACGTCCTCGCCGCCCAACGCAAGGAACGCGCCCGCATCCGCAGCGAGAAAGGCATCCGCTGGGGCGGACGCCCACTCACCACTGCAGCCTGACTCGTCCCGGCGCTGCCGTCCCAGCGGCAGATAGCCAGGCGGTCGATCACTTGAGATGTGCGGAAATGGCCCGCGCGCACTCCATCGACTCGGCATGCGCGGTGTCCACCTCCAGGTCATAGACCACGCCCTGGTGGACCACGTCCGCCTGGGAGGCGGCCATCCCGATGATCCGATCGCCTCGTGCGATCTCACGGCCTGCAGCGACCGCACCGTCACACCTGACGCCGACCCACAGCACCCGCAGTTCGCCCAAAACCTTCTGCCATCGCTGCTGTGAGTCCGCTCCGCCGAGGAAGACCTCATCGACGATGATCCGGGCGCCCGCGCGAGCCATCGCGGCGATTCCCTCGATCCATGCCGCTTCCAGCGTTCGGAACTCCGGTCCGACGATCACCTCTCCGTCCGGAGCGAACTCGATCCCGCCGTCTGACGCCTGCATGGACGCCGGCATCGCCTCAACCAGCGTGTCAGTCCCAATGGCCAGCCACGGATCCGGCAGGACTGCCTGCAGACACCGAACGATCCCGGACTTCCCCGAGCTGGAACCACCGTTGAGAACGATCACCTGAGTCATCACCGCGCCACAGTAGAGGCACCAGGGCAACGCTCGAAACGGAATTCCGCGGACTCCGTGCCGCCTGTCACAACCCGGTGAACGTTGCTGGTCACAGCACTAGGGCGTTCTCGTCGACCTCGGTCGGGGCAGGCTCGATGCAGCCCGGCACCCAGCGGGCCATGGGCCGTCAGCGCCTACGACGCAGGGGTGTCACGAATGCTCGTGCGATAGGTGGGATCGCGCCGGTCCACGGGCCACCGCGCGTCGATGGTCTCTGCCATGGCGGTGCAGTCCGGACAGTCGTCCCGGAGCCAGCCCCACATGCCGTACGGGGAGCCGGACATGTCCGGCTTCTCGATGCCGCACAGCGTCCGCCGCTGGTGTGGCGGGAGGCATCCCAGAGCAACTCGGATGAAGCGGTCTCCCACCGCAGGTCCGGCGGCATGTAGGCCGACCGTGACATCTCGAACTGCGGTAGGTCGAAGCTTGTGACTGCGTAGCACCACGGACACGACCAGTGTTCGGCGGCTTCGTTCGGACGATGGGTCCACCGGACCATCTCGTGGTCGCAAACGTCGCACGGCATGCCCGGATCCTGCCGTGGCTCGTCATCACGCGATCCCGGTTCACGGTCGGGACGCGGCTGCGCAGCGTCGGCGACCCCCAGGCGGACCTCCGCCGTGGCGAATCGCACGGCCGGGCGGTTGGCGTGGGTGTACTCGTCCGCGACGTTGAAGACGCTGGCGCACACCGGGCATTCCGCCTCGCCGAAGAGGTGGGCGATCCCGTCGGCGAGCACCGCCTGCCCGTCGCGGACCGCGGTCTGGTGCATCCACCGGCCGGTCCCGGTGAGTTCCTCGGCAACTGCCGGTCGCAGTTCCCGTCGCAGCTCCTCGTTCCCGTCCCACACCTGCGAGTAGCACCCGAATCCGCCGACGGCGATCTTCATCCCCGCACCGCAGTGCGGGCATTCCAGCTCGTAGATGTCGTCCGTGAAGCCGTCCAGGGCGTTCGCCCAGTGGTACTCCTGGGCGACGGCGAGCAGAGCGCGGAAGGAGACGAGGTAGTCGGCCGGCCGCGACCGCAGGTACCGGTCCAGCGCCTCGCCGAACTCCGCGATCGTACCGGCGCAGTCCGCCAGCAGATCGTCGCAGCCGTGGTGCCCTGCCGCGCGCTCGAGGATCCGTCCCGCCAGGCCGCGCGCCTGCGCGCTGCGCGGCGCGAGACTCGTGGCCGGTGCTGGCACGGGTGGAAGCCGTCCATCTGCTCTGGCACCGTCGGCTTGGTCTGAACCTGGGCGAGCCGCGAGGTGAAGCCGGGGGTCTGGATTCTCCACCAGCAAAAGCCGGCGGGCGAAGTGACCAAGGCTCAGCTCGACCAGCTCGCATCCCGAGCACCGCCGCGGCCGCGTCCAGCCCGGCCGCGCCCTCCAACCGCCACGTCTTGTGCCTCGCCGCGGTTGCCGTCCGAGGCGACCAGGCCGTGGGGAGCGAGGTCGCCGAGCGCCTGCCGGATCACCTTGTTCGACGCCGCCCCAGGGCGCAGCAGGCGCTGGAGCTGATCGGCGGTCGCGACCTTGAGGACGCCGAGCGCGGCGGTCGAGCCGTTGGGGTTCTCGGCGCCGCGCCGGTACGCGGTCCGGCCCAGCCGGGACAGCCTCCCGCCGTCCCGGTCGTGGCCGTCGTTGTCGTCGGGCGGGGCTGGGCTGTGACGGGTGCTCACGGACGTCTCCGGTGGTCGTGGTCTGCTGCTGCCCCTCCGGGATATCCGGCGCTCCTGACAGCGGCCAAGCCTGTTCCCGGCCTGCGCGCCGCACCCTCTCCAACGCTGCTGGGACTGTCCCTCGCGCGCGGGAAGGCCGCGGCCGCGCGGCGGACACGGCGGCCCTACCGGGCCAGGTGCTGCCCGAGCGCCAGACGCAGCGGGGCGAGCGCGTCACCAACGGTCGCGCAGCACAGGGGTTCGCCGCTGGCGGCGTTGGTGACGATGCTGCTGTCGATCAGGGCCGACCGGCGTAGAGACGGACCAGCGGGTGCATGGTGTACTGGTCCCGCTTAACCTGCTCCACGAGGTGAAGTGACTCGAGGATGCGGAGTGACTGGCGAACCTGCTCAGAGGCCGAACCGCGCAGCGCCCGTCCGTCCCCAGCGAGGGCTTCGGCGGCCGCGAGGCTGATCCACGGGCCGGGATGTGAGCCGAGAAGGCGGAAGAGCCTTGCCTGCTCGGCGGTCAATCGTCGGCAGGTCTGCTCCAGTGCTCCTGCCACGCTGTGCTGGTTGCCGGGTAGTGACAGGCCGACCAGCCGGTCCTCCGTCTGCGCCAGCTCGGCCACCAGCTCCGCCACAGAGGTAGCCGGTTCCACCGCCAGCCGTACGGCCGAGATGCGCAACGCCAGGGGCAAACCGCCACACAACTGAGCAAGCTCGCAGGCCGATTCTGGGGCAGCTGCAAGCCGTTCTGGACCTGTGATCTGGTTCAGTGCTTCGATGGATTCGTCGGGTGTGAACATCGGCAGCGGCAGTGGCATCGCTCCGGTCTCGGCGATTAGTCCGTCCAGTCTGTCTCGGCTCGTGACCAGGGTGAGGCCAGTTGCGGAACCCGGAAGTAGCGGCCGCACCTGCTCGAAGTCGCTGGCATTGTCCAGCACGACCAGGATCTTCCGGCCGGCGACGGACGAGCGGAAGAGGGCTTGGCAGTGTGTCAGGTCGAGCGGGATCCGGTGGTCCGGGATGCCGAGCGCGGTCAAGAAGTGCTGCAGGATCCGTGCCGGACACTCTGTGTCTTGGGTGTCGAATCCGTGCAGGTCCGCGTAGAGCTGACCGTCGGGGAAGGAGCCCCCCTGCCGATTGGCCCACTCCAGGACCAGGGCGGTCTTGCCCACCCCGGCCGGGCCGGTGACAACCGCCAGCCGTGCGGTCTGGGCGTGCCCATCGAGTAAGCGGTCCAGCGTGGCGAGTTCGCCCGCTCGGCCGATGAAGCCGGCGATCCGGTCGGGGCACTGCGCGGGCCGCGGATGCGTGAAGTCGCTGTCACCCGCCGCATGCTGCGACTCAAGCCGGGCGCTGGTCGGCGCGGCGGCAGCGGGGCCGGAAGCCGCTGGCTGCTGCGGCGGAGGGTCGAGCACCGGGTCCTGGCGCAGCAGGGCCGCCTCGAGGTCCGCCAATGGCGGTCCGGGCTCCAAGCCGTACTCGCTCACCAGTGTCGAGCGCAGGCGGCGCAGGACTGCCAGGGCGTCCGCCTGCCGGCCGCCGCGGTAGAGCGCAACGGCCAATCGCTGTGCTACCGCCTCCCGGGCCGGGTAGTCGTTCAGCAGTGCGGTCAGCCGTGGGATCAGCTCTACATGTCGGCCGGCTGCCAGATCGAGGTCCGCGAGCAGTTCGTGGGCGACGAAGCGCTGCTCTTCCAGACAGTTGCGGGCCGCCACCGCGAACGGGGCGTCCACTCCGGCCAGGGCATCACCGCGCCACAAGGCCAGGGCCTCCCGCAGCAGCGGTGCCGCGAGTTCCGGTTGGCGCCCTGTTACAAGCCGCTGTGCAGCGGAGAGCCGGGCTTGGAAGATCGAGACGTCCACCTCCTCCAGGGCGGTCTGCAGTCGGTAGCCGGACATCTCCGACGAGAGGCGCCCGGCGACGGGTAGCAGCGCGGCACGCAGCGCCGATATGGCGGTGTGGACCTGTGCTCGTGCAGTACGGGGAGGTTCGTTGGCCCAGAGGGCGTCGATCAGTTGTTTGGTACTGACCCGGCGGTTGGCGTGCAGGAGCAGGTAGGCGAGCACGGCCCGCTGCCGTGGGCGGACCGGAGTCATCTGGCAGCCGGTGGCGAAGGCTTCGAGCGTGCCGAGGATCCTGAATTCCACGGGAGGTTTCCCAGCAGCCGGTCGGTCTGACGTCGGGGCTTCTCGTGTGTCTTCCTGCATGACAAGTCGCCGGGTGGGTGAGCCGTTGGCAGGCAGGGCATCCGACGCTCGGCCCCTGCCGGGGCTCGGGTGCGGCCGCTGTGCGCCGGGGGCCGCGGTCATCTCAGCAAGCGTGTTCGGTGCGGACATGCGTGTCGACTTCCTCAGGTCAGAGCGGGATCGCTGCGGACATTCGGCGTTCGGCCTCCGTGGGCCGGCTGCTCGCCTCGTCAGCGTGGTGTTGCCTGCCGACGGTTGCGGCCAGCTGGTGATCACGTTCATGTTTTGGCTGGCCAACGCGCCACGTCAGGGACCCGCCAGTTCTGACGGGTGGTTCGAATCGGTGACCGGGGCCGCAGTAGAGTGATTTGATTCGCCCGTAGACGGAGGATCCTTGATGGGAGCGAGTGCGTCGCAGTGAGCAGCCAGTTCGGACCCCTGCTTCGCGGGTTGCGGCTACAGGCGGGGCTGACGCAGGAGCAGTTGGCCGAGCGGGCCGGGCTGGGGGTACGGACCGTTCAGCGGCTGGAGACGGGTAAGCCCAGGGATGCCCGACTGGGAACGGTGAGGCTGGTCGCCCACGGCCTGGCCGATGCCATGGGGCGTGATCGCGACGACGTTTGGCAGGAGTTGCTGGCCGCCTACCACGACAAGGCTGTGGCTGTTGAGGTCTCCAGTTCTGTCTCCCACGAGGATGCGCCGAAGACGCGTGGCCCCATGACCGAACGAATACCCATGCCGGTCGGGACCGGCGGGCGGTCGATCGGGGGCATGCTCGCCGAGGTTGCCGACGTGCTGGCACATGACGTCCGCAGGCGCTGGATCCGTGAGGAGGAGCAGCGCCGGATCCACGATCCGTTCCCGCTGCCCGTACGGTGGCGGTCAGCGGCTGCTGAACTGTTGGATCACTGGGACAACATCAGCGGTGCTCCTCCAGGGGCAGTGACCGTACCGCTGTCGCTGGACGGCGGCCTGGCCGACATCGCGGACGTCTATCGGCGCGTCCCGTCCGGGCGGTTGGTCGTGCTCGGTGGCGCCGGTTCCGGCAAGAGCGTTCTGATGATGCGATTTGTCCTGGACTTCCTGGGCCGGCGTTGCGGCGCTGATCCCGTGCCGGTCGTCTTCAGCATCGGATCGTGGGACCCGACCACCACCGCGCTGCGCGAGTGGCTCGTCGAGCGGCTGCTGCGCGACCACCCGAACCTCACCGCCCGCGCTCCCGGCCGCCGCTCCACCATGGCGGCCGCTCTGGTCGACGCCGGCTGGATCCTGCCGGTGCTCGACGGCTTCGACGAGATCGCCGCAGGGCTCCACCGGGCCGCCATGCACGAGCTCAACACCGTCTCACTGCCCCTGCTGCTGACCAGCCGCACCGAGCAGTTCGCCGACGCCGCCAAGGCCGACCTGCTACGCAAGGCCGCCGGCATCGAGTTGACCGACCTGACCACCGCCGATCTGGTCCACTACCTCCCACGCGCGGCCCGCCCGACCGGACAGGGCACGCGGCCGGAACGAACCTCGACCGTATGGGATCCGGTCCTGGACGAGCTGTGCGACCGGCCGGACAGCCCCTCCAGCGTCCAACTTGCCGCGGTGCTGCGCACCCCGCTGATGGTGATGCTCGCCCGGACGCTCTACAGCGACACCCCGGGGCAGGACCCAGCCGTCCTCCTGGACACCGTCCGTTTCCCCGCACCGCACTCCCTCGAAGAGCACCTGCTGGCCGGCTTCGTACCGACCGTCTACCGCCAGCGCCCGCCGGTCCGGTCCGACGCCGCTTCCGCCCACCCACACCGGACATGGGATTCCCACCACGCCCAGCAGTACCTGGGGCACCTGGCCCGACACCTCACCCAGCCCGATCAGCGCGACCACCAGGACCTGGCGTGGTGGCAGCTGTCCGGCCTCCTGAGCCTGCGCTCGCGCATCCTCGCCATCGTCCTCGCCTGCACGGTGGTCTCACTCCTCTCCGTGGGGCCCGTCTTCGAGCTCAGCCCCTACAAGCAAGGCAGCTTGTACGAAAGCCTTCTGTGCGGACTCACAGTCGGCCCGATCGTAGGCCTGACCTTCGGGCTGGCCTACGGGATCGCCGTCACCGTCGGCAACATAGCGTTCGAACCGTCCCGCGTGCGGCTGCAACTGCCACGTCGTGGCCGATGGAAGGGTGGCGTGCCCGCACGAAGAGTCCGCACCGCGTCCTGCGCCGGCCTGCTGGTCGGCGCCATCGTGGGGTTGGCGTACGGTCCCGCCGTCAGGCTGCTGGGACTGGTGGTCGCAAAGGACCCTCGGGCACCGATCGGCGTGACCGAGGCCATGCTGATCTACTCGCTTCACGACGGGTTCGTCTTCGCCATGGCGACCGGCCTGGCTCTCGGTCTCATGGCCGCCTTGGAGACACCTGTCGATCCTGGTGCCGCCGCCGCTCCAATGGAGCTGTTGGCCATCAATCGCACCACCATCATCCGCCAGGCCCTGCTCGTCGCGCCGGTGGTCGCCATCGCCATCGCCGTCATCCAGCGAGTGCTGGGGTCCGTCCTCCCGGGCTGGCTCCTCGAGTCACCCTCGCTCTGGCAAGGACTCTTCCTCGGGACCGACTGCGCTCTCATCGCCACTCTCTCCTACATCCTGGCGTTCACCTCCTGGGGCCAGTGGCTGCTCTTCACCCGCATCTGGCTCCCCCTGACCGGACGACTCCCCTGGGCGACCATGGCCTTCCTCGACGACGCCTACCACCGAGGAGTACTGCGCCAGGTCGGAGCCGTCTACCAGTTCCGCCACGCCCGGCTCCAACACCACCTCAGTCACGCTCCTCATGGAATGGAGCAGAGCACGATGGCAGCCACGCCGCGGCAGAGATAATCACCGGACCCCCAGCCGGGGCGCGATGATCTGCCACTGGGCCACCGTCGAATCCCCCAGGAAGGCGGAACTCGTCCGGATTGGCCGCATATGGCAGGGGGCCTGTGGGGCGCGACGTGCTGGCAGCGCCCGGCGTCGCTGCGGCACGTGCGGGTCTATGCGGAAATTCAGCACCGGATCGGTCGGATGGGGTCAAAGTGGCCCTATCAGGTCGTTTAGCCGAGGAATCCGCGTGATGGACGTGGTGGTAGTTGCCACAGTGCGGGCACATCCCGTCCTGCTCGCCGGCCGCCCCCTCTGCGCGGTGTGGTGCGCTCACGATCGCAGGTAGGCCACCTCGTCCCAGCCGATGACGACCGCCCCGAGCGCGGCCCCGACCCCCACGGCCGCCACCCACACCGGCAGGGCCGGCGCGCCGCCGGGGACCAGCCCGGCCACCAGAGCCAGCCCCATCAGCAGGGAATTCCTGGTGACGAAGGCGGCCGTGCCGCCCGCCGCCGGCGTGTCCGCCGTCCCGAAGCACTGGCACGCCGCGGCTCGGCCGGCCTGCACGGTGGCCACCGTGAACACCGCGAGCAGGCCGAACGCCAGGACGGCTCCGACCTGTCGATCGCCCAGCAGCAGCGGCACCGCCCCGACCTCCGCAGCCAGCACCGCCAGCGCGACCGTCAGGCGCAGCCGGGCGGGGATCCAGCCGAAGTCGGCCAGTCCGGCGGCGAACTGCCGCAGGGCACGGCGGCTTCGGCACTTGCCGAACACCGCGGCACCGAAGACCACGATCAGGGTGATCCGGGCGGACAGCTCCAGCACTTCCATGTCAGCCTCCGATCCTCTCGCCGCCGCGGGCGGCCGCGTACTGGTAGCCCTCGGCCTGGGCCTCGAACAGTTCGGCGTACAGGCCACCCCGGCTGAGGAGCAGCTCGTGCGCGCCCTGCTCGACGATCCGGCCCTCGGCCAGCACCACGATGAGGTCGGCTCCGCGCAGGGCCGAGAGCCGGTGCGACACCAGCAGGCTGGTGCGCCCCGAGCGGTGCCGGTCCAGGGTCCGGTGGACCCGGCGTTCGGCGAGCGGGTCCAGGCCGGAGTTCGGTTCGTCGAGGATGAGCAAGTCGGCGCTGGTTCGCAGCAGGGAGCGGGCGAGTGCGACCCGCTGCCACTGGCCGCCGGACAGGAGCGCTCCCTTGTCCTTCTTCGAGTCAAGGAAGACCCGGCTGAGCAGGGTGTCGTAGCCGCGTGGGAGCGCGGTCAGGGTCGCGTCGATGTCGGCGCGTGCTGCCGCGTCGCGGATCCGGTCGAGGTCGGTCAGGAGTTCCGGTGAGCCGACGCCGATGTTGTCGCGGGCGCTCATGTCGTAGGTCATGAAGTCCTGGAAGGTCACGCCGATGCGCCGGCGCAGTTCCGCGACCGAGAGCGTTCGGATGTCCGTGCCGTCCCACAGGATGCGGCCGCGCTCGGGGTCGTAGAACCGGCACAGGAGTTTGACCAGGGTGCTCTTGCCGGCGCCGTTGACCCCCACCAGTCCGATGGCCTGACCGCGCGGCAGTACCAGGTCCACGCCCTGCAACACCCAGGGGGAGTCCGGCCCGTAGCGGAACCAGACGTCCTCGAAGGTGATGCCGGATCGAAGCGGTGCGGGCGCCGTCGGACCGTCCGGCAGATCCTGCGGCATCCGCATGAGGGCGAGGTAGTGTCCGAAGTGCTGCAGGACCTCGTCGGTGCGACCGAGTTGGATCAAGACGCCCGACAGCGCTCCCTGCACCGAGGCGACTGCGGTCGTGAACAGGGTCATCGCGCCGATGGTGATCCGGCCCTGGCGCACCTGATGGGCGATCGCCACCCCGGCGGCCGCTGCCACGGCTGCGGCCAGCAGGGCGAGAAGGACCTGCACGAGGGTGTTGCGGCGGGCGACCGCGACGCTGGCGTCGCTGGTCTCCCGCAGGCTCTCCACTGCCCTGCCGTGCAGCATCGGCCCAGCGCCGAACAGCCGAATCTCCATCGCCGCCCTGCGATCGGTCAGCAGTTGCCGGTAGAAGAACTGGCGGCGCACCGTGGAGATCATCCGCTTGGTGCTGGCGGCGGCGTGCTGGGCCACCTTGAGCTGGCCGACGGCCGCCACCACGATCGTGCCGAGCAGCAGCAGCGCCATCGGCGGCCAGAAAACCAGGACCGTCCCGAGGAAGCCGGCGATGGTCACTGCGCTGCGTACGGTGGCGACCGCGAACTCGAGCACCTGGCGCGGGGCGTCCTGCGCCGACTGCTCGGCCAGCCTGATGGTGTCCTGGGTCTGCGGGTCCTCGAAGGGCCGCAGGCCACGGAAGTCGTTGATCCGGCGGTAGAGCCGGTCCTGCGCGGTCAGGTTGACAGCCCGTCCCATGACCGTGCCGGCAAAGCCCGCCACGGAGGACAGCGCCGTACCGAGTCCGCCCAGTAGGGCGACGGCCGCCGCCAGGACTGCGATCCGGCCGCCGCTGACAGCGGCACGGCCCACCAGGTCGTCCACGAGCAGCTTGCCGAGGTAGGAGGTCACGGCTGGCAGCACGCCGGATACCAGGGCCAGCAGCAACTGGCCCACCACACCGAGCGGTGAGGCCTGCCAGCCCAGCCGCAGCGCCCCGGCCGTCACCCGCAGCCGACCCGGGGCGGGTCTAGCAGTACCGCTACCGGGAGACCTGACGCCCCGTCGCAGTCGATCCCTGACGGTCACGCCTGCGCCTCGGTCCGAACCGACCCCGCGGAAGGCACCGCCACCACACTGTCCAGCGTCCGGCCAGCCTGGGAGATGACACCGTCACGCACCCGCAGCAGTATCGGGTAGGTCCCGATGCCGCCGAAGGCGTCGGTGAGTTCCGGCTCGGCGCCGATCAGGGCAACGCGTCCGACGCGGCCCAGCTTGGCCGCGATCTCCTGCGCCTCCGCGGAGGCCGCGTCACCGGAGACGAAGAACAGCGGGTCCAGCAGACTGAGGTCGGCGCCCGAGGTCAGTGCGTCGGTCAGCTTGGCGCACGGCGCACACCCCACCAGGAAGAAGCCGACCAGCGAGTCACCGGCGGCGACGTCGGATCGGTCGATGTGTTGCCCTGCCACCGTCTCGGCGCTGAACTCGCCGACCCTGGTCCCCACGGCCGGCAGCTTGTCATCGCTGCCCGCGGGCCGGGACTCGATCTCGCGCAGCCGGCGGATGACCGCGCAGGTGAGCATGAGGTTGACGGTGGTGGCGATCCCGAGGACGGCCGTGAGCACGCACAGGGTCACTGACATTTCTCTCCTTGAGCCGTACGGACTCGCGCCGATCCGCGTACCCCACGAAAACAGCAAGGCCCGTCTTATCAATCGCAATCATGCCGCCGTCCGCTCTTGCGGGACTTCTCGTGCACTATTCGCCGCTATTTGTCTTCTATTCGTTCTCCAAGCAGGCCGGCAACCGTCAAGGAAAGCCGATTGTGATGCGCGTCACATCACGCCGGAAGCACTTGCCGAGCGATTCTCCGGAGGGAGTACGGTTTCTCTCGCCGATCGGCCGAACGGAAAGTCGTTCGTGGCGGCATCGCCGACCTCTGCCGACATTCGGCCCATGGGCCGGAAAAGTCTGTCCGAAGCTACGTTCAGGCAGGGCTGGTGTGATAATTCTCGTTTCGGTGTTGCTTTTCGTGGCCCTGGCTCTCGGCGTGCGACGCTCCATTTTCATGGTTCGGGTCGAGGGTCACAGCATGGCTCCGCAATATTTTCCCGGCGATCGCGTCCTGGCCGCGCGGGGCTGGTTCGTCGGCCGCCCCCGCACGGGTGACGTGGTCGTGGTCAGGCGACCGTCCGGAATGGCCGACCCCGGACACGGCAACGCAAAACTCCTGATCAAGAACGTGGCCGCCGCCCCCGGAGACCCGGAGCCGGAGATCTTCACCGCAGCCACCGGCAACCCAGTGGGAACCCCCACGCCCGACGGCTGCTACCTCGTCCTCGGCCGCCACGTGGCCAGCGAGGACTCCAAACGCTGGGGCTACGTGAAGCGCCGCGACATCGTCGGCAGGGTGCTGCAACGGCACCCGCGCCGGAATGCGCCCGGCCCCGGCGACCCCTCAGTCTTCCGGGAACAACCCCGGACTCTCCAATGGAAGGAATGACCGTGCTCGCTTTCACGCGCACCATGGGCAACCGGTTGCTCAACGCCCTGGTTCCGCAGCAGACCGCCTCGGCCGGCTGCGGCCCCGACTACACGTGGTGCAACAAGTACCTGGACGACACCAACATCTGCCTGCAGACCTGCTACTACAACGGACACTGCCAGGCTTTCTGCTCCCCCTGACCGCGGACGAGCGGGAAGCGACGTCGAAACAGAGGGGAGGTGACTGACATGACCGACGACAACGAGCAGAAGACCGGCGCCGAGGAGACCACCGAGACGCAGCCGGCCGCGCTCATCGAGATCCGGATGCTCGACCGGATCGAGACCATCAAGTCGAAGGCAGCCACTGGCTGACCGACCGACCAGAGATGAACCGCGGGCGGACGGCCCTGGGCCGTCCGCCCGCACACCACCGAGGAGGGCGAGCCGTGCAGTTCCCGCGAGTGAAGAGCGAACACCTGCCGTTCCGGACGCCGCACGGAACGGTCCGGATCGGTGGCGAAATCTACGGGCTGGCGGCCGAGATCCGTGACCCGCACGACTGGGTGGCCACCGCGCTCGACCTCATGGACGGCCGACGCACACCGCCCGATATCACCCGATGCCTGCTGGAGCACTTCGCCGGGCTCTCGGCGACCCAGGCTGACGGCCTGCTCACCGCACTCCTCGCCACCGGCTACATCGAGGATGCCGTGAACGACGAACCGGCCACGCCGAGCGGCTCCGAGGCGGACCGGTACAGCAGGAACCTGGCCTACTTCCGCCGAGTCGACCTGCGCCCGGGCCACACCCCCCGACAGGCCCAGAACGCCCTGGCCCGCTCCCGCGTGCTCGTCCTCGGCCTGGGCGGCACCGGCAGCCACGCGGCCTGGGCACTGGCCGCCGCCGGCATCGGCGCCATCCACTGCGTCGACCACGACCGGGTCGAAGCCAGCAACCTGACCCGCCAGGTGCTCTACACGGAGGCGGACATCGGGCGCCCGAAGGCCCAGGCAGCCGCCGAGCGACTGCGCAGCGTCAACTCCCAAGCCCGAATAACGTTCGAGCACCGAGCGGTGACCGACGAACGGCAACTCGACGAACTGCTCGCGGGCTTCGACATCCTGGCGCTGTGCGCCGACGAACCCGACTCGGAATCCCTACGCGGGTGGGTGTCCAAGGCCGCCGTCCGGGCCGGCGTGCCATGGGTCGGCGGCGGCTACAACGGCCCGTTGGTCACCGTCGGCGTCTTCACGCCCGAGGGCCCCTGCTTCCCGTGCCTGGCAGCCGGCGAGGAAGCGCTGCTCCCAGCAGGCCCCCCGCCACGCCTCGGTGGCCAGGGAGTCATCGCCCCATCCGCCGGGATCTCCGGCCAGTTGGTCGCCAACGAGGTCATCGCCCTGCTCACCGGCATCTCAAGGACCCGGCCGGGGTTCATCCGCGGGATCAACCTGATCGCGCCCGACGACCTGGTCTACGTCCGCCACCCCGCCCTGCCGGACTGTCCCACATGCAACCGGCCACCCGTCCTCCCAGCGGGCCCTCTCACCACGCCCGGCTCCGAACGGCCGTGACCGACGACCCCGCACAGGATCGGATCCTCCTCCATCCACTGGGCTTTCGCCGCGACGGCACCGAGTGGATCGTCGGCCGGCCCGACACCGGAACCTTCGTGACCATGCCGACCGCCGGCGTTCGAGTCATCCACCTGCTGGGCGCCGCGGTCCCGCCGGCCGAGGTCCGCCAGCGCATCCACCAGGAGACCGGAACCCTGGTCGAGATCGACGCATTCATCGACTCGCTCTGCCGCCTGGGCTTCGTCCGATCGCTGAACGGACAGCCCGTCGCCTCCGCCCCACCGGCCCGATCCAGCCTGCCGCGGGTGAAACCCGACCAGGTGCGCTGGACCCTCAACCCGGTACTGCACGCACTTCTCGCCGCACTCGCGCTGACCGGCCTCGCGGTCCCGCTGATCCAACCACAACTGCGCCTGCACTGGACCGACCTGCTGTGGAGCAACCACGGCACGGCAGTGCTGCTCGGCGAAGCGGCACTGACCTGGCTACTGCTGATGCTGCACGAGCTCGCCCACCTCTTCACCGCACGCGCGGCCGGCGTCCCCGGCACAATCCGGCTCGGCACCCGCCTGCAATTCCTCGTCGTACAAACCGACGTTTCCGGAATCTGGCTCAGCCCGCGTCGGACCAGGATCACCGTCTACCTCGCCGGCCTCCTGCTCGACCTCTCGGTCGTCGGCTGCACCCTGCTCACGCAACTGCTCACCGGACCGAACCGAGCGCTGGCCGCGGTCGCGGCCACCCAACTCGGCGCAATCCTAACCGAGTTCATGGTCTTCACCAGGACGGACCTCTACTTCGTTCTGCAGGACCTGCTCGGGTGCCGCAACCTGTACCACGACGCGGCCGCCTTCGTGAGGTTCACGCTGGCCCGCGCCAGTGGCCGCCCGGCCACCGACCCACTCATCGGGCTGAGCCGCCCCGAAGGCAACCGGGTCCGCGCCTACGCGGTGGTCATGCTCCTTGGCAGCGCCGCCTGCCTCACCATGGCCGCCGAAGCCTGGCACCACGTCGTGTGGGCCATGCTGACCCGTGCGGGCGGGGAACTGTTCCACGCGACCAGCTGGCTGTCGGCCCTCGACGCGCTGACCACCATCCTGCTCCTGCTCGGCCCCCAGGCGCTGTGGGCTACCGTCTGGTGGCGGCAACGCCGCAGCCGCCACCGGTAGTCACCAGTAGCCCTCCACAGGGCGCGCGCCCCACAGCGCTCCACGACCCCAAGCGCCCGCCCGGAACCCTCGCCTGAACGGGCACGGGACCCGCCACGGCCCCCAGTAGGGCGTGATCGCCGCCGACTGGTACTCCGCTGTCAGGTCGCCGAGCAGCACACTCGATCTGCAGTCCCCGGACGCCAGGTCCCTGGCGAACGGCGTCAGTCGGCGGAGGCGACCCAGCCCTCGCAGGTAGTCGCGGCCGTCCCGGTCCATCCCATCCGCCGTGGCCTCGGCCGTGTCCCGGCCGTCCGGTCGCACGGTCAGGAACTCCGGACGGTCGGTCGCCGCAAACAGGTCGAACAGCATCGCCGAGCGCGGCTTCCAGCGGCGCCCGAGCTGCTCGCGCCACTGCCCGAGCCTGCTCTCCGACCGGCGGGTCGCCAGCAGGTGGAGGCTCAACGACAGCGTAGCTACGTATTCGCGGTCGGTTCCCAGGGGAACTGCAAGGTGCTGGTGAAGGAAAGCAGCCCCTGGAACATGGCAATGTGGTCGCCTTACCTCTCTCGGTGAATGGCGCACATAACTTACATGCCTGCCCCGGGGGCGCCGGGGGCGATCGTCACCCGGCCCGGCCTGTCCGTCGATGTTTTAGGAAGACGCTGCCCGCTCTGGGGTGTCCATGATGATCGGCGTCGACTCCTCACCGGCGTTCGGCGCCGGTCTTAAATCCCTTCTCGGCGTCATCGTTCAGCGCTTGAAGTCTGATAGAGGGATCCGACCTGCACGGACTCATTCACCAACCGGTACAAGGCCACGCCGAACCAGCGGTGTAAACCTCACGCAGATCATCAGCACCACCTGGTGGGTGCAGAACGTGACCGTCAACGGGAACTGCACGACCATTTACGACAACTGGGTCAACACCGGCGCGCCCTGCTCCTGAGCTGCTTCCAGGAAATCGGGCGTCGGGACTCGAAGTCTGGCATGGACGAGCAGCAGGGATTCACCGATGGGCCGACCGAGGCGCCGACGGCCAGCCTCATGAGTTCCAATTCACAGAACGCCAGCCCCATATGAAACGGAAAGGGATTCACATGTCCAAGCACGTGAGCCGGGCCGCAAAGTTCATAGCCGGAATCTCTGCTGCAACCGCGTCCGTGTTCATTGCCCCCACCGCCGCCAATGCTGTCGTTGCTCCGCGTGGTGTCCCGTACAGCTGCTATGAAACGTCGAGCTCCGGCATCAACATTTATTCCGGGCACGACCTGGGCATCGCCAGCGGCTACTGCGTCGGCTCCCACGAGTTCGTCATGCAGTGGGACGGCAACCTCGTCCAGTACAACAACAACACCCCGCTCTGGTCGTCCGGCACCTACGGCCACTTCGGTGCCACCGTGTGGTTCCAGTCCGACGGCAACCTGGTCGTCTACCCCGCCGGCGGCGGCCCCGGCGGCCCTGCGCTGTGGGCGTCCGGCACGTACAACCACCCCGGGGCCCACCTGGCCATCCAGGCGGACGGCAACATCGTCATCGACCCGTGGTGGGCGCCCTCGTGGCCGATCGTCTGGCAGCGGACCTACAGCGTTGCGCGGCAGTGGTGGCTGGACTCGGACGGCCGCGTCGACTGGGCGCAGCTCCCGCTGGAGACCGCGTTCGAGGGCGAGCAGCTCGGCCGGTGGGTGCGATCCCAGCGGGCCGGCTGGGCGGAGCTCGACCAGGAGCAGCGGGATCTGCTGACGGCGCTCGACATCGCCGAGGACCAGGAGCTGGCGGCCGCGCGGGCGGGGGCCGCGGCCAAGCCGAAGGTGTCGCGGGCGGACCGGTTCCAGCAGCACCTGGCCGCGCTCGCGGCGTTCGTCGAGCGGGAGGGGCACGCGAAGGTCCCGCGCGCGCAAGACCGAGGAGGGGCTGTCACTGGGCACCTGGTTGAACAACCGAAAGGCCCGCCGGGACAAGCTCAGCGAGGAGCAGCGCGGACAGCTGGAGGCCCTCAAAGTGGCCTGGTAGGGGGCTGCATGGCTTGGCGGGGGTCGCGATGCGCTACTCGGATGGTCAGCGTGGGTCTGCGGGATGTGCGGGGTTCAGGTAGGGGGTGACACCGGAGTACGACATGAGGAAGCCGACACGTCTCCGAACAGCACCTACATCACTGTAGATCAGAGGCTCGAGCGGCAAATCGTCCAGACTTCCGATCAGTTCACGGCGTCGCTGTTTCAGAGCCTCATCGGAACACACCGCCAGATCACGACCTCACAGTCGCCCAGCTGCTGCTCGACTCGGGGAAGGCGACGCCGGTCGCCGAGACCGGGCCGGAGCCTGTCCAGGGCTGATCCACGGCTCGTCCACGGCGCTGATCCGCCGCCAACAGCGCGTTCCCGTCTGCTTTCTGGGGCAGGCCGGTTCGCAGGTTTCCGACGGCCATGGCCTAGCATGTCGGCCCATGAGCATTGGCGGGGGCATACCTGGCGGTAACGGTGGCAGTGGCTGGGGCAGGCCGGAGCAGCTGCCCCCGGTGAGCGGGCAGCAGTGGCCGCAGAACAGGCCGGACTGGGAGACGCTGGCCCGGCAGCACGAGGCGGAGCTGAAGAAGCGCCGGATGCTCCAGATCGGCGGCGGTGCGGCGGCCGTGGTGGTGGTGGCCGGCATCGTGACCGCCGCCATCGCCCTGTCGGGCCCCGCGCACCCGAAGCGGGTGGACGCCGTCGGCCCGGCCACGCCGTCCGCCTCGGCCTCGGCCTCGGCGAGCGGCTCTGCGGCGCCGTCTCCGACGCCGACCCTGGCACAGCTGGTGGACAAGTACGGCAGCAACGCGATCGTGCTGAGCAAGACGGTGAAGCCGGGCCAGGCGGACGGCCACAACGGCCCGGCCGTGCTGATGACCGGCAAGGACACCGACCACGGCGAGAGCAACGGGCCCGTCGTCGACACCAGCAAGAGCTTCACCGTCTCCGCGCTGGTCGACAACAACGCCCCGAAGGTCGGCAGGTGCGTCCTCAGCCAGGGCAGCGGCGACTACTACACCTTCTATCTGGGCCGCGACGACTGGGGCATCCACAACCAGTGGGTCTTCAAGGTGCAGACCCTGCCGGGCGGTGAGGACAAGAACGCCCGCCAGGCGTTCTCCAAGCAGCCGTCCTGGACCGGCAAGTGGGTGCTGCTGACCGGCGTGTACGACGCCTCGGCTAAGTCCATCACGCTGTACGTCAACGGCGAGCCGCAGGACACAACCAAGGTCGACGGAATCTGGAACTCCGCAAGCCGGATGCAGCTCGGCCGGGCGAAGTACCACGGGGCGTGGGTCGACAACTGGGACGGCGCGATCTCCGACGTCCTGGTGTGGAACCAGGCGCTGTCGGCCTCGGACGTCGCCCAGCTGCAGAAGAGCGGCGGTACGACCGCGGGTGCGGCGCCAATGGCCGGCTGGCTGCTGGACGAGGGCTGAAGCGCGCCTGAGCCATCCGAGCACGCGGCCATCAGGCCTCACCAGTCTTGATCCACTGTGATAGCGGGCGACAGCAAACTTCACCGGACAACGACGCCGCGCTTCACCACCAACACGCCACCACTCTTCAGCGGAACCACCGTCCTGACCAGCACTAACACGAACCCCACCATTGAAAACAGGTGACACATCGCCGCTGCAAAGACCATGCCGCGCATCACCTCCAGCTTCCAGGCCGGCAACGTGTGCAGCACCACCTGGCCGGCGCGGCCGTTCTCGGGAACCGCCCCGGCCAGGGCCGTGATGGTCATGGCCGCGATCTGGTAGGTGTCCACCGGCAGCAGGTAGCGGTCGTCGTCCCGCCAGACGTTCGCCGCGGCGACCGAGGCGAGGTGATCCAGCACCTGGTCGTCGAGATAGACGACATCCCGGATCCAACCCGGGCGGCCCGGGAGCAAACAGGCACGGTCCGGGCCAGCACCACGCACACTCTTCACCCCAACAGCCTCCCAGCGCGCCAGGACAGCTCGCAGGACAACGGGAAAGCCCGGACACCACCCATCCCAAGGCGCAGGACGGAACGCGCCTGGACAACCTCCAGAACGGTCTGACGGCCACCCAGCAACAGCCCCAGCCACCGGGCCGAACCGGGGCGCAGCAAAGCGGGCAAGGGCGCAGCCCGGCCGCACGGCGCCGCAGCAGGCCCGGCCGAGACGGAGCCAGGCGCAGCAGGGCCGAGACGGCGGCGCAGGCACGGATGGCGGCCCCCGGCAACCCGACCCGGACGACGCCCAAGGGCGCCACCCGGAAGCGCGGCAGGCAGCGCCGGTCACCAGGACAGCACCCCGGACGAAACCGAACACCGACCCACCACCACCCCACACCCTCGCCCACCAGTGAGAGTTCCACCAGTGACCTAACCGGCCCGTCGGCGCACAGCACCGCATCAGCCAACTCGAACAGCGCATCCCCACGCTTGGTCAGGCAGGAGTAGAACTCACCCCGGAAGCGTGACAGTTCAGCGAACCCGCCATGCTCAACGCGATCATGCAGCAGACTCATCCCCACGGCCTTCGTCATGGTTGTGTGCGTTCCTTGGTCGGAGCACAGGATCAGACGAAGGCCGCCTCCACGTACGGCAGTTACCGAAACGAGTGATCACACTCGGCAGGCTGTTCGACGTCGGAGGTTAAAGATCAAGTTAGCGGGCAGTGGGCGGCCGTACCCCCGTGGCGGCCGCCCGCCGCCGTACCGGGTCTACGGGTGGTACACGACCTCCGGGAAGGCCTTCGACGGTCCGTCGAGCAGGTTGCCGCAGTGCCGGTTGCGCAGGTGGAGGTCGAAGAAGGCACGCGGGTAGGCCTGCTGGATGAGGACGCAGCGGTCGGGGTCGATGGTGCCGACCTGGGACTGGATCTGCTGCTCGGTCATGCCGAGCAGCCTGCCCGCCTGGGGGATCAGCGTCATGTTGTCGCCGTACGAGGAGTGCACGGCGCCGGTGGCCTGGACGTCGAGGCGCCAGCCGCGCAGGTGGCCCCAGAAGGTCTCGACGTACGGGCTGGCGGCCCGGGTGTAGGCGGCGGTCATCATCATGAACGGCCGGTCGATGTCGGTGGTGATGGCGGGGTTCGACTCCATCCGGCCGTCCAGGGTGAGGCCGGCGCGGATGCGCTGGTCGGCGACCATGGCGAGGGCGGCGGCGGTGCCGCCCTTGGACCAGCCGGAGACGCCGATGTTCCGCGCGTCCAGGCCGCCGAGCAGGCCGGCCGGCAGGGCGCGGCCGTCGACGTCGGGGTTGCGTCCGTTGGCGAGGTCGACAACGCGTTCGAGCAGGAAGAGCAGGTCGGCGGCGTAGTCCCTTGGATACAGCCCCGGGGCGACGCCGTCCCGGGTGACGACGGTCCCGTCCGGGAACTCGGTGATGCCGTCGTGGGTGTGGTCGACGGTGACGACGGCGAAGCCGTGGCTGGCCAACTCCTGGACCACGATGGTGTGGTCGGCGCGGTGGCTACCCGCGCCGTGCGAGTAGAGGACGACGGGCAGCGGCCGGCCGGTCCGGTGGACGGGCGCGCCCTCGTGGCCGGCGGTGAGCGGGGCGAGCGCGAGAGGGAGCGGGAAGCCGACGTCGTCGAGGAAGGCCTTCAGGGCGCCCTCGGTCATCCAGGCGGCGAGCGGGTACGCGTCGGCGTCCGCGGACCGGGCCGGGTACCAGACGGTGGCCATCAGCTCGCGGAACTTTCCGGGCCTGGCATTCGGGTCGAGCCGGGACTCGTCGCGCAGGTGCAGCGGCACCATGCCCACCGGGAAGGGGCCGGTGGGAGCAAGCAGGGTGAGCCGTGCGGGGGAGCCGGTGCCGGAGGGGACGGTGCCGGAGGATGCGGGAGCGGGAGCGGCCGAGGCGGTGCGGGCGAGGCCCAGCGGCGCGACGGCGCCCAGGGCGAGGGCGGCGCCCAGCATGCGGCGGCGGGTCGGTCCGGTACGGCGTGCGACCGGCGTGGTGTCCATCGGCGTGGTGTCCATGCGCGGAACGCTGTCACGCGGGGCGGGTGGGCAGCATCAGTCCACCGATTGATCCTCCGTCACCTCGTATTGGCCCTAGGGTTTACATCCCCGGGCTGACGCGGACGGGTGGCGGGCGGGGTCCGCTGCGGCCCTGGCCGACGGATAGCCGGATGATCGGACGACTGGCTGGCCGGAGGGACGGACGAACCCGAGTGTCGACGGTGCCAGGTCGCGTAGGGACGCCTGTCGTCGTCAGCGCCCGAGCTGGTGCACCAAGTCGGCTGGCTGGGACCGGGTGTTCAACCTGGTCATCAGCTCGCGGTTGGCTGCCCGCGCGGCTTCGAGCTCTTGGTCGCGCTCGTCGAGCTGGGCGGTGAGATCTACCACCTGCTGCTCCAGGGCCGTGATGCGGCGGTGCAGTTGCTCGATGTCTCCCGGGGCGCCGATTCCGGACCCCAGGTGGCAATGGCCCCCGTGCTCCGGCTCCTGGCCGAAGAGCTACTGACCAACGACGCCCTGGCCGACATCATCAAGGCCGGCCAGGGCCGCCACCGAAGCAGAAGCCCAGTACAACCGGAATCTGTTGCCCAATTCACGGGTCTATCCAAAGACCGTAGGTAGCGCTGCCGCGGGGATGCTCACCTCCGGGCACGGACATGCCGATGCTCCCCATGGGGCGGTAGAAGGCGTCGTCCACCGGCGAGTTCGCTCGAACGAGTGAGATGGCTGATTTTCGTGCGAATCAAGGGAGATGAGAGCCCCGCCCGCGGGCTCCGGCGGTGAGCGCGCGGACGGTGTGCCCGTTCACCCTCCTCCCGGCGCGACGAGCCCGGTCTCGTACGCCAGGACCACCGCCTGCGCCCGGTCAAGGAGGTTCAACTTGGCGAAGATCCGCGCCACATGGGTCTTCACCGTCGACTCGCTCAGCGTCAGCTCACCCGCCAGCTCGGTGTTGGACAGCCCGCGCCCGAGCAGCGTGAGCACCTCCACCTCACGCGGCGTCAGCGGGGCCAGGTCGCCGTGGAGCGCCGGGGTGTCGACGGCGGCGGACCGCCGCGGGGTGCCGCCCGCGAACCGCTCGACCAGGCGACGCGTGATCGACGGCGCGAGCAGCGCGTCCCCGGTGTCCACCAGCCGTACGGCTGCGGCGAGGTAAGGGACGGCAGTCTTCGACATCACCGTGCCGGATGCCGGGCCGGCGCAACAGCACCGCAACCTGACCGCGGGGATGGCCGTGTGCCCGACAGAACTCGTGCAGGTCGCCGAGGGCACGCCGCTGGCACTGTTCGCCGACGGCCTGGACATCGCCCTGTACCGACTGGATCCAGAGGACACGACGTTCCAACGGGTGGCCACCTGGCAAGGCATCGCCCACGCGCTCACCGCGAGCCGGACCGGCGAGACGGTCGCCATGCTCGCGGGCACCGCCAGCCAACCGAAGAACGTCCACGCCGAGCCACCCGGCGGCCCCCTGACCCGGGTAAGCAACACCCGGCCCGAAGTGCGCGAGATCCGGTGGAGGGGCACATGATCACCGAACGTGCCCACCGACTCGACCTGCTCCGCCGTACTCGCACATGGTTCGACCGCTGGCTCGGCTCCGTCGGACGGCATGGCATGCTGTCGGTCGAGGGCGGTTCGGTTGATGAGCGAGGTCGACGCTGAGTCCCTGTATCAGCCAAGCACCCGCCGTGCGTGGGTGAATCCCTGACGAACCGGGCGCGGGCGTGGGAGAGTTGCGCAGCCGCCGCGCCTCCTGGGCCCAGCATGTCGGTCGGACGCCCGGCGCCACCGAGCGGGCAGGACCGGCTGGTGCCGGCGGCGATGAGGATGGAGGGCAGCCAGGCGAGCGCCGTGTAGAACGCGAGGGCCTGGATGCCGAAGAAGGCCGTCAGGCTCCACGCGAGCGCGGTGCGGGCCATGTGCCGGCGCGGCGCGGCCGCAGCGGCTGCCGGGGTGGTGGGCCGGGGCCGGTGGACGCGGGCCTGCGGGGCGATTCCCGCCGCGGCGAGCACGGCGGGCACGACGGCGAGGCCGATCGCGAGCTGCCAGGACCCGCCGGACGCCTGGGCGACGGGCGCGACCAGGGCCGCGACGATCGCCGAGCCGACGCCCATCGACAGCGCGTAGACGCCCATCATGGTGCCGACGTGCCGGTGGGAGAAGCGGGCCCGGACGAAGACCGGTACGAGGACGTTGACGACCGCGGTGGCGAGGCTGACGACGATGGTGCCGGCGTACAGGCCCGGCATCCCGAGCATGCGCAGGATCGCGCCGGCGACCAGGACGACGCTGGCCCACAGCAGGCCGCGCTCCTCGCCGAGCCGGCGCCGCACCATCGGGGCGAGCGGTGCGAACAGGCCCATGCACAGCGGCGGGAGCAGGCCCAGCACGGTCACCGTGGCGGAGCCGAAGTGGGCGACGGGGGCCAGTGGCCCGATCTGCCCGAACGCGACCCGGGTGTTCAGGCTCAGCAGCACGAAGCCGACGACGAGTAGAGCGCCCGCCGTGGGGGCCTGGCGGTGGATGTCGGAGGGTGCGGGTGGTGCGGATGTTCCGGCGGCGGAGGTGGTCGGCATGGGACGGTCCTGCTTTTCGACGTGGACGTTAGGATGACCTCAGGATTGACGCTCAAGTGCGCTTGAGCGCAACTCCCGGAAACCGGCCGGAGGGACGATGGAGCGGCTGTTCTCGATCAGTGAGGTGGCCAAGGCGTTCGGCCTGTCCGTGCCCGCCCTGCGCTACTACGAGGAGCGCGGCCTGATCCGCCCCGTCACCCGGCGCGGGCGGGTGCGCTACTACGACCACGCCGCCCTGGAGCGGCTCGCGTACGCCCAGCTGTGGCACAACGACGGCATGATGCCCCTCGCCGACAGCGCCGCCGTGGTGGAGAGCAAGCACGTCGAGGACCGGCGCGCCCTGATCGCCGAGCAGCGGGATGCCATGCTGCAGCGCATCCGCAGGCTCACTCGGGCCGCTGCCGTGTTGGAGCACCTGTTGGAGTGTCCCAGCGACCGCCCGCTGGACTGCCCGGTGACCGGCGCCTACATCCGTGCCCGGGTCGACGCCGCCCTCGCCGGTGAAGAGTTCCTCGACGACTTTCTGCCCGACCACCCCGACAAGCCGTAGGCGACGATCCAGCGGTCGAGCCGACGTCGTAGGCGGCCATGCCCGCGGCAAGGTGCGGGCGTTCCCCCCAAACGACCCGCTGAGTGAACAACCAAGTGGGCGGTGAGGGCCACGCTGGGGATTTTCGAAGTACGGCGGCGCCTCCGGGGCCGCCTCGACGACCGCCTCGATCGGGGCCGCCGCGGTACCGGCCGGGGGTGGGGGATCCCCGTCAGGTCTCGGATGGGCGAAGGAGGCCGGTCCGTTTGACCGAGCTGAGGATCGGGGTCACTTCGAGGCTGCGGATGTCGTTGAGCGATCCGACGGTCTTGGTGAGGAAGGTGTACAGCCCGCCCAGATCGTTGGCTGCGACGGCCACCAGGAGGTTCGCGGCCCCGGTCGTTGCGGCGGCGAACCGGACCTGCGGGTGCCGGCTCAGCTCGTGTCCGGTCGCTTCCAGGCTGCCTGGCCCGGTGGCGATCCACAGGAGTGCCTCGCTGCCGATGCCCAGCAGGCGCAGGTCCACTTCGCACGCCAGACGCACCATGTGGGCGGACAGGAGCAGGTCCAGCCGGCGGCGCACCGTCGACGCCGACGATCCCAGCCGGGTCGCCAGGTCGCTAACGCCGGCGCGCGCGTTCTCGGTCAGCCGGTCGATGAGCGCGTCATCGAGCGGCTGAACCTCCGGCGCGTCGACGGGCTCTCGCGCGAAGGGGGCGAGGGCGTCGAACTGATCCGTGGGCAGCAGTCCTGCGCTCCAGGCGAAGCCCGCGGGAAACACTCTCATGAGGTCGTAGGCGTCCCACGACTGGACGGCGGCTGTGGCGGGCAGGTCCCGCAGCAGCAGCGAGGTCCGGGCCTGGGGGCCGTCGAGGAAGAGCACGCTGCTGATCTCGTCGCCGCCGCCGAGAATGTCGACCCACACCGTGTCGGCGCGCCGCGCGAGTCCCGCGGCGATCGCCTTGATGCGGCTGGGCCGGCACCGGATCCGCAACGCCATCGGGATGAGCTGCGGAAAGCGCGCGGGATTGCGGACCGCTGTGGGCCGCAGTGTGCCGTCGTGCAGGAGCGGTGTCGCACGGCGCACGACCGTGCGCTCGGAGATTCCAAGGACGCGGGCGACCGTTCGCCATGACGCCCGCGGCGACGCCAGCAGCACCGCGGCGATCCGCCGTTCCGTCTCGTCCAGTTCGTGTCTCATGTGTCTCACTTCCACCAGGATCCCATGATCTATGGCGCACAACACGATATCGCCCGTCGTTGTTCGCCGATTTCTGCCGTCCCGGCCGTAGAACGGGGGTACCGCACTTCGGCTAGGAAGGTGACACCAATGACCGTGATGGAACGCCCCGTCGTAGGCACCGAGTCGGGAAGCGCGCAGGGAACCGTCGAGGACGGCGTCGCCGCGTTCCGCGGCATTCCCTACGCGGCCTCCCCGGTGGGCAACCGGCGCTTCGCCGCCCCCGAGCAGCACCCGAGCTGGCCGGGCCTGCGGGACGCCACCCGCCCCGGCCCGTCCGTCCCTCAAGGCCCCTCCCGGCTCGAAGCGGTCATGGGCCGGCGCACCCCCGACTGGAACGAGGACGGCTGCCTCAACCTCAACGTGTTCACCCCCAGCCTGCCGGCCGACGCAAGCGCCCCCCGCGCCCTGCCGGTCCTGCTCTGGTTCCACGGCGGCGGATTCACCAGCGGCTCCGGCGGCTGGGACTGGTACGACGGCCGCAACCTGGCCGCCGCCGGCGACATCATCGTCGTCACCGCCAACTACCGCGTCGGCCCCCTCGGCTGCCTCTACCTCCCGGAACACGGCATCGAGAACCTCGGCGTGCAGGACCAGGCCGCCGCCCTGGCCTGGGTGAAGCGCAACATCACCGCCTTCGGAGGAGACCCCGACAACCTCACCGTCGGCGGCCAGTCCGCCGGCGCCTTCTCCGCCCTCTACCTCGCCCTCTCACCGGTCACCGGCCCCCAGATCAAGCGGGTCATCGCCCAGAGCGGCCCCTTCGGGGTCCCCCCGCAGGACCCCGGGGAGGCGGCCGACCACGCCCGACACTTCCTCAAGATCCTCGGCCTGGACAGCAGCCCGGATCCCACCGCCGCCCTGCGCGCCATCCCGGCCGAACAGCTGCTCGCCGCCTACCAGCAGCTCGCCCAGGACCTCTTCCGCCCGGGCAACGCCGCCCCGCCGATGAACCCCGTCCTCGGCGCCTACGGAATCCCCGAGGCATGGCAGCAGACGCTGGCCGACGGACGCCTCGACGGCAAGCAACTGCTGACCGGGACCACCAGGAACGAGATGACGGCGTTCTTCGCGCTCAACCCGCACATCCAAGCCGTCACCGCCGACCAGGCAAGCTCGATCGTGGCCGGACAGGTCAACGGCGGCGCCGAGCGATTCGCCCACGCCGCCACCCGGCGCCCGAACGCGACCCCGAGCGACATCCTCACCGAGATCGAGACCGAGATCGTCTTCCGCGACGACACCGTCGCCATCAGCGATCACCACGCCGCAGCCGGCCACCCCACCTACGTCTACCAGTTCGACTACACCCCGACTCCGGACCCCGCACACCTGGGCGCCACACACTGCGTCGAACTCCCCTTCTTCTTCAACACCATCGACGCCTACCCCGACAGCCCCATGCTCGGCGAGGCCACCGCCGCGACCCGCTCTCTCGCCCACACGTTCTCCCGGGCAGTAGCGGCCTTCGTAGCCACCGGCCAACCCGCCGCAGACCAGTGGCACCCGTATGAGCCCGGCAACCCGGCGACCGTCCGGCACTTCGCCTGACACCCGTCGCACCATCCAATCTGCCGTGCTCAGCGTTGGATCTTCGGCGAGCGCTACCGGGACTCCCATGCAACCGGGACCCACCGACAGGCCCCACAACACCCCCGACACGCCGTGGTGCTCTCAGCCCTCACCGACATGCACCTTGACGGTCTGCAAGGGCGGCCGCTGCTGCGCCCCGCTCGCCGCCGCCGTCCTCGCCCAGCAGGGCGGCAGCGCGGTCGAGACCCGGGCCGCCGCGATCCGGAACTGGCACATTGGCGAAGGTGCCCACCCGGTCATGGTCGAGGTCGCCGCCCGACACGGCTACGACCTGAGCGGCTACCGCGGCGTCCAGGTCAGCCCCGACCTCCTCGCCTGGGCCGACACCGTGCTCGCCATGGACAGCGCCGTGCTGGACGCACTGCGCGAGATCGCCGGCCAGGACAGCACCGGAAAGCTGCGGCTCTACCTGGACGGGCGGGATGTGCCCGACCCGTAGAAGCAGCCCGAGGCGGCGTTCACCGCCTGCCTGACCGCCGTCGAGGCCGGCGCCCAGGGGCACCTGGTCGCCGCGTAGGCAGCAGCACCGAGTACGCCGAAGGGCGGTCCCAAGCCAACAGGCCGGGGTCGCCCTTCGGCGTGGTCAGCCCTTCTCCTCGGCGCGCGGGTCGCGCAGAGGCCGCGGGCCCTCCCGGTGCGATCGGACAATCGGATAGCGCCCGCGGAAGTTGATGTGTTCATGGACCAGCGGGGACAGGCGGGAGCGGATCTCCGGCGAGATCGACAAGCCGCCGGCCTCAAGTTCCTTCACCGCCGCGTCGATGTAGAGGGTGCCCGGTCCGCGATGTACTCCCGCAACGCCAGCTCACGGCCATCGAAGTCACATACCTTCAGCAGGGCCCGGATCTCCCGGGCGTGCTCGTGCTGGGTCGGCAGCCGCTCCGGATACAGCTTCAGGCACGACGGGTCCTCGATCCCCAGCTGCTCGGCGACGAAGTCCGCCACTCCGGTCGGCACCTCGGCGGGCGTGGTCAGAAAGGTGCCGAGCATCCGTACAGTGCCCCACTGCACGGCCCAGCCAAGGCGATTGTGCGGACTCCGCTTCGTCCCAGCCACCTCCAGCGCGGCCGTGTCCAGCCGGAAGAACTCCTCCAGCTCCTGGACGGACGGCTCCTCGGCGAAGCGGCTGTATCGGGCGACCTGATCATCAGACAGATACTCAACAGACACAGAGCGTCACGCTAGGCACTCGGCGCCACGGCCATCGCCCAAGTGATCAAACCGAGACCGTCCGACCCAGGCCAGATCGGCCAACCTCCTTAGCGTTCAATCCTGGAGGAATACCGGCCGGACCCCTGGAGCCGGGCCACGCGGTGAGCGAGGCCCAGGCACGAGAGCCGCCGAAGAACAGACCGCAGAAGCGAACAACCAGTAACCCGTTCCCAGACTCCGCGGGCGATGTACCTCACAAGCGATGTCGCGGCCGTTCACCGCGGTGTGACGAAGCGTCACGCCCGCACCACTTCCCGGCTTCCAGATCGTCACCGACCACGTTTCCGACCGTCCCACGCGCAGCTCAGCGCCGCTCAGCAGTCGGCCACTCTTCCCCACCGCCTGCAGGAAGGTTCCGCTCGTGCCGTCTTCCTCGACCTCCCCGCTGCTGAAGTACCGCACCTCCACCAGCCCGGCGCCGCCGCAGGCGGATGCCGACTTCCCCACCCCGGCCACCATCAACCTGGCCGTCCTGCCCGGGAACCAGGCCGTCCACTGCTCCCGCATCGAGATCGCCGTCCCGGCGGACGACACCCGCGATCGGGCGTACTTCGCCCAGGCCCCGGTGCCTGCCAGCAGCAGCGACTGGACCTTCTCGGTCCAGAAGGACACCGGGCAGAAGTTGAACCTCTCCGGGGCTCCCACGGGCTCGTACTACCTCATCACCTTCCAGCTGCAGAACCCACAGAGAGACCTGATCAACTACCCGCTGAACTTCGGTCTCAGCGGCAGTCTTCTCTCCTCCGGCGGCCCGCTCACCTACCGCATCCTGGAGCGCTCGAAGACCTCCGCGGGTGCCAGCTACACGCAGAAGTACAGCAGGCGGACCATGACGGTCGTCGAACCCGCCTTCTACCTGCACAGCTTCCTGGCCCGGGGCAGCCAGGCCGCGACGAGCCCGCCGCTGACGAGCTTCACCGCCGGCAGCCCATCCACCTCACCTGGGAGAGCAACGGCACCCACTTCCAGCTGTACGACGGAAAATCCACCAGCCCCATCCAGCAGGGTTCCGCCACCTCCTTCAGCCTCCCGAACGGCATTGCCAGCGACACCACGTTCATCATCGCGGCAACCGTGCTCTCGGGGGCCCAGGGAGCCGCCAACGGCTTCACCCCGGTCTACCAGTACGCCACCCTCACGCTCACCGTCCCCAACCCCACCCTGGACTCACTGACCGTCCGCCGCGGCATCGCCGCCCAGCCCACGGTGATCGTGAACGGACAGCTGTACGCCAACGACAACCTCGTCGTCAGTGAAGCCGGGCGCACGAAGTTCACCACGGTCGGCGCCAACGGGCTGCGCGTCCTGGGGGACCTCTCCGCCGACTCCCAGCTCAGCGTCACGGGAACCCTCGTCGCGAACGGCTTCCTCGTCGCCAACAACAACGTCATCGTCAGTGAGGGCGGACGCACGAAGTTCTCGTCGGTCGGCGCCAACGGGCTGCGCGTCGTGGGAGAGCTCACCGCCGAGTCGCGGCTCAGCGTCGAGGGAGACCTGGTGGCACACGGCGTCCTCCATGCCAACAAGGACATCAACGTCAGCGACGGCGGTACCACGAAGTTCTCGTCGGTCGGCGCCAACGGGCTGTGCGTCGTGGGAGAGCTCACCGCCGAGTCGCGGCTCAGCGTCGAGGGAGACCTGGTGGCACACGGCGTCCTCCATGCCAACAAGGACATCAACGTCAGCGACGGCGGTACCACGAAGTTCACCACGGTCGGCGCCAACGGCCTCCGCGTGGCCAAAGACCTCACCGCCGAGGGCAACCTTTACGCCAGGAAGGGCGTCAAAAAGTAGCCGTGCGTACGGTTGGCTGCGTAGATCACAGCCGGCGCCACCGCGAGGTGAGCCAGCCTTTCCGTACCGCGGGCTGGCTGACCGGGCTCAGATCCGGCTGCGGCGCGCCGCCGGCCTTGAGGGCGGGATCTGTTCGGTGCCGCGCAGCGCAAGTGCTGCGGTGCGGGTGCGCCCTCCAGCCGCCACGTCTTGTGGCGGGCTGCGGTGTTGCCGTCCGAGGCGACCAGGCTGTGCAGCGCGAGGTCGCCGAGCGCCTGCCGGATCGCCTTGTTCGACGCCACACCGGGGCGCAGCAGGCGCTGGAGCTGATCGGCGGCGGCGACCTTGAGGACGCCGAGCGCGGCGAGGACATCCGCGCGCAGCACAGTGGTCGAGCCGTTGGGGTTCTCGGCGCCGCGCCGGTACGCGGTCCGGCCCAGCCGGGACAGCCTCCCGCCGTCCCGGTCGTGGCCGTCGTTGTCGTCGGGCGGGGCTGGGCTGTGACGGGTGCTCACGGACGTCTCCGGTGGTCGTGCCCCTCCGGGATATCCGGCGCTCCTGACAGCGACCAAGCCCGTTCCGAGCCCGCGCGCCGCACCCTCTCCAACCACCCCGATCCGGCCCCCGCCGACAAGCCCGGCGCACCCTCGAACGGCTCATTAGATGACTGGCGGCCCCGCCTCAATGCGGCGTAGCACCGGGGGCAGACGATCCAGGTCGGGGCCGGTCTGGACCTGCCGCTCGTCCCACCAGGTGGCGCCGGCGTCGTGCAGCGGACCGATCACGTCCTTGGCCTTGGCCGGGTGCGGAGGCGTGGCACCGCCGAACACGAACTCGAAGGGGCGCCCGGCCCCGGCCGTACGCTGCGTGCGCACGTAGCCGACCAGCTCCCGTACCTCCATCGCATCCGGCACGTGACCATGCCGGGCCGTCTCGAACAGCGGCACCGCGCCGTCCCACCGCGCTGCCCGCCGCATAGGCGCACGACGCGGCCAGAAGCCGCCGATCCACACCGGCGGACCGGGCCGCTGCACGGTGGCGGGCACCAGCGTCACGTCCCGGACCTCGTAGTGCCGGCCGCGGTGGTTCACCGGCTCGCCGGACCAGAAGCGCCCCAACAACTCAAGCCCCTCGTCCAGCCGCTCGGCGAGGATGCCCGGCTCGGCGACGTCGCCGAAGCTCCGGTATTCGTCCTCGAGCGGGCCGCCCAGGCCCGCGGCGAAGATCACCCGGCCGCCGCTGAGGTGGTCCAGGGTGGCCACCTGGCGGGCGAGCTGCTGCGGACGGTACCGGGGAACCGGTGTCAGCAGGGTGCCCAGTCGGATCCGCGAGGTCGCCAGCGCGGCGGCGGTCAGCAGCATCCAGGGGTCCCCGAAGGGACGCCCCTGATGCTGTCGGTGCAGTACGTGGTCCCAGACGAAGAGCCCGTCCCAGCCGGCCTGTTCGGCGGCAGCCGCCACAGTCGCGACGTTACGGGGGTCAGCGAAGTCGCCGAAGTTGGGGATGTTGATGGAGAAGCGCATCCCAGCAGGATGCGCAGCTGACCGTGAAGGGGCAATCGAATTCGGATCCAGGCGGCTTCACGGCAGGTCGCCGACAGGCGCAGGACTACGCCGCTCGATCTGGACACCTGAACCGCTGGACGAGCGGGGCCCGGCGGCTGCTACGGCCAACGTGACCGTCGACAGGGACACGAGGGATGATCGAGGCGGACAACTTCTTGATCTGGCGGGTCTGGCTTTCAGTGACTCGTCGGGGCCGCAGCGTCACCGAACTGAGGTGACTGGCGGGTTGCCCATTTCATTGATGAGTTGCCGGTAGGTCGCGGAGGCCGGCTTGGGGGTGTAGTCGTCGCGCAGCAGGCCGAAGTGGTGGAAGAGCCCTTCGTCGTTGCTGTCGGCGTCCCGCAGGGCGAAGAGCGAGTAGCCGTCGATGTTCAGGTCGGTGGCGAGGGCGGCGACGGTCCGGATGACAGTGTCGAGGACTGCGGCCTGTCGTTGTTCGGTGCGGCCGGGGCCGGTGGGCCAGCCGTTCTCGCAGATGCGGATCGGGACGCTGTCGGGGATGCCGGCCTGCGGCAGGCTGGTGCGGCGGAACGCCGTGAGGACCGCAGTGACGGCGTCTGCCAGCTGGTCCTCGGGGATGGGGTGGAACACGTCCGGGAAGAAGTCCAGGCCGACGTAGTCCAGGCTCTGCCGGAAGCGCGCGTCGGCCAGGGTGCCGAGGTCGGACCAGAAGGTGTCGGAGGGGTCGAAGGTCGGCACGGCGTTGAAGCCGACCGCCACATGGCGGCCGAGAGATTGGGCCTCCTGCTTGGCGGCGGCGACGCCTTGGACGAGCGCGTTCAGGACGTTGGGGGTGCTGCCGTCGACGGAGGGGAGGTTGAGGTTGGGCTCCTCGCAGACCTGGACGGATGTCAGCTCAGGTCCCCCGGTCCGGACGGCCTCGCGGACGAACTCCGGCCAGCCGTCCAGTTCGCCGGACGGCTCGCGGAACTGCAGCACGAGGTCCAGGGTGCGCCCGCGCTGGAGGTAGGCGTGCGGATCGGCGGGTGCGGGCGGCGGCGGTGTCACGGTGGCGGCGAACGAGCGGTAGGCGCGCACCGCCAGCGTGGCCACGTCGCCCTGGAGCTCGTCGAGGGCCTCGTTGATGCGGTCCGGCTCGTCCGGTCGGACCGGATGGATGATGCCCTGGTCGTCGCCCAGGACGCCGCCAGGGTAGATGCCGAAGGTCATGGTCACGCCGTCGCCCCCAAAAATTCATGGTGTCACACCAAATTTGTGGTGACACTATCATGTGGGGCATGGGCCTTCGAGAGATCAAGAAACAGCAGACCCGCACAGCGATCGCCGACGCGGCCCTGCCTCTGTTCCTGGAACACGGCTTCGACCAGGTCACGGTCGCCGAGGTGGCACGGCACGCAGGCGTCTCCACCAACACCGTGTTCAACTACTTCCCCACCAAGGAAGACCTGTTCTTCGACCGCCAAGCCGAGGTCGAGAACCACCTCGCCACCCTGGTACGCGACCGAACCCCGGGCACCTGCCCCATCGAGGCCGTCCGCGACGACCTGCTCTCCGCCCTACGGCAGGACCACCCCATGCTCGGGCTCCAGCCCGGAGCGCCCGCGTTCTGGCAGGCCATCCAGGACAGCCCGGCCCTGCGCGCCCGCGAACGCGAGATCGGCGAACGCATCGAGGCCGCTCTGGCAACCGCCCTGACCGAACATCCGCCGAACGCCGCAGACACACCCGGCGATGCCGGCTACGCATTGCCCGCGCTCCTCGCAGGCGCCGTCGCCGGAACGCACCGCGCCGCTCTGCGCGAGCTCCGACGACGCGTCATGTCCGGCGAACCGCCCGCGTGCGCCCGCGACGCCGTCGCCTCGGCGGCCCTCCAGGCATTCACCCTGCTGTGCTCCGGACTTCACGCAGGTGACGAACGAACGTCACAGGAGCCACAGCTCCCTCAGTAAGAGCACCCGAAACGTAGTCCCGCTGACACAGGCGCTGTCGAAACCCGCGAACAGTTCGACTCGCTCCTCGGCGCCAACTGCCTCCCCAAACCCTTGAACATGTGCTGTCCTAGGCAGTGTCCTGGCGATCACGAGCGAAGCCAGATGACGAGTGCGGCTGCGGTGACGGTGCCGAGGTAGACGTAGCCGCGCTTGTCGAATCTGG
>NZ_BAAATR010000054.1:0-42610 GCF_039533515.1 Kitasatospora cystarginea | reverse complement strand
TCGTGCTCGGCATCATCGGCGCCGTCGCCAAGGGCCTGCTCTACCTGCTGTTCATCGGCGTCGCCGTGCTGATCCTCGCGCTGGCCGTCTCCGCAGTTCGGCTCCGGCGCGTAAGCCGACGCCGCACTCGCTGACACATCCGACACACCCGCGATACGGCGCGCGGCGGGTGCACCGGTTTGGCCGGGTCTGTCCAGCGAACTTTTTTTACAGACCCGTGCGGCCCGCGGATCAGTACTTTCACCCCTCCGCACCTGCCAGCGAAGCGGTTCCGAGCACGGCGTAATGGCGAAGCCGTCATCGCGCAGATCAGGCCCTCGATAGCGCGCCTGGTTGGCCTGGGCGGCGAGTGACGAAGCCGGCGTGGCCCGATGGTCGGGCGTGCCCGGCGGTGGCGTTTACGAGGGTGCGCGTGGCGTTGGGCGGACGCGCAGGAGTAGAAGGGCGGTGTCGTCGCCCTGGTTGCCGGATGGGTGGGCTTGGTCGAGGAGCGCATCGGCGATGTTGTCCAGGGTGTGGCCGGCGTGTGAGAGGACTGTCGCGAGCTTGGTGATGTTGGTGTCGTGGTCGGTGCCGGGGGTTTCGATGAGTCCGTCCGTGTACAGGGCGAGGACGGTGGTGGGGGGCAGGGCGACTTCGGTGGTGGGGTAGGACGCTGAGGGATCCACGCCCAGCAGGGGTCCTGGCGGTATGTCGAGGATCTCGGTGTGCAGGTCGGGGTGGCGCAGGAAGGGCGGGTGGTGTCCGGCGGTGGCGAGCTGGGTGTTGTGGTGGGCGAGGTCGAGGTGTGCGTACAGGCAGCTGGTGAGCAGGTCGGGGTCAAGGTCGGTCAGTAGCCTGTTGGTGCGGGCGAGGATCTCGCCGGGGGTGGCGCCGGCGACGGCGTAGGCGTGGACGGCGGTGCGGACCTGGCCCATCAGCCCGGCGGCGCTGACGTTGTGGCCCTGCACGTCGCCGATGACCGCGGCGGCCTCGGTAGTCGTCAGGCGGATGAGGTCGTAGAAGTCGCCGCCGATGTCCACGCCGTGGCTGGCGGGCAGGTAACGCGCGGCCACGTCCAGACCGGGGATCTCCGGCAGCGTGTAGGGCAGCAGGCGCGCCTGGAGTCCGTGGGCGAGCTGATGTTCGGCGTCGTATCGCCGAGCTCGGTCCAGGGCTTGTGCTATCAGGGCACCGAGGGTGGTGAGGATGGTGCGCTCGTCGGAGGTGAAGCGGTGGGGCTGCTGGTAGCCGAGCACACACGTGCCGAGGGGGTGCTTGGAGGCGATCAGCGGCAGGAATGCCCAGGCGGCCAGGCCGCCGTCGATGGCGGGGCTTACCGGATAGGCCGCGCGGAATTCCTCCCGGGAGGCGAAGAAGGACGGCACTCCTGCAGTCAGACCCAGCACGCTTGGAGTGTTCGCCGTCAAGGGCGTGTGGTCGAGGGAGTCCACCACCTCGGGGGCGAAGCCGCGATGGCCGATGACGTGGACTCGGCCAGCTTCGGGGATCAGGAGCAGGAAGCCCTGCGCTCGGAAGGGGACCAGGAGATGATCGGCTACCAGCTCGACGATGTCGCGGACGGTCGCCGCTTGCGCCAGGGCGCCGGCCAGGCGTACCAGATGACGCATCGTGTTCAAACGGTCCAGCCCGGCGCCGCCATCGGTCGGTGCCTTCGCGGGGCGCGAGCCGTCGGTTGCATTGATCCGCACGCTGAGGCCGGTGCGGTCAGGGTAGAGCTGGAACAGTAGGTGCCTGTCGGGTGGCCGTACCGCGGTGAACGAGGTCGGCCGTTGGCTGATGACCGAATCCTGAAGCCGGTGCTCGTAGGCCGGATTGTCCAGCCACGGCAACGCCTCCCGCAGTCGGGTGCCGAGTAGGTGAGGGATGCTCTCGCCCAGCAGGTCGGCCGCGGTGGCATCGATGAAGGTGATCCGTCCGTGTGGGTCGAGGCAGCACGCGCCGTCGGGGAGGCGGGAGAGGTATGCGGCCGGGGGGTTGGCCGAGGCGGAGCTGGTCAGGGGGATGTATCGGGGCTCGTATGCGGGCCGGAGGGGGGCTCCGGCGTCGGCGGCCTGTTGCAGTACCGTCGCGATGCGACCGCTGGCTGTGGTCAGTGTGCGGCGCTCGCAGGCGCTGAGCTCTGGCGACCGTTCGGGGGACATCAGCACCGCGAGGGCGCCCCAGGCAGTGTGCCCGGTGGCGATCGGGACGATGGCGTGGGCCCGCGGATACGGCAGGAGCAGGGCGACGTGCGGATAGCGGCGCGCCAGGTCTTCGCTGGAGCTGACCCACACCAGGTGGCGTTCGCGCACTGCTTCGAGCACCGGATCCGGAGTCGCGGTGGCCAGCCGCATGTGCCGCAGTGGGCTGAAGAACTCCGGGGGGATCCCGGCCGTCACCTCAAGGCTCAGTACCTCGCCGCCGTGCTCCAGCAGCACGATGGCCCCTGAAGACGCGCCGAGGGTTTCCACTGCCTCGGTGAGCGTCTGGTCCAGTAGATCTTGGACCAGACCTTGTTCCAGGCCCTCGCCATCCGCCATGGCGATGTCCACTTCGCGAAGAAGGCCGCGTGTATCTCCATGCTACGAGGACGCCGCGGCGGGTGGCCGCTCGGAATCATGAGGGTGAAGACGAGCCGCGTGGTGCTGGTGCCGACGATCGAGTTGCTGGAGCCGACCGCCGCGTCGTGGTCGCTCAAGGGTGGGCGTCGGGATCTTGCGGTGGCGGCGTGTTCGCGGAATGAGGCGTTGGAGACCGCCCGGATCGCCGATCTGGTCGCCTCCGTGAAGGTGGGCGAGCCGGTCACCGTGTACGCCACCTACGCCTCGCCGGTGGTCACGGACGAGGACCTGCGCGACCTGCTCAACCTCCCGGCCATCGCCGACCTCCGCTCCCAGCGCAGCAACGAGGAGCTGCTGCGCCTGGCGGGCCGGCGGGTGGGCCTCTCGCGTTTCGGGGCGGGTTCCTTGTCCTCGTCGTCGTTGCCGCGGCCAAGGTGGAGGCAGTCGGTGACAGCCTCGATGGCGCCGCTGAGCGCGCCCTTGCTCTTGCCGTACAGTCACGGTGCCTCCCGACAGCTGCCGTAGCAGCCGGAGCGGTTGTCTGCCCGCCCGGACAGCGGGCTCTCGGGTGCGCCGGTCGATCCGCCCACGGGTGTAGCGGCGGATTCGCTCGTACGCCACGAGTTCGCCCTCCTCGTCGAGCGTTGCCCGATACCTGGCCATCACACTGGTCGTCTCGGGGATGCGCTCCAGTTCCACCACCTCCACATCGGCCTGCCAGCCGTCGTCGATGGGTTTGAGCGCCGAGACGGACTCTGGTGCGCGGCCCAGGAGTTGTGCGAGCTGCTCGGCTGCGTAGCCCATGGCCCTCGGCGCTGAGATCCGCCGGTGCTGGCGCTTTTGCGCGGTGGGTCTTCGGCTACATTCTGCCGCTGGTAGGAGCTGCGGACGTGCTGCTCGACGCAGCCCTTCCGCCGACGCCATCGTCATTGCCTGCGGCCATGTTCCTTTCCGGGCTCGGAGACGACGTGCTACTTGGTACCGTGTTTTCCGGAACTTCCCACCAACACAGCCTAGTTCATGATATTCGGCGGGTTGCGCCTGGTGAGGTCTGAGGGCTCACTCGTCCCCGGTCCGCCGACGTGGGGATTCGAAGCGCCCCGCATGCGAATAGCGTCCGCGTTGACCAGACTGGTGGTAGAAGCGCCAGTGCAGAATCGCACCGGTACGCGGGCCCTGCGAGCCCGCGCGCAGTGTGCCCGCGCGCGTGAGCCGATCGCCTCGATGCGGCACATGCTCGCCCGGGTGGCGACTGGTCGGCGGCCCCTATGCAGATATGCAGGCGCGCCCACGAAAAGCTGCTGCTGATCCCAGGTTCTCGGCAGCACACCCGTCTCGCCCAGGCTCCTCCGGCTCCTGTGCCTCTTGGGCAGGAGGGGCACAGGAGCCGGAAGGAACGACCTCATGAAAGACACCGCCAAAATTGCCCTTGCGGCTGCGGTCGCCGGGGGCTACCTGATCGGACGAGCCAAGAAAGGCCGGCTTGCGTTCGGCGTTGCGACCTATCTCGCCGGCCGCCGGTTCGGGCTGGATCCGCGCCAGCTCGCCACCGAGGGGCTCCGCCGGCTCGGCGAGGTGCCGCAGCTGGCGGAGCTGAACGAACAGGTCCGCGGAGAACTGCTCGAAGCCGGTAAGCACGCCGTGGCGGCCGCGGCCGACCGCCGTATCGGGCAGTTCGCCGACTCCCTCAGGGAGCGCACGCTGAACATCGGCAAACCGAAGCCGCAGGAGGAAGAGGGAGAAGGAGAGGAAGAGCCATCCGACGAGGAGGAAGAGTACGAGCAGCCCGAAGACGAAGAGTCGGAGGGTGATGAGGACGAAGAAGAGTACGTGGACGAGGAGGAACCGGAGGAAGAGGACGAAGCCGAAGACGAGGCGCCAGAGGAAGAGGACGAAGCCGAGGCAGAGGAGGAGCCGGAGGAAGAACCGCATCGGGAGCGCCCTGCACGCCGCCGCGTCGCCCCCACGGCCGACGAGCGCCCCTCCCGCCGGCGCGCCGCTTCGACCGCCTCCAAGGCCGCATCGAAGTCGCCGTCCGCACGCACGCCGGCGAAGAAGGCCTCGGTTCGCGAGCAGAAGACGACTCCGGCGGCGAAGAAGTCTCCCGCGAAGACAGCGCCCCCGGCCAAGCGGTCGTCGACACGCGCCGCCCCCGCGAAGACCGCCGCCACCAAGGCTGCGGGAACGAAGGCGGCCGCGCCGGCGAAGAAGGCCCCGGTCGAGAGGACCGCAGCGGGCAAGAGCAGCGCGGCCAAGGCACCCGCGCGGTCCACCCGGCGGAGGTAGGCCATGGCCAGGACGGAACAACAGGAGCCCCCCGAGGTCTCAGGCGTCGACCGGCTTCGAGGGGAAGCCGTCAAATTCCTCGGCGCCCAGATGGAACACCTGGTCGAGAAAGCCGGCAACAAGGTCAAAGACCTCACAGGCCAGCTCACTGATGTCGCGGAGAGCGGTGGTGTGCTGCCCAAGGTGGGCGGCCGCGTCCTGCAGGGGGAATCACCACCCAAAGCGTTCGTGGCAGAGAAGGCCAAGAGTGTCAAGGACAAGGTCGTCGACAAGCTCAAGGGTGTCTTCGGCGGCGGCAAGGCCGGCCGCAAGGCTGGCAAGAAGGTTATGAACATGGTCGAGGTCCTCGACATCGGCCTGCCGGTGCGGACCGTGTACGACCACTGGACGCAGTACCAGGACTTCAGCGGGTTCGCCAAGGGCGTGCAGGACGTCTCGCAGGTCGACGAGGTGACCACCGACTGGAAGGTCAAGGTCGGGCCTTCGAAGCGCGGCTTCAAGGCAACCGTCCAGGAGCAGGTGCCGGACGAACGCATCGTGTGGACGTCACAAGGCGCCAAGGGCAGTACCCGTGGGGCCGTGAGCTTCCACGAACTGACACCGACCCTCACCCGCGTCGTTCTCGCTGTGGAGTACTACCCCTCGGGGCTCTTCGAGAAGACCGGGAACATCTGGCGAGCCCAGGGCCGCCGTTTGCGCCTGGACTTCAAGAACTTCCAGCGGCATGTCTCCCTCAGCAACGACGAGGCGAAGGGCTGGCGCGGCGAGATCCGCGACGGGGAGGTCGTCCGCACCCACGAGGAGGCCATGGAAGAGGAGGAAGCAGACCAGAACGAACAGCCCGACGACGAGTACGACGAGGACGAACCTGAGGACGAGTACGACGACGGAGACGAGGAAGCCGAAGACGAGGAGGAAGAAGAGTACGACGACGGAGACGAGGAAGCCGACGAAGAGGAGGAAGAAGAGTACGACGACGGCGGAGAAGCCGACGAAGAGGAGGATGCGGAGGACGGCGAGCGCCAGGAAGACGACGAGGACGAGGACTATGAGGATGAGGAGGACCAGAGATGAGTCGGCCTCCTCAGGCGGCTCATACGCAGCCGCGAGCCTAGCAACAAAGCCACGAGTCACACGGCACCAGCACTGACCCGATGTTTCGGCAACAGCGTGGTCCAGTCAGGCCGATGCTCGGCGCTCCACGTGCCGCGCGTCGGCCTGAGTGTGGGGCGCTCGTGGACGTGGCGTGATGGCAAGAGTGGCCCTGGACCCAACGGCCGAAGGCAACGACCGGCGGTCCAACTGGACCTGTACGACGTGCTGTACGCCCCCACCCCGGCGCTGTGGCCCTACCGTCCAGATCAACACCTGCGGCGATCCGGAAACCCACGTAGCCCGGGAAACGGAACTCATCGACCGCACCACCTTCCCCACCCGCCATCACGCTGAGCAGGCCCTCTTCGCCTACATCGAGGGCTTCTATAACCCCCGGCGTCGCCATTCGGCGAACGGCCAGCTCAGCCCCGCCGAGTTCGAACGCCGTCACACCGCGAAGACGCCACATAGAGTGCTCTACGCGGTCGCATAGCCCGCAAGCCCATCTGTGTCTGTCAGACCGGGGCAACTCCAGACCCCTTCAGCGTGAACCCCTGACCGTCGTCACTGGGACACCCTGTGCAGCGTGCTGCGGACAGCCGCCCTCGACAACAGGTACCGGGCAGGCAGGCCCGGTGCCCAGTGTCCGTCGGAGCTGCACTCGCGGGTTAGGCTTCGCGAGAGCAGGACACCGAGGCGACCGACACAGCCGGATCGCGGCCCAGATCCCGCAAAAGTGAGCGCACGGGACCCGCCCTCAGTCGTTTGCCCAGGCCACTGCGGGAAAGATGTGTGGCTAGAGTTGTCTGCGAGATCGGAGGACACCATGATCGTCCTCGGAATCATCCTGCTTGTCGTCGGGTTTCTGCTCCACCTCGGCTTCCTGTGGATGATCGGGATCGTCCTGCTGGTCATCGGGGCCATTTTGTGGATCCTGGGATTGGTGGGACACGCCGTCGGCGGCCGCCGCCACTACTGGTGACACACCGCCAAGCCCCGGCCCCAGCAGACGCGCGAACCGCTCATGCAAGCGGGGAGCCGCCCGCCCCGGCGCAATCGCTCGACTTCGACGAGGCGATGCGCGGGCATGTGGCGTCACTGTGACCCCCGTCAGCGGTGCTTGGTGGTGGGTGGTCGAAGTGCGCCCTGGGCGGCGCGGCTCGGGATCCGCCGGGGCCGCGCAGGATGTGGGCGTGCGCACCGGAGACCGCTCCCATGAAGAGGATCACGGCCAACACGGTCAGCCCCGGCGCTGTCACAGCGGCGCCGCGCCCGATCTGACCGTGGGTGACTGCCTTCAGGACCGCGGCTCCGCCACCGGCCAGGACGAGCAGGAAGGTCCCGAACAGTTCACTGAACAGCCGTCGGCCCTCATACGAGAGGTCGGCGAAGTCACGGGCCCATACCGGCTCGCGCTCGAATTCTGCCGCGATACGGGGCCGTGGCGGGCCCGCACGATGGCCTCGACCCAATCCACGATGCCGAAGGTGAGTGCCCCCTGCAGGGGACGGGGGTCCTCGATGCGGTAGCCGGTCAGCGCGTACGCGGCGGCGCCCATGAGCTCGAAGAAGACGAAGGCGTTGAACAGGTCGCCGGTGAGGGCGAAGCCGGCCATGCCCGCCTCGAACAGCAGCAGGAGCGCGGGGAAGATCCCGGCGCGTTCGCCCGCGGGTTCCTCGAAGTACCGCCAGGAGTAGACGACCACGGCGAGGACGAGGACGGCGACCAGCAGGGCCAGGCCCGCACCGATCGGATCGGCGATCAATACGATCCCCACCTGAGCGGCCCAGCCGCCCAGCCGGGCTGTGGCAACGCTGCCGGTGCGAGTCCAGAGCAGGGTCAGGCACACCACCTCCAGGGTGGCGATGGTGGTGGCCAAGGCGTCGCAACCAAGGCGCGGCAGGCGGCGGCCGGCGACGGCGAGGAACGCGGCGCCCAGCAGCGGGATGGCCACGGCCAGCGGCAGCAGGTTCCCGGATGCCATGTCAGCCTTTGAGGCCGGTGAGGCCCTGTGGGTCGACGGTGTGGTGGCGTTTGCGCAGCTGGATGGTCAGGGCGAGCAGCAGGGCGGTGACGGTGGCGCCGACGACGACGTCGGTCAGGGCCAGGGCTTGCACGACGGGGTCGACGACCGGCCGCGTGCCGGGGATGAGGTCGGAGTAGACGGGGGCGGTCGCGCCGCGCCGGTAGCCGACGGCGAGGAGCAGTAGGTAGGTGGAGGACTGGGCGACGGCGAGGCAGCCGATGGCGTGGATGAGATTGCGGCTGGTGACCAGGCCGTAGAGGGCGACGAGAAGGACCCAGCCGGCGGCCAGGTAGACCCAGATCCCCATTCAGTGCGCCTCCTGACTATCGGAATCGGTGATCTCGACGGCCTGGTCGAGGAAGTGCGCGAGCAGGACGATCAGCCCGGAGGCGACCTCGACGCCGACGGCGGCGTTCAGCACCGGCAGGGTGCCGCCGGAGGTGATCTGGTTGAACGTGCCCAGCGGCAGCACGTTCTTCAGGAACGCGCCACCCGCGATCAGGCCGGCCAGCCCGATGATCGTGAAGGAGGCCGCTGCCAGGGAGTCGGCCACGTCGAGTACCGTGAGCGGGCGGATCCTCTCCAGTACGCGGTAGTCGGCGGCGACGTAGGCCAGGTGCAGGGCGGTGGCCAGCACCACGCCGCCCTGGAATCCGCCGCCGGGCGAAAGCTGCCCGTGCGCGACGATGTACACCCCGACAACCAGGGTGATGGGCATAAGCACCGTGCCGAACAGCCGGGTGGTGGGCAGCACCCGCTCCGCTGCCGGTGGGTGCTCTCGCTCGTCCCGGGCCAGACGCAACAGCAGGGTGGCGCCGAGCACGGTGGTGAATAGGATCGACTCCTCGCCGAGAGTGTCGAACGCTCGGATGTCGAAGTTGACCGAGGAGACGACGTTCGCCGTGCGGTGGGCGAGCGCCGCCGTCACCGCACGCTGGCCGTATGGGTGGAAGTCGGAGCCGAAGCGCGGTACCTCGGTGCAGGCGGCGGTGAAGAAGGCCGCGATCACCGTGGTGGCGACCAGGAACATCACCAGCCGGGTGCGGGCGGTCACCGGCTCTGGTCCTTGCCGTCACCGTCGTCGCCGCCGCTCGTGGGGCGCCGGGTCACCTTACGGACGGTGAGGAGGATCAGCAGCGGGGTCAGCGCGGTGCCGACCGCCAGCTGGGAGAGCGCCACGTCGGGAGCCTGCAGCACCGCGAACAGCACAGACAGGCCGAGCCCCAGGACGGCCAGCATCACGGCCTGGCGGGCCGGGTCCCGGCAGAGCGCCGCTACGGTGGCCGCGAGCACCACGAACGCGACCGCCACGCCGACCAGCCACTCGCTCACTCCCGCTCCCGCCGCTCGGCCTGCCAGGAGGCCTTGCCCAGGGCGATCGTGGTCACCGTGCCACCGGCAGCAAACAGCAGGCCGATCAGCAGCGTCTTCACCGCGGCTCGTCCCGCGCCCTGATCGGCGGCCACCGCCGCCGCGATCAGCGGCACCCCCGCGCACGCGGCCGGCGCGAGCGCGTGCAGCCGCAAGAACGTGTCCCCAAAGCGCGCCAGTGCCACCACGGACAGCAGTACGAACGCGACCCCCGCCCACAGCAGCACCAGCACCAGCACGTGACCTGCCATCATCCTCCCTTCGATCCACAACACGTGGCTGTCCGTCATACCCCACTCCCGCTCCCACTCCCGCTGCCGTGGCGGTGCGCGCCGGTGCTGTCGTGTTCGTAGCTGTGGCCGACCACGAAGCGGGTGAAGACGAGCGTGCCCGCCGGGGACAGCACCGCGAGCATCAGGGCCAGGTCCTGGTAGGAAGAGCGCTGGTAGGCCTGCGGCAGCACCAGGAACACCGCGCCCACCGCGGTGGACAACAGGCAGACACCCGCCAGGCGTCGCACCGCGCTGCCCCGGGCCGCCACCCACAGACACACCGGCATCGCAGCCGCCAGCAGGACCAGGGCGGCCGCGGCCCACGCGTTCACGGTGCGCCCTCCGCGTCGGCGACCACGCCATCCACCGGTCCCGGCCCCGGGCCGAGCTCGTGGACCAACACCTCGCCCGGCTCAGGGATCTCCACGACGCAGGTGTCCGGCGAGGCGGCCAGCAGCACACCGGCCCAGCCCGCACCAACCCCCTCTCGCAGGAGGATCCGCCCGAAACCGGCCCTCCGCGATCCCGATACCAGAGCGGAGGTGAGCACGCCACAGCCGCGCACTACGCCGGCCGGCACCAGTACCGCAGCCCGCACGGCGCCCTGGGCACCGCCCGGGGCGACGCCGGCGGCCAGCCGCAGACGCCGCGCGGCGAATGCCCCGCCGGCCGCGGCGACGGCGGCCACCAGCAGCTCGACCGGGGAGACCGAACTGATCGACACCACCGTCACACCTGCCAGCACGCCGAACCGCACCGCGCTCTCCACCACCGCACCGCGCACCACGCGTCCCCTCCCTTCCACCGCGCAGCTCCGGAAGATCTGACTCACCGTCATTCTTCGACCCGCTGTGGGTGGGCACCCTTCCGGCACGACCGCCGCGCCGTCCGTCACCCGGACAGCCGAGCGCCTTCGGTACTGGCAAGCCGCGGTGTGGTTCAGTCGGGCGGCTCCTGCGGACGGGGACGGCCCGGCTCGGGGGGCTTCGGGTGTGTCGGCGGACCGGGCTCGGGCCCGCCCGGCCGACCGGGCGGCGTCGGCGGGCCGGGTGGCGGCGAGCCGGGCGGCGCCAGCGGGTCCGGCGGCACCGGGGGCGCAGGCGGCTCGGGTGGCACCGGCGGAACAGGCGGCATCGGGGCGACGTCGGGATCCGGCGGGACCGGGATGGAGGCCATCGCGTACCACTCCTTCCAGCCCAAGGCCTTCTAGCGGCCGAGGGCGTTGGCGAGCTGCTTCTTGTTCATCTTTGAGCGGCCCTGGACGTTGCGCTGCTTGGCCTCGTTGTACAGCTGCTCGTAGGTGGGCCCTGGGAGCCGCTGTGGGAGTGCTGGCCGCCGCGTCGGCTGGAGGAGATGTCCTTCACCGAGCTGCGGGTGGCGGTCTTCGACTCACCGTGCCGGGCGCGTTCCTTGTTGACGGTGCGGGCGGCGATCTCCTTGGCCCGCTTCTCGCTCTCACCGCGCTCCAGCGCGCTGTCCCTGATGTGCTCGTACTGTCGTTCCCGCTTGGGGCTCGATTCGCGTGGCATGTCACACGCTCCTTCGCTGTGCTCGGACCCGCGGGGCGCGTCTGCCCCGCAGCCCGGATGCGAACCCGCATGGTCCCGGTCGCAAACCCGTCACCCGCCCGGTTGCCCGCCACAGGCCCCCGCCCAGCATCCCGAGGCGCTGGGCGGCCCACTGCTGCACGCTTCGGGTGCGTGCTTGGTCGTCGAAGCGTCCGTGGGCCCCGAAGTCCTGCCAGTTGTCGACCGGTGTGAACAGGTTGTCCGGGGCATCGGCGCGCCGGCGCTCGCCGCTCTGCTGCGACGCGAAACCGGTGCGTGCCAGGTACCGGTCCAACAGGGCGGGCGCGACCGCGTTCGCGAGCAGCGTGGCCACCGTGCTGCCGCCGACCCAGTACTCGCGCCGCCCCGGGTGATCGGCTGCGAAGAGCACCGCGCGGGCGGCGACCTCCGGCTGGTAGATCGGCGGCACCGGCTGCGCCCGCTCGGGCAGCCGGGAGCGCACCCAGTCGAACTGCGGGGTGTTCACCGCCGGCATCTGCACCATCGTCGTGCGTACCCGGGTCCCGGAGGCCAGCAGCTCGCATCGCAGCGCCTCATGCCAACCCTGGAGGGCGTGCTTGGCGCCGCTGTAGGCGCTCTGCAGCGGGATGCCCCGATAGGCGATCGCCGAACCGACCTGCACGATCACGCCCCGGTCGCGAGGCAGCATCCGCTTCAGAGCCGCCCGCGTGGCGTACACGTACCCCAGATAGGAGACCTCGGTGACTCGCCGGAACTCCTCGGGGGTGATCTCGGTGAACGGGGCGAACACGGAGGCGAACGCGTCGTTGACCCACACGTCGATCGGCCCGAGCTCGTCCTCCGCGCGCTGCGCGGCGGCCTCGACGGCGTCGGGGTCGGCGACGTCCGTCGTGATCGCGACGACCTTCGCCGCGCCGGCCTGCTCGGCCTGCCGTACCGCGGCCTCGAGGCCGCCGCGGCCGCGGGCGATCAGCGCGAGACGGTCACCGCGGGCCGCGAAGGCGGCGGCGCTCGCCCGGCCGATGCCGCCGCTGGCACCGGTGACCACCACGGTGCGCACGGTGTGGATATGGGATGTCATGCGAGGCGACTGTCCGCTCAGCGCGGATGCAAACCTCCGTCCGGGCCGGGCCGCCCCGCCTCCCGCAGCTCCACACGTCCCGGCCCGGCCCGGGGGCCGGCTTTCGCTGCCATGCAACGCGGGATACCGACGGGATGGCACGCGGGATTCGCCAGGGGCATCATCAACGGGTGAGCCCCTGGGCTGGATGTTGCCCAGCCGCGCGTGTACGGGAAGGACCGCCGTTGGAGCCGCAGCCCGCCGCTGTCGTTGGTGTTCTCGGCCCGCTCGAGCAGCCCAGGCGCCTGCTGGTTGTCTGGGGCGACCATCGCGCGGTCACCGCCGAACTCGACCAGGAGCAGGCCCGGGCGATCGCCGAGCGCCTGCCGGGGCACCTTGTCACCGCACGCGATGGTCGCGTGCCCGACCAGGTCGTGCGCTGGCTCCAACCACCCCTGGACGTCACCCTCCACCTGCACGAAGACGGCGCGCCACACTTCGCCCATCTCGACCTTCCGTGACACAGCGCTGCGCGGCGGCGTCGCGCATCCGGGCGACGATGCGACCGCTTGTCCCGCCGACCTCGACCGCGTTCGGTCATGCTCCCACAACCACACTGAGCCGTCGTTTCCTTGTCTGTGTCCGTCCTCATCGCGGTGGCGAAACGGTCGGGCCGCGGCGGTCAGGATCGCAGGGCGGGCAGGACGTGCTGCCGGTAGGCGTCGAAGAAGGCTTCCTGGTCGGGGCCGATCTGGCCGACGTACACCTCGTCGAAGCCGGCATCGGTGTAGGCCTGGATGGTCTGTGCGTGCTCATCAGGGTCGTCGCCGCAGGTGACGGCGTCGGCGACCATCTCGCGGGTGACCAGCTGGCTGGCCTGTTCGAAATGTGCGGGAGTGGGCAGGAGCTGGGCGAGTTCGCCGGGCAGCAGCTCGGTGGACGGTGTCGACGGCCTTGTCTTGGTCGCTGCTCCAGCAGACCTTCACACCGCCGACCACCGGCTTGCCCACGCCGCCACCGCGGCGGAACGCCTCGGCGAGGTCACCGTCGGGGGTCATGGTGACGAAGCCGTCGCCGGCCCGGCCGGCCAGCTCGGCCGCGTTCGGCCCGAACCCGGAGACATGGATCGGCAGGGGCCGCTCGGGCGTGGTGTAGAGGCGGGCGTTGTCCACGGTGTAGTGGCGGCCGCGGTGGCTGACCGGCCGGCCTGTGAACAGCTCCCGCATCACGCCGATCGCCTCCTCCAGCATGTCGGCTCGCTCGGCGAAGGACGGCCACCGGTCCCCGTGGACGTGCTCGTTCAGCGCCTCGCCGGTGCCGACGCCCAGGGCGAAGCGGTCGCCCAGCAGGATGCTGGATGTGGCCGCCGCCTGCGCGGTCACCGCCGGGTGCAGGCGGATCGTCGGGCAGGTGACCAGGGTGGTGACGGGCAGGTTGGTGGTCTGGGACAGAGCGCCGATCATCGACCAGACGAAGGGGCTGTTGTCCTGGGCGTCGTTCCACGGATGGAAGTGGTCGGAGATCGCCAGACGGGTGAAGCCCGCCTGCCCGGCGCGCCGGGCCTGGTCAAGCAGCTCGGCAGGGGTGAACTCCTCGCAGGACAGGAAGTAACCGTACTCGGTCATCGCTTCGTGCTCCCTTCGGCTGCGCGGCTACCCGGCCGCCGCCCAGGGGACACCGGGTTACGCGACCAGGACACCGTCCAGGGCCATCGGGCGACTGCCTTATCGGCCCGATTCGACACCTTCGGCCCCTGCCGGTCAGAGATCGGCCACCAGGCGAACGGCGGCTTCGAGCATCAAGGCGTGGACGAAGGTCTGGGGAAGGTTGCCGCGCAGCTGACGCTGGGCGATGTCGAACTCCTCCGCGTACAGCCCGGGTGGTCCGCAGGCGGCGCGGTTGCGTTCGAACCAGCGCACCGCTTCGACGGCGTTGCCCTGCTGGTGCTGGGCGAGGGCGACGAGGAAGCCGCACAGCAGGAACGCGCCCTCGGCGTCCTCGAGCGGGCGCTGGTCGTGGCGGAACCGGTAGCAGTAGTGGTCCTGGCCAAGGTCGGCCAGCACGGCGTCGAGGGTGGCGCGGGTACGGGGGTCATCGGCGGGCAGCGCGCCGCGCAGGGCCGGCAGCAGCAGTGAGGCGTCCACGCCGGGGTCGGCCGGGGACCGCTGCCAGCGGCCCGTGGGGTGCAGGCAGTCACGGTCGGCCTCGGCGGTGATCCGATCCGCGAGCGCCTCCCAGTTGGCCGCGAGGCCGCGGCCCGCCGCCGGGTGTGCGGTGGCGATGGCGCGCAGCCCGGCCGCGCAGGTCAGCCGGCTGTGCGCCCACCGGTCCGGGTGGAGTTCCCAGATCCCGGCGTCGCGTTCGCCGTGGCGGGCGGCGATCGCGTCGGCGGCGATCCGAGCGGCACCCCAGCCCGCGGCGTCCAGCATGTCGTGGCGGGCGGCCGCGGCGAGCAGCAGCAGGCTCTCCCCGAAGCCGTCGAGCTGGAACTGCCGGTTGACGCGGTTGCCGACCACGTCGAACCCGCCCGGGTAGCCGGGCAGGTCCAGGGTGCGCGGATCCGGGACAGGGCCGCCGGCGGCAGTGTAGGCGGGCGCGAGACGGGGGCCGTGTTCGAAGAGGCGGGCGGTGACGAACCGCACCGAGTCGTCCAGGAGCGGGTGCAGCCCGGCGGCGGCCACGGCCTGGCCGATGTAGCCCTGGTCGCGGATCCACACGTACCGGTAGTCGTAGTTGCGGCCCTGCTCCGCCCGCTCCGGGAGGCTGGTGGTCGCCGCGGCCACGGTGCCGCCACCGGGGCCGGTCATCCCGCGCAGCACCGCATACGCGTGCCGGGCGTCGCGCCGACCGAGCATGCCCGCGAGATCGGGCACCTGCTCGGCCCACGCCGTCTCGGTCGCCCGCCACAGATCCCGGGCCGGCTCCGGCTGCTCCAGCGGCCGGTCGGAGAACTCCAGGAGGAGATCGTGATGGTCACCCGGTTCCAGCCGGAGTACGGCGTGCACCTGCGGATGGCCGCCGCTCTCGTCGGCCTTCGCGTGAGGCAGGCCGGTCAGGCGCAGGTGCAGGTCGCCGGCACGCGCCGTCCAGTGCCCATGTTCGTCCCGCTTGATCTTCCGCAGCGGGTGCTCGCCGAATCCGGCGGCCACCTGCAGCCCCACCGCCAACTCGGCCGGGCCGTCCACGGCCGTGATCCGGCGCAGAACCACTGCGCGGTGTGCCTGGCCGGGGTGGGCGAGGGCTTCGCGGCATTCGACGATGCCGCCGGGGGTGACCCAGCGGCTGCGCCAGATCAGGCTGCCGGCCTCGTAGTAGCCGCCCCACACGTACGGGCCGGTGGGGGTGACGGTGAACCAGCCGGGCCCGCCGATCAAGCCGGCGAAGACGGCGTCGCTGTCCCAGGCTGGCGCGCACATCCACACGATGTCGCCGCGCGGCCCCACGAGGGCCCCGCGCCGACCGTCGGCCAGCAGAGCGTAGTCACGTAGCGCGTGCGGGTTCGGGGGGCCAGTGGGGTGAGGCACTCGGTTCTCCCTGTGGTGGTCGGTCGTGGTCGTGCTGGCGGCTGGGGGAGCGGGCGTGGCGCCGGGGTGGAGTGGCCGGGCGCGGGGGCGGGTTGGCCGGGCGCGTAGTGATCAAGACTGACTCCTGCGGGGATAAGCAGCTTCGGCTTGCCGACCGTGGTGTTGCAGGTTCGGTGACTATCAGTTGTTGGCCGGTCCTGCGTAGGCGGTGCGGCTGTGGCGTTCGAGCACGTCGTTGCGGGGGACCACGCCGTGGCCGGGCGTGTCGTCCGCGCCGGGATGGAGCTCGCCGCCCGCGGGGTCGAGGGTTCCGTCGAAGAGGAGGTTCTCGATGCGGACATGGTCGTGGAACCATTCCAGGTGGCGCAGGTTGGGCACGGCGGCCGAGGCGTGGGCGTGGACGTGCGGGGCGCAGTGGCCGGACAGCTCCAGGCCATGGGCCTGGGCCAGAGCGGCCGCGCGGAGCCACACGGTGATGCCGCCGCAGCGGGTGGCATCGGCCTGCAGGCAGTCGACCGTGGGGGCCATGGCGGCGAAGTAGGGCAGGGTGAAGCCGTATTCGCCGGCGGCGACGTCCGCTGTGATGGCTGCGCGGACCCGGGCCAGGCCGGCGAGGTCGTCGGAGGAGACGGGCTCCTCGAACCAGCGCACATCGGAGTCCTCGAAGCGCTTGGCGAGCCGGATCGCCTGTTTGGCGGAGTAGGCGCCGTTCGCGTCCACGTAGAGTTCCACGCCGGGCCCGATGATCTCACGGGCCCGCTGAATGCGGGCAAGGTCCCGTCCCTCGCGGGTTCCCCACTCCTCCCCGATCTTGATCTTGACGCGGGGAATGCGGTCCTTCTCGGTCCAGCCGCGCAGCTGCACTTCCATCTGCCGGCCGTCGTAGCTGGTGAATCCGCCGCTGCCATAGACGGGCACACCGTCGCGGGCTCGTCCGAGCAGGTCGGCCAAGGGCAGTTCGAGAAGGCGGGCCTTGAGGTCCCACAGGGCGATGTCGACGGCGGACAGGGCGTAGCCGCCGATGCCGGGGCGTCCGGCGTTGCGCAGCGCGCGGTGCATGGCCTCGTTGGCGGCTGGTACATCGAAGGCGCTGCGGCCCACGACGTGGTCTGCCAGCAGTTCGGTGATGACGAGTGCGCAGGCGGCGGACCCGTAGGTCCAGCCGTATCCGCGGGCGCTCTCCGAGAGCGCCCGCACGAGGACCATGGTGGTGGTGTCCCAGTGGGCGGTGCCGTCGGCCTCCGGGGCGTCGGTGGGGAAATCAAGCACCCACACCTGCAGGGCGTCGACGGTCGGCGTCGATCCGGAGGTCATGGCGTCTCCTCGGCTGCGTGCTGGGCGGCCACACGCGCGAACTGTAGGAAGTCGGCCGCGGCCAGGGCGGCCAGGGTTGGGGTGGCGAGCCGACTTGTGCGCGGGGCGAAGACGGACCCGGCGGCCCACAGGCCGGCGCGGAATGGGCAGCTGACCAGCTCGCTGATCGCCTTGCGGGCTCGAGCGCCGCACATGTCCTCCTCCAGTTCGGCCGGACCGGAGGTGCCCTCGAAGCGGCGCGCGAGACGGGCTGGTGACGGGGTCCTTGGCGATCAGGTAGCCGAGCTGGTGGGTGGCCAGCGCATGCAGGGTGACCGCCCACGGGCTCGGGTTCGGCAGCTCGCGGCGGGTGGCGCGTGCGGCGGCGGTGAGGCCCAGCACGGTGGTGGCATAGACGCCCATGGCGCCGGTGCAGGCGGCGAGCGGACGGTCGCCGCCACCGGTGTAGGCGCGGGCCTCGCGGTGGAGCCGTTCGCGCAGGGACTCCCACGCTTGGGTGGCCGGCTTCATGGTGTCCTCCGGGCGCGGTTTCGGGCGGCGAGAACGGCTGCCGCGGCCAGGCCGGTCAGCCCGCCCGCGACCCCGGCGGCCAGCAGCCGGGCCGGCGCGGGGCGGGGTTGCGGGCGCGGGACTGCCATCTCGGGGAGGTCGCTGGGAGGCGGCCCGTCCATCGCCAGCGCGAGGGCTTCGGCGAGGTGCAGCGCGTGTCGTCCGGTGGCGGCCTGGTCGATCTGGGTGCGGCAGCTGAAGCCGTCGGCGAGGACGAAGGCGCTGGGGGCGGTATCGCGTACGGCGGGCAGGACGCCCTGCTCGGCGATCGCCTGGGACAGGTCGTAGTGCCCCCGCTCGAAGCCGAAGTTGCCGGCCAGGCCGCAGCAGCCGGCGTCCAGGACGTCGGCGTCGATGCCGGCGCGGCGCATCAGTTCGCGGTCCGGGTCGGCGCCGAGGATCGCGTGCTGGTGGCAGTGGGTCTGTACGGTCGCTGCCCGGCTGGTCCGTGGCGGTTGCCAGCCGTCCGGGGTGTGGTTGACGAGTTGTTCGGCGAAGGTGCGTGTCTGCGCGGCCAGGCGCTGGATGTCTTGGTCGTCGGCGAGCAGGTCGGGGGCGTCGGCGCGGAAGACGGCCGTGCAGGAGGGTTCGAGGCCGACGATGGGTGTGCCGGCCTCCAGCCACGGCCGTAGCACGTGGGTGGTGCGCGTCAGGACGCGGCGGGCTGTGGCGAGCTGCCCGGTGGAGATCCAGGTCAGGCCGCAGCACACCGGCCCGGCGGGGACGGCGACGTGGAAGCCGGCGTCCTCCAGGACCCGGACCGCGGCGTCGGCGATGTGGGGGTGGAAGTGGTTGGTGAAGGTGTCCGGCCACAGCAGCACGGTGCGCGGATCGCGCGGGTCGGGCTCCGGCCGACCGGCCCGGCGCCAGGACTCCTGGAACGAGGCCGGGGCGAAAACCGGCGCGGCGCGGCGTGGGTCGATACCGGCGAGCCGCTTTCCCAGCCGCCCGAGGCCTGGGGCGTGCAGCGTGGCGTTGGCCAGGCCCGGCGCCGTGCGGGCCAGCCGTGCCCACAACGGAAGCCAGCCCATCGTGTAGTGAGCGGCCGGGCGCAGTCGGCCCTGGTAGTGGTGGGCGAGGAACTCGGCCTTGTAGGTGGCCATGTCCACCCCGACCGGGCAGTCGGACTTGCAGCCCTTGCAGGCCAGGCACAGGTCGAGTGCGTCGCGGACTGCGGTGGAACGCCATCCGCCGGTGACGGGCGAGTCGTCGTGGCCGCCCAGCATCTCGAACAGCAGCCGCGCCCGGCCGCGGGTGGAGTGCTCCTCCTCGCGGGTGGCCCGGTAGGAGGGGCACATCACCCCGCCCTGGTGGGTACGGCAGTTGCCGACGCCCACGCAGCGCAGCACCGCACGGCCGAAGTCGTGGCCGTCGTCGGCGAACGCGAAGTGGGTTTCCCGGGGCACGGGCCGCCAGTCGGCGCCCAGGCGCAGGCTGTCGTCGACACGACGGGGGTGGATTACCTTGCCGGGGTTCATCCGGTTGTCCGGGTCGAACAGCGCCTTGACCTCGCCCATGGCGTCGACGAGCGGCTGTCCGAACATCCGCGGCAGCAGTTCGCCGCGGGCCTGCCCGTCGCCGTGCTCGCCCGACAGCGACCCGCCATAAGAGGCCACGAGGTCGGCCGCGTCGAACAGGAACGCCCTGAACGCCTCGATGCCCTTGCCCTCGCGCAGCCGGAACGGGATCCGCGTGTGCACGCAGCCCTGCCCGAAGTGCCCGTACAGGGAGGCCTGTTGGTAGCCGTACCGGCCGAAGAGCCGCTCCAGGTCACGCAGGTAGTCGCCCAGCCGTTCCGGGGCGACGGCGGAGTCCTCCCAGCCCTCCCAGGTCTCGGAGCCGTCCGGCGGCCGGGCGGTCACACCAAGACCCGCCTCCCGGGCTTTGAGCATCTCCTGTTCCCGGGCCGGATCGTCGGAGAGCGCCACCGATGCGTCGTCCTCATCGCGGCCCAGCGCCCGCAGCAGCTCGTACGCCTGCTCGTCGGCCTCCTCCTTCGTGTCTGCGGTGAACTGCAGCAGCAGCCAGCTGTCGCCCTCGGGCAGGCGCTCCAGCGAGTCCAGGTAGGCGTGCTCCTCGCGCATCAGCTGCGCCATCCGCCCGTCGATCGCCTCCAGCTGGCTGGGCCGGCCGTGCTCCAGCAGCTGGGGGACGGCGTCGGCGGCGGCGTAGATGTCGTCGAAGCCCAGGACCAGCAGCGCTTCGGCGGCCGGTACGTCGACCAGCTCCAGTTCCGCGTGCAGGACGGTCACCAGCGTGCCCTCGCTGCCCACGAGCGCCCGGGCGACGTCGAAGCCGTTCTCCGGCAGCAGGGAGTCCAGGTTGTAACCCGAGACGCGACGCGGAATCTTCGGGTAGCCGCGCCGGATCTCGGCGAGATGGCGACCGGTGACGTCCCGCAGCCCTTGGTACAGCCGGGCCCTCGCCCCGCCCTCGGCCACGATCCGCGCGTACTCCTCATCGCTGGTGGGGCCGGCCCAGAACCGGGCGCCCTCGTAGGTGAGGACTTCCAGCCGGCGGAGGTTGTCGACGGTCTTGCCGTACGCCTGCGCGGAGGCCCCGCAGCTGTTGTTGCCGATCATGCCGCCCAGCGCGCAGTGGCTGTGCGTGGACGGCTTCGGCCCGAACATCAGGTTGTGCGGCGCGAGCTGGCGGTTCAGTTCGTCCAGGACGATGCCCGGCTCGACCACACAGGTCCGCGCCTGCGGGTCCACCGACAGCAGGCGGTTGCAGTACTTGGTCCAGTCGACGACCACGGCTTCGTTGGTGCACTGACCCCCGAGACTGGTGCCGCCACCGCGCGAGAGCACCGGCGCGGCGAAACGGGAGCAGACCGCCACCGCGTTGGCGCCGGCTTCGACCGTGCGCGGCACCACCACACCAAGAGGGACCTGGCGGTAGTTCGAGCCGTCGGTCGCGTACGCGCCGCGACTGCCCGCGTCGAAGCGGACCTCGCCGTCCACCTCGGTGCGCAGTGCCCGCTCGAGCGCGGCCAAGTCCACCTCCTGATGCTCGGTCATCGGTCAGTTCCCTCCGCTGCCGTGCAGGAACTCCTGGATCTTGGCCTTCATGCCCTGGCGGACCACCGCGGTGCGATCGCTGTCGCCCTTCAGTACCGACTCGGCGGCGGCCTTGATCTGCTCCCAGGTGGCGTGCGGCGGGATCGGCGGGACCGCCGGGTCGGTGCGGAAGTCGATGACGAACGGCCGGTCGGATGCGAGCGCCTGACGCCACGCCGGCTCCACGTCCTCGGGCCGCTCCACCCGCACGCCGTCAAGACCGAACAGAGCGGCGATCTCGGCGTAGCGCAGATCGGGCAGGCGTTGCGAGGGCTCGAACTGCGGTGCGCCCTGCATCGCCCGCATCTCCCAGGTGACCTGGTTCAGGTCGTGGTTGTTCAGAACCGCCACGATCATGCGCGGGTCGGACCACTCCCGGTAGTACTTCGCGGCGGTGATCAGCTCCGCGAGGCCGTTCATCTGCATGGCGCCGTCGCCGACGATCGCGATCGCCGGCCGGTCCGGGTGGGCGAACTTCGCGCCGATCGCGTACGGCACTCCGGGCCCCATGGTCGCCAGCGTCCCCGACAGCGAGCCGCGCATGCCGCCGCGGAAGCGCAGGTGCCGGGCGTACCAGTTCGCCGCCGATCCGGAGTCCGCAGCCACGATCGCGTTCTCGGGAAGCAGCGCGTCCAGGGCATGGACGACGTACTCGGGGTTGACGGGGTCGGCGGAGACCTCGGCGCGGCGCTGCATGACCTCCCACCAGCGCGCCGCGTTGTCCTCCACGGTCTTACGCCATGTGCCGTCCACCTTGCGTTCCAGCAGCGGGATCAGCCTGCGCAGCGCCTCGCCCGCGTCACCGACGAGGTTGACCTCGAACGGGTAGCGCAGCCCGACCAGGGACGGGTCGAGGTCGATCTGCACCGCCCGCGCCTGGTCGAACTCGGGCAGGAACTGGGTGTAGGGGAAGCTGGAGCCCACCACGAGAAGCGTGTCGCAGTCGCGCATCATCTCGTACGAGGGGCGGGTGCCGAGCAGGCCGATCGAGCCGGTCACATACGGCAGGGTGTCCGGCAGCGCGTCCTTGCCGAGCAGCGCCTTGGCCACCCCGGCGCCGAGCAGATCGGCGACCTGCTCGACCTCGGGGCGGGCGTGTCGGGCGCCCTGCCCGATCAGCATCGCGACCTTCTCACCCGCGTTGAGGATCTCCGCCGCCCGCGCAAGGTCCTCGTCGGCGGGGACGGGAGCATAGTGCGGGATCCCGAGGCTGGAGGGGACCTGCTTGAACGCGTGCGTCGGCGGCTCGTAGTCGAGCTCCTGCACGTCGGCCGGGATGATCACCGCAGTGACCGTGCGGCGGGTCGCGGCCACTCGCAGGGCCCGGTCCAGCACGTTGGGCAGCTGGGCGGGGACGGTGACCATCTCGCAGAACTCCGAGGCCACGTCCTTGTAGAGGGCGAGCAGGTCGACTTCCTGCTGGTACGAGCCGCCCATCGCGCTGCGGTCCGTCTGACCCACGATCGCGACCACCGGGACGTGGTCGAGCTTGGCGTCGTACAGGCCGTTCAGCAGGTGGATCGCACCCGGGCCGGAGGTGGCCGCGCACACTCCCGTGCGGCCGGAGAACTTCGCGTAGCCGACCGCCTCGAAGGCGGCCATCTCCTCGTGCCGGGCCTGGATGAACCGCGGCTGGTCCTCCGCGCGACCCCAGGCGGCGAGCAGCCCGTTGATGCCGTCCCCGGGGTAGGCGAAGACGTACTCGACGTCCCACTCCCGCAGGCGCTGCAACAGGTAGTCGGCAACCTTCATCGTCCTGCTCCTCCTGATCCGGCTCTGGCCCGTTCGGCGCGGCGTGAAGCGCCCGTTGACGCGGCTAACCGCTGGTGCCGGCCTGAAACCCTCGCGCTGATCGGCGTGGGTAGTTTGGGCAGTATCGCGGCGCCGTGCTGGCCGCCGGGGCAGGCGTGCCGCAGGGTGAGTTGTCGATAGCCCGCCTGGTGGCAGGGCACTGCAGCCGGGCCGCCGCAAAGCTGGCGCCCAGGGTGGGTACGAAGGGTGCGTTTCCGGGCAGCCGCCAAGGAGGGCCATCACCGGGGGGAGGGCCCTGCGGGCGATCGGGGAGCGAGGAGGACGACCATGGCCATCCGACACGTCCTGGTGGAGCGGCCGCCACACGCGGTGTGGTGCGTGCTGGGTGATCCCGCCACGTACGCCCGGTGGGTGCCCGGCACGGACCGGACCCGGCCGGGCGCGGGCCGGTGGCCCGATGTCGGCTCGAAGCTGCGCTACACCGTCAAGGCCGGCCCGTTCCGCCTCCACGGCCACACCATCGTCCGCGTGTGCGAGAGCGGGCGCCGGCTGGAACTGGAGGCATTCGCCGGGTGGCTCGGCAGCGCCCGGATCGCCATCGAGTTGATCGGGTGGGGCGACGGCACCCTGGTGATCGTCGACGAGCACCCGCTACGCGGCCTGGGCGGGAACCTCCACATGGCGCCCACGGATTTCGTCCTGCACTTGCGCCACCGCCGGATGCTTGCCCACCTCGCCTGCGTGGTGGAGGAAGCACCCCGAGCAGCGTGTCAGGAAGCGGCCGCCGCCGCGGGAGGAGGTTCGTCATGACCGACGCCATCGTTATCGGGGCCGGACCGAACGGACTGGTCGCGGCGAACGTCCTGGCCGACGCCGGCTGGCGCGTGGAGGTGCTGGAGGCCCAGGACCAGCCCGGCGGCGCGGTCCGCAGCGACCGTGGCGTCCACCCCGACTACGTCAACGACCTGTTCAGCTCCTTCTACCCACTGGCCGCCGCCTCGCCCGCGATCACAGCCCTCGGCTTGGAAGACCACGGCCTGACCTGGAGCCACGCACCGATCGTGCTCGCCCACCCTCTGCCCGACGGCCGGTGCGCCCTGCTGCACCGCGGCCTGGAAACGAACATCGACGCGTTCGAGCGGAGCTTCGGCAGGCCGGACGCGCTCGCCTGGAGACGGCTGTCACGGCTGTGGCAGGAGCTCGACCCGTGCCTGGTACGGGCGATGTTCGCGCCGTTCCCGCCGGTGCGCACGGGGCTGGCACTGGCGGCACGTCTGCGGGCGGCAGGTCTACTGCGGCTGGCCCGCCTCGCGGCGCTGCCGGTGCGGCGGATGGCCGAGGAGGAGTTCGACCGGGACGGCCCCGGACTGTTGCTGGCGGGTTGCGCGCTGCACGCCGATCTGCTGCCGGAATCGCCGGGCAGCGCGGTGTTCGGCTGGCTCATGGCCATGCTCGGCCAGCAGTACGGATGGCCGGTGCCGGTCGGCGGCGCCTCCGCGCTCAGCGGCGCCCTGGTACGGCGCCTGGAATCCCGCGGCGGGACGATCCGCTGCGGTACCCGGGTCAGCGAGGTCGTCGTCCGCTCGGGCCGCGCGCTCGGGGTCCGCACCGCGGACGGGGACAGCGTCCGTGCCCGCAGAGCCGTGCTCGCCGATGTGCCCGCCCCGCACCTGTACGGCGGGCTGGTCGCGGGCGAGCACCTGCCGGCCGGGCTCCTCGACGGCGTCCGCCGCTTCCAGTGGGACTTCGCGACCGTCAAGGTCGACTGGGCGCTGGACGGTCCGATCCCCTGGTCCGCCGACGAAGCACGCCGGGCCGGCACCGTACACCTCGGTGCGAACATGGCGGACCTGAGCGACTACGCACTCCAGGTCACCACCGGCCGCCTCCCGGCCCGCCCGTTCGGGCTGCTCGGCCAGATGACCACCGCCGACCCGTCGCGCTCGCCCGCGGGCACCGAGTCGGCCTGGATGTACACCCACGTCCCCCAACACGTCGTCGACGACCTCGGGCCCGATGGCATCACCGGGCGCTGGGACGAGAAGGAGGGCGAGGCCATCGCCCACCGAATGGAGGAGCAGGTCGAACGCTTCGCCCCTGGCTTCGGCGACCACGTCGCAGCCCGGCGCGTGCTCACACCGCCGGTGCTGGAACGGCTGGACGGGAACCTGGTCGGCGGGGCGATCAACGGTGGTACCACGGCCGCCCACCAGCAGGCGGTGCTGCGGCCGGTGCCCGGCACCGGCCGGCCCGAGACCCCCATTGAGCGGCTCTATCTGGCTTCCGCCTGCGCCCACCCGGGCGGCGGCGTACACGGCGCCTGCGGCGCGAACGCCGCCCGTGCCGCGCTGCGCGCACAGGGTGTCGTGACCGGGCGGCTGCTCGGGCCCGCGCTGGCCGCCGCCCAGCGGGCCCTGGCCGGAGCTGGCGACGCTTGACGGCGGTCGGCCCGTCCGGGCTCAGCAGACGGGTGATGGCCTGGTCTTGGGCGGGGCGGGGCGGGCGATCTATGCCGCCCGCAGGACGATTTCGCCGGCCGGCCGGTTCGGACAGCGCCAGACTGTGGCCACCGCCACCGCCACGGACACGGCGACGATCCCTGCGTACTTCGCCACCCCGGCGATGTCCGCAAGCCAGGGGCGTTCAAACCACTCCCGGGCGCCGAAGCCTGCGGGATGGCGAGCCGCCAGAGTGTCTCGTTGATGATCCGCCCGCGAGCCGGGTGGCGTCGGACGCTGCGCGGGACGCGGGAACCGGGACGGTTGCGAGTTTCCCGCCGGGCGCGTGGCAGCGCCCGCAGCCGACACCGACGGTCAGGCGGATCACGAAGTCGAAACTGGTCAGAGCCCGCACGGGGCACCTCCTTCATGGCAGTTGCCTGATGCTGCGCCAGATAGCCAGCGAGCCCGCATTCGTACCGGCGGCCCGGCGGGGGCCTGCGCGGCGACCGCGTGCAGCGTCGGGCTGCCGAGGGGGCTGTCGGCGAGCCGCCGCACGATGGCAGACAGGAAAGCTCACGGGGTGCCGCGCACCTGGGTCGCGGGGAGCGGTATTCCGACGTGGCAGGAAGCGAAAACGGCCGTGGCAAAGTCGCCTCCGTGAGGCGTCGTGCGCGCATCGGCGCACGGCACGGGGCTGATGTCTGTGGTGTCGAGGTGCGGAACGGGCCTCAGGCGCTCAGGAGCGCCGCGGCCGCGGTGATGCGGTGCGCGGCCGGCAGAGGCAGATCGGCGAAGTGCGCGAACCAGCCGGGGTGGTGGCCCTGGCGGGCCAGCAGGTACGCGGGGTGCACGCGGGGCTCGTACGCGGAGCCGGTGGTGTTCGTGGTGCCGGACCGGGGACAGGCACTGGGGTCGTCCAGGCGGTAGGCGCGCTCGATGCCGTCGTGCAGGGCGAGGGTGACGCGCGGGCAGGTGTGCGGCGGCCTGGTGGCGGAGTGTTGCTGTGTGTGGCGCACGGTGGTGCCCTTCCTTCCTCGGGTGAGGCACAGGTCAGGTTTCCGGGCGTGCCGGGGTGGCGGGGCTTCAGGCCCGCCACCCCAGCGGGATGGTCAGCTGCTGAGGGCGACCGCGTTGAGCAGGAACAGGTCGATCACGGAGAATGCGCCCCAGAACTTGCCGAAGCGCTCCAGGATCAGCCGGGCGTGGCCGACCCCGGTGACGGCGCCCAGTCTGAGGACCATCTCCTGGTTCACGTAAAGGACGGGGACGAGCAGCAGCAGGGTCCACAGCAGGTGGGTGCCGTAGTTCTGCCCGGCCTGGCCGTAGGTGGCGAACGCGCCGGCGTCGTTGTCGCCGACCATCACGATCAGGCCGGGGCCGATGATCGCCAGCAGGGTCTTGAGCTTGGCGGACAGGCCCTGGCGCGGTGCGGTGCCGTCGAGGCTGATGGTGCCGAGCGCGCCCTTGACGTCGCCCAGGTGGGCGTCGTCCAGGACGGCGGTGCGCTGGGCCGGGATGGCGGCGCCGATGGCGGTGGTGGTGTCGGTCATGACGAGCGGCGGCGAGGAGAACGCCGGCCCGGGACCTTGGGGACCAGCTTGGGACCGCACGCTATGAGCGCCCATGATCACCCATGAGTCGAAACAGACGTCTATGTACAAAGTTGACTCTGACGGAGAGTCACTCGCCAAGAGAGGCTGCGATCGGCCTCCGTCTGTTACGTGTCTCAAAATCCGTTGATTCCAGTGTAGTTGAGCAACAGAGAGGCCGAGACCTTGAGGCCTCGGCTGGCGACACTACTTGAAGCACTTGACTGGGGGGTCAAGGGGTCGCAGGTTCAAATCCTGTCGTCCCGACTTGCAGCGAAAAACCTCCAGGTCGGCTCCGAGAGAACCTGGAGCTCGGGTTGCCTTGATGGGCCATTCGGGGGTATACGGACTGGTGGGGGTCTCCGGGTACCAACGGGCGGAGGCGATAGGGCGGGCCCGGAGCTGAAGAGGGTGAAGCGTCGGCCGAGGAGGTGTCGGCAGTGATCACGGAACTGGCTCTGGAGCGTGTGGAGTTCACCTGCGGCCATTGCTGGCATCAGTGGAGCATCGACTACGACGTCCAGCACTACCGCGACGGCGAAGGGCGTGACTGGGAGTACTTCTCCCGGGACGGGATCGCGGTGGACTCGCCCTACACTCCTGCGGGTGCGCCGCCCTGTCCCGAGTGCGGGCGCCATTGGGTGGGGCGTTGTGCGGCCCGCCGTCTGATCCCCACGCCGCCGGGTGCGCTCGACACGCCCCGCCAGCCGATCATGGATGCGGTAGGTCACCGGCCCGAGCGGCACGGCGCGCCGCTGCTCGCAGCGCGGGCCCATCGTCAGCCGGACCAGCTCGGCCCGCCCGCTTCCGGCGCCGGTGAGGCCATGGCAGTGGAGGCGGCCTCGCCCGTACGGAAAGTGGAGTCGCAGGGTGGCGCCGGTAAGGGGGTGTGAGGCGATGGCGAGGCTGACGGTCGAAGGTGCGGACCTGGTGGTGCGGCTGCGCTGGTGGGAGCGGCTCGTGGCGCGTTCGGGACCGGTGCGGGTGCCGCTTGCGGCGGTGGAGAAGGTCGCGGTCGCCCGGGAGCCGTGGCGGGTTTTGCGTGGTGCTCGCGAGAGCGGTGTGCTGGTGCCCGGCCGGCTGTGCCTGGGGGTGTGGCGCCATCCCGGCGGCCGGGATTTCGTGGCCCTGCGCCCGTTCACGGACGTCGTGGTGAGCGTCGACCTGCACCGGCCTTCCCCGTTCGCGCGCATCGCGGTCCACTCGGCCGAGGCGCCGCAAACGGCGGCCGACCTGCGCACGGCGGTGAGCCGGGCCGCCATCGCGGCGGACGGGCGCCAGGAGGACATCCCCGGGGCGATGCCAGAGCCCGAGAAGCCGCTGGCCCGGCCCGGCGGCCGATGGGCGGGTGTTCCGGCCCACGCCTGAACACCGGCCCGCATCGCATGGGGCCCGGGCGATAAGGAGGTCGCGTGATGCTGAGGGAGCGAATGCCGCGCGAGATCGCGGTGGCGGCAGCCGACGAGATCCGCCGCCTCAACGAGTGCACCGGCCGGCCCGGCGCCTATCCGTATCCGACGGATGTCCATCACACGGTCGGTGTGCTGGCGGGTCTGCTGGAGCAGCTTCCCCGCACACTGCACCAGCTCGCGGCGGGCCTGAACGCGATCGACTTGGAGCATCTCGCGGTCCTGGAGGATCCGCCGACTCCGGTGCAGAAGCAGGCTGATGTCGCCTTCGAGCTGGGGTGCGCGATCGCGGCGATCGAACGCGCCGGGACCCATCTGCGCCAGGCGCAGCACACCGCCGCGGAGCTGGTCTACACCGGGCCGCTCCCAGGAGTCTGAGCGCGGTCGGGTGCCGCGCTTTGGATTGCGCGCGAGTCATGACACCGGGCCGCGGTATGCGGCCCGGTGTCGTCCTTGTCCGGGTTCAGCCAGATCGGTGAGGTTCGACCAGGTCGGTGAGGCCGAGAAGGTCGAACAGCCGGGCGACGAGCGGGCCCGCACATCCGTGACCTTCAGGACGACGCCTTCCTCCTGTGCCTGGCGGTGGAGCCGTTCCAGGGCGTCCGCGCCCGAGCAGTCGCAGAACCTCACCTGCGCGAAGTCGAGGTCGACGCGCCTGGGCCGGCGCGCCAGGCACTCCTTGACGCGGCTCTCGAGCTGGGGTTCGGTGGCGAGGTCGATCTCGCCCGTGACCGCGACGGTGACCTGGCCGTCCCACCGGGAGACGGCGGTAGGGTAGTCGTTGCCGTTCACAGCCATGGCTCCACCTCCCACAGCCGGTGCACCATCCACTCCCAGAGGTCGCCGGGGCCATCCCGCGCCCACGGCGACGCACCCGGCGGTGCGACCCGCACTGGGCCCACCCGCACGAGCGGTTCGGACCCGTGCGGCATCGCTGCGCCGGAGGGAGTGGGCGCGGTGCGCCAGGGCTCTGCGCCACCGGGTTCCCGGACGATGCGTACGGACACCCGCCGGCCCGTGGTCGGGGGACGGGCCGAGGCGCGGCCGTCCCCCGGGTGCTGCCGGGCGGCCCCGCGTTCGGCGTCGTAGGCGGCCCGCAGCTCGGGATCGTGCAGGACCTCGTAGGCGGCGACCACCGCGCTGAGTCGCTCCGCCGATCCCGGCTCGACGGGGCGGGTGTCGGGGTGCAGCAGCCGGACCAGGGAGCGATAGGCCGAGGTGACCTGCCGCGCGGACGCTGTGGGTTCCACTCCCAGCGCCGCGTAGTGATCGCGTCGGTCTCGCGATCCCGTCATGGCGGACCACCTCCCGGGTGACCGCGGCAAACCTCCTCATTGACCTGGATAGAACCTTGGCCAGCACTAGTCAAGATGCCCGAAATGGAGCTATATGGACGAGCGGTCGGCACCGGAGATCGGCGGCGAGAGGCTCGCGGCCGACGTTGGCGACCTGTCCGGCACAGTGAACGTGGCCCGGGTGCCGCCGCGCCACAACGGCGCGTCCGGCACCCGGGAAGCCCCGGAAGGCAAGCCTTCAAGGTGCCCTCGACTACCGGGTGTGGGTCGGGCGCTCGGCGAGCAGGCTGGTGAAGCTGGCGGGGGCGGGAGGGATGCGCACGGCCCGCCGTCGCTCACCGGGCCGCAGCCCATCGGCCGGCCTCGTTGCGGCTCTTGGAGACGACGGCGGCGTAGCAGCTGCCGGGCAGGTCGGTCGCCCAGTCGAACGCGTCGAGGCTGATCCCGTGCCGGGCGGCGGCCTGGAGCATGTCGGCAAGCAGGGCGGTCGCCGCGGCCTTGTCCTGCTCAGTACCCGGGTTGCTGCGCCGTTCGGCGGCGGCGTCGATCCGGTCCGGCAGGTGGCGGTTGCGGGCCACGGCGCGGTAGCAGCTGCCGGGCAGATCGGTGACCCAGTCGAAGCTGGCGAGCGTCATGCCGTGCCGGGCGGCGGCCTGGAGCATGTCGGCCAGCAGGGCGGTTGCCGCGGCCTGGTCCTGCTCGGTGCCGTGCTGGGGGTGCCGCTCGGCGGCGGCCTGGATACGGTCGGCCAGGCTGCGATTCCTGCGGTCGGTGTACTCGTACACGGTTGGGATCTCCTTGGTCCGTTCGGGTGACCGTCGGCGGCGGCCGGCTCCCGACGCTGCTGCCGAAGCGGCCGGGTGAGTGCGGCCGCGGGGGCTCCTCATGCCAGCGAGGACAGCGGTGCTCTGTTCATCACTCCTGGAAGCGGCACGCCACCGCGCCCCGCCCGCTCGGTCAGGTCTGACGGGGGAGGCGCGATCCGGTGGCGCCCTGTGCGGTGTTGACCCGCCTGGTGATGCTTGTTGGCCGGGGTGGGGTGCGGCGGGCCGGGGCTCGTTGAGCGATGGCCGGCCGCACCCCGTGCCGTTACAGGGTGTGGGTCAGGCGGCCGGTGAGCAGCCGGGTGAAGCGGGCGGGGTCGGGCAGGTCGCCGCCTTCGGCGAGCAGGGCGCTGCCGTGGACGAGTTCGGCGATCTCCGCCAGCGCGGGGTCGTCGGGGTTGGCCTGGTGTGCCGTGCGCAGCGCGGTGATCAGCGGGTGGGTGGGGTTGAGTTCCAGGATCCGCTTGACGGCGGGCAGTTCCTGTCCCATGGCCCGGTACATCTTCTCCAGGGTGGGGGTCATGTCGTGGGCGTCGCCGACGATGCAGGCGGCCGAGGTCGTCAGCCGGGAGGACAGGCGGACTTCCTTGACGTGCTCGGACAGGGTGGTGGTCAGCCAGGGCAGCAGGGCGGCGAAGTCCTGCTCGTGCTGGGCCTTGTCGGCGTTGGCCTCCTGGTCGCCGTCGGCGGGTTCGTCGAGGTCGACCTGGCCCTTGGCGATGGACTGCAGGCGGTGGCCGTCGAAGGCCGGAATCCGGTCGGTCCAGACCTCGTCGACGGGGTCGGTGAGGATGAGGACCTCGTAGCCCTTGGCGGCGAACGCCTCCATGTGGGGGGAGTTCTCCACCATCGCGCGGCTCTCGCCGGTGAGGTAGTAGATGGCGTCCTGGCCGTCCTTCATGCGCGCCACGTACTCGCGCAGGGTGGTGGTCTTCTCCGGATCATGGGTGGAGGCGGCCGAGATCAGTTCGAGGAGGGTGTCGGTGTTGTCGGTGTCCTCGATCAGGCCTTCCTTCAGCACGCGGCCGAACTGCTCCCAGACCTTGGCGTAGGTCTCGCTGTCCTTGGTCTGCATGTCCTTGATCGCGCCGATGACCTTCTTGACCAGGCGTCGGCGCACGCCTTGGATCTGGCGGTCGTGCTGCAGGATCTCGCGGGAGATGTTCAGCGACAGGTCGTGGGCGTCGACGACGCCCTTGACGAAGCGCAGGTAGTTCGGCATCAGCGCGTCGCAGTCGTCCATGATGAACACCCGCTTGACGTACAGCTGGACGCCGCGCCGGGTGTCGCGGGAGAACAGGTCGAACGGTGCCTGCGAGGGGAGGAAGAGCAGCGCCTCGTATTCGAAGGTGCCCTCGGCGCGCATGTGGATGGTTGCGGCGGGCTCTTGCCAGTCGTGGCTGATCTGCTGGTAGAACTCGTGGTACTCGGCCTCGGTCACCTCGCTGCGCGGACGGGCCCACAGCGCCTTCATCGAGTTCAGCGTCTCCGGTTCGCCGCCGCCGTCGGCGTCGGTGCGCTCGGTGGCCATCCGGATCGGCCAGCGGATGAAGTCCGAGTACTGCTTGACGATCTGGCGGATCTTCCACTCGGACAGGTAGTCGGCGAGAGCGTCCTCGCTGTCGGCGGGCTTGAGGTGCAGGGTGACCGAGGTGCCGGTGGGCAGGCCGTCGACGGCCTGGATGTCGTAGGTGCCCTGGCCGTCGGACTCCCACAGGGTGCCCTGGTCGGTGCCGGCCCGCCGGGTTCGCAGGGTGACCTTGTCGGCGACCATGAACGCCGAGTAGAAGCCGACGCCGAACTGCCCGATCAGGCTCTGCGCGGCGGCGGCGTCCTTGGCTTCCTTGAGCTTGTCCAGCAGGCCGGCGGTGCCGGACTTGGCGATCGTGCCGATCAGCTCGACGATGTCGTCCCGGCTCATGCCGATCCCGTTGTCGCGGATGGTCAGCGTGCGGGCGCCCCGGTCGACTTCGAGGGCGATGTGCAGGTCGGAGGTGTCGGCCTGGAGGCCGGAGTCGGTCAACGATTCCAGTCGCAGCTTGTCCAGTGCGTCGGAGGCGTTCGAGATCAGCTCGCGCAGGAAGATGTCCTTGTTCGAGTAGATCGAGTGGATCACCAACCGGAGCAACTGACGGGTCTCGGCCTGGAATTCCAGCGTCTCGACAGTGCTACCCACTCTGGGTCTCCTTTTCCGGGTGAGGCGTGGGGAACGGGTTCGGCGTGAGCCTGGACGGCTCGCGCCTGCGGCAGCGGCATGGTAGGCGAACGGGGCTGCACGTGGCGCACTCCGGTCGTCGGGGATCGGGCGGCCAGGTCTCGGCCGGGGGGACCCCGAGGTGGTCGGCAAGGTCCTGGCGCATGGCGTCGAGCCTGCGCAGGCAGGCGTCGATGGAGGCGATGGCGGAGCCGGTCTCGGTCCGCATGCGGATGCCCACGGTCTCGAGCTGGTCCTGGAGTCGCTGCCAGCGTTCTTCGGCGGCGGCGACGGGGTCAGGTGCGCCGTTGGTCGCTGTCATGGCGGAGCTGGTCGGTGTGGTGGGTGAGGTCGTCGAGGCGGGTGGCGAGGTGGGGGTGGCCCGTGCCGAGGTGGGGGCGCATCGCGGCGAGCGGAGCTATCAGGCTGGCCGGGTCGGGGGTGCCGAGGGCGGTGGTGAGGTCGGCCAGTGCGGGGCGGGCCTGGGGCGCGAGGTCGGTGAGTGCGGCGACCTGGGCGGCGAGCACGCGCAGGTCGGCGGCGTGGTCGCGCGCCCAGGCGGTGACGGCGCGGTCCGCGGCCCGGCGGTCGCGCACCGCCTTGACGCGCTCGGCGCCGGTCTCCGCGCCGGCGGAGGCGTTCTTGGTGGGGCGCAGACGCAGGTAGCGGTTCTCGGCGGCCTGGCGGCTGGCGACGCCCATGGGCTGGGCGAGGTCGGCCCAGGTGGCGCCGGCCGCGCGGGCGGTCTCCACCAGTGGGGCCTCCCAGTCGGCGAGCTGGGTGCGCAGTTCCCGCAGCAGTACCAGCGCGGCCAGGGCCTGTTCGGCGCCGCCTTCCTGCGTGTCCCGGTCCGCGGGACGGCCGGGTTGCCGGGCGGTGCGGACGGCGTCGTCAATGGCGGCGAGCGCCGCGGCGGCGGCGAGGAAGGAGACCGGATCGGGCCTGGGGGCGGGCTGCGGGGGCTTCTTGCTCATGCTGTCATTTTACGGACGACGCCCTATGTTTGTCATCGGATGGATGACGTGCTAGAACGGTGTCAGGTGAAGCGCACTGGCACCCATCGATCAGTGGAGGTGTTTCGCGATGCTGATGCGCACTGACCCGTTCCGCGAGCTGGACCGGCTGACCCAGCAGTTCTTCAACACGACCGGCACGTGGTCGCGGCCGACCCCGATGCCGCTGGACGCCTACCGCGCCGGCGACGAGTACGTGATCTGCTTCGACCTGCCGGGCGTGGACCCGGAGGCGATCGACATCGATGTCGAGCGGAACATGCTGACCGTCAAGGCCGAGCGCCGCCCGCGCCACGAGGGTGAGGACGTGAAGTGGGAGCTGTCCGAGCGTCCGCTCGGCGTGTTCTCCCGCCAGGTCATGCTCTCCGACACGCTCGACCCCGAGGGGATCAGGGCCGACTACGACGCCGGCGTGCTGACCCTGAAGATCCCGGTCGCCGAGAAGGCCAAGCCCCGCAAGATCGCGATCAGCCACAGCGGTGGCCGCAAGGAGATCAAGGCCTGACCGCGTCCCTGTGCCGTTCCGTGCCGTCCCCGCCCCCCGAGGGGACGGCACGGAACACCCCCGTATCCGGCCCCGCATCCCCTGGTTTGGCCCGCGCCATCGCGACTGGCGACGCCGTACGCGATGGGCGGCCGACACCGCTGGTGGTCAGGGTCGGCGGTGAGATCGACGTCGCCACCGCCCCGAGGCTTCGCCAGCGGCTGGCCGCCGCGCTCGAGGCGCACCGGGAGGTGGTGCTCGACCTGTCGGAGGTGACGTTCATGGACTGCTCGGGCCTGGGCGTCCTCGTCCAGGCCCGCAACCAGGCCGACCGGTGCGGCAGGCGGCTCGTCCTGCACGGGGTCGGCCACCCCGTGGCCAGGCTCCTCAAGCTCACCGGCCTTACTCGCCGCCTGGCCGCCGAATTCTGATCGGCCTCGCACGCCCCGCATCCGGCAGGGCCTGGTCCGTGCCGGGAGGAAGGGAGGAATGCGCGGTGACTCTTCGATGGGAGGCGTTCCTGGACCAGGTCCAGGAACGCGGAGAGTACGACACACCCCAGGACGCCGAGCGTGCGGCCCGCGTCGTGCTGGCCCTGCTCGGCGCCCACCTGGTCGGCGACGTGCGCGCGAAGCTCGCGGCCCGTCTGCCCGAGACCTTCGCCCTGATCCTGCTCAACCCCCTGCAGGCCGCCGAACCGCTCAGTCCCGAACGGTTCGTGCGCGCCACCGCCGCCTGGATCGAGGGCGCCACCGAGAAGACCGCCGTGTGGGACATCGGCGCCGTCCTGTCCACGGTGGCCGACGCCGCCGGCGACGACCTCATGGAGGGTGTCCTGTTCCAGCTGCCGCCCGGCTATGACGTCCTGTTCGGCCGCCCTGCCCCCGGCCACCGACCCTGACCCGCTTTCGTGCCGCCGCCCACACGGCGGCGGCCCGCCCCTGGAAGGCCACCCGTCATGACCCGGCATCGCCGCCTGATCCAGCAGGTCCGCACCCTCGGCCGCTACCCCAGCGACGAGGAAGCCGAACGCGTCCTCACCGCCGTCCTGGCCGTCCTCGGCTCCCAGCTCACCGGCGACGAACGCTGCGAGCTGGCCGCCACGCTCCCCGAGCGGGCCCGCGCCGTCTTCGCCTCGCAGATCCCCCTGCCGAAGCCCGTCGCCGCCCCCGCCTTCGTCGAAGCCGTCGCCCGAGTCCTGAACACCAGCCTCACCGCAGCTCGCTGGGACGCCTCCTCCGTCCTGGCCGCCCTGGCATCCCTCGGCGGCGAGCGGCTCACCGACCGTCTCCTCGCCCGCCTGCCCCGCAGCTACGCGCTCCTGTTCGGCCGCGCCGACCTCACCGCCACCGCCGCCGCCTGAGAGCCGCCCAAGGGCGGGGATCAAGCGGCGGCGCCAGGACGCGCGCCCGCGCTACGCGGAGGCGCCCGGTATCACTGGCCGCGGGCCCGGCCGAGGTCGGCCTCCAGCTTCTCCACCCGCACCTGGAGATCGAGTACCCGGCGCGCGCCTTCCAGGGTCAGTCCCTCGCTGATCAGCTTCACCAGGGCCGCGACCCTGTCGATCTCCCGGCGCGAGTACCTGCGCTGGCCGCCCGCCGAACGACCCGGCACGACCACGCCCTGCTCGTCCAGCCGCCGCAGGAAGGCCACCTGGACATGCAGCACGGCCGCGACCTGTCCCACCGCGTAGAGCGCCGCGTCCGGATCGTCGATCGGCAGCACCACGGCCTCACCTCGCCGCTCACGAAACCTCACCTCCACGCTACAGATTTCCTCCAGCCCCAGCCACGCGCTGTGCAGCGACCCGCGCGCCTTCCGCATCGCGCACTGCCACCTGCGAATACCTTGACATGAGGAGGCTCAAGTTTTATGTGTCGATGTAGGGAAGTTCTGTACGTGCACGCGATGAAGGAGGTCGGAGATGACTCGCGCAGTCGGTATCGATCTCGGAACGACGAACTCGGTGGTCTGCGTGCTGGAGGGCGGCGAGCCGGCCGTCATCGCCAACGCCGAGGGCGCCCGGACCACCCCGTCGGTGGTGGCTTTCGGCAAGGGCGGCGAGGTGCTCGTGGGCGAGGTCGCCAAGCGCCAGGCCGTCACCAACGTGGACCGCACCGCGCGCTCGGTGAAGCGGCACATGGGCGAGAGCGGCTGGCTACCTGGTCAAGCAGTTCAAGAACGGCTACGGCATCGACCTGTCCAAGGACAAGATGGCAGCCCAGCGGCTCCGGGAGGCCGCGGAGAAGGCGAAGATCGAGCTGTCGGCGGCCACGGAGACGACGATCAACCTGCCCTACATCACGGCCTCCGCCGAAGGCGCTCTCCACCTGGACGAGAAGCTCACCCGCGCCCAGTTCCAGCAGCTCACCGCCGATCTGCTGGAGCGCTGCGAGGGCCCGTTCCACCAGGCCGTCAAGGACGCCAAGATCGAGGTGAAGGACGTCGACCACGTCATCCTGGTCGGCGGCTCCACCCGTATGCCCGCCGTCACCGACCTGGTGAAGAAGCTCACCGGCAAAGACCCGCACAAGGGCGTCAACCCGGATGAGGTCGTCGCCATCGGCGCCGCCCTGCAGGCCGGCGTGCTCAAGGGCGAGGTCAAGGACGTCCTGCTGCTCGACGTCACCCCGCTGTCCCTGGGCATCGAGACCAAGGGCGGCATCATGACCAAGCTGATCGAGCGCAACACCACGATCCCGACCCGCCGCTCGGAGGTCTTCACCACGGCCGAGGACAACCAGCCCTCGGTGACCGTGCAGGTATACCAGGGCGAGCGGGAGATCGCCGCGTACAACAAGAAGCTCGGCATGTTCGAGCTGACCGGGATCGCGCCGGCCCCGCGCGGGATGCCGCAGATCGAGGTCACCTTCGACATCGACGCCAACGGCATCATGCACGTGGCCGCGAAGGACCTCGGCACCGGCAAGGAACAGAAGATGACCGTCACCGGCGGCTCCGCCCTGCCGAAGGACGACATCGACCGCATGATCAGGGAAGCCGAGCAGCACGCCGAGGAGGACCGCCGCCGCAAGGAGGCCGCCGAGACCCGAAACCAGGGCGAGCAACTCGCCTACAGCACCGAGAAGTTCCTTCAGGACAACCAGGACAAGGTCCCGGCCGACGTGAAGAACGAGGTGGAGACGGCCCTGGCGGAGCTGAAGGACAAGCTCAAGGGCGAGGACACCGCCGCGATCCGCGCAGCGAGCGACAAGGTCGCCCAGGTCAGCCAGAAACTGGGCCAGGCCATCTATGCCCAGACCGCCCCCGGTGCACCAGGTGGCGGCGCAACCGGCCCCCAGGGCGAGGAAGGAGAGGAGGTCGTGGACGCCGAGATCGTGGATGAGGACGAGCACAAGCGAGGCGCCGTATGACCACCCCATCCAGGCCGAGGAAGAAACCCGAAGAGCAGCGTTCGCCTGTGGTCATCCGCGACAAGCGGCGCATCGACCCGGACACCCTGCAGCTTCGGCCCGGCGCTGAGGAACGGCCCGCCAAGCCCAGTGGCCAGCAGGGTGCTGGCGGCCCCGCCAGCGCCCTGCTCGGTGGCGGCGCCGCACCCTCGCCCGGCCAAGCTCCTGCGGGAGCCGACGGTGAGTCGCTGCGCGCCGCGCTGGCCGAGCGGACTCAAGACCTGCAGCGGGTGAAGGCCGAGTACGACAACTTCCGCCGGCGCGTCCAGCGCGAACGCCTCGCCATCCACGCCAGTGCGGTGGCCGAGGTGCTCCGCTCGCTCCTGCCGATCCTCGACACCATCGACCGCGCCCAAGCCCACGAGGACACCGCGGCGGCCTTCGACACCGTCGCCAGGAGCCTTGAGGAACAACTGGCCGCGCTCGGGGTGCAGCAGTTCGGGACCGAGGGCGAACCCTTCGACCCTGCCCTCCACGAGGCCGTTACCTCGACCGAATCGGACCAGGTCGACCGCCCCACCTGCACCCAGATCCTGCGGGTCGGCTACCGGCTCGGCGAGATCCTGCTGCGCCCGGCCCAGGTGGCGGTCGAACAGCCGCCCGCCCCGGACCGGCAGAGCGCCGGCTCCTCCGTGTCCGATCGCACCGACTCGGCATAGGACATTCGTCCACGCCTCCGTGCGGCCTGCCCGTTTCCCGGGCCGTTACGAAGCACACGCGAATAGGCGGAACGCGGATTCCGCCGTGGAGAAGGGCGGCCGTGATGGCTCAGTCGATGACGCTGCTCCCGAACACCCGGCTGCCCGACCCGGTCGAGCGAATGGAGGAGGCATCCCCACCACCCCGCTGCGCTGGGGCACGTACGACCGCCGCCCGATCGCGATCGAGGAGGACCTGGCGGATGGCACCTACGTGTTGCACGCCGAGCTTCCCGGTCTGGAGCCGCAGGAGATCACGGTCACCGTCGATGACGCTGTCCTCGCCGTCAGCGCCGAGCACAGCGCGGACAAGCGCACGGCCCAGCGATCGAATTTCCGGTACGGCTCGTTCGAGCGGATCGTGCGCCTGCCGGCGCCCGTTCGCGCCAGCGCGGTGAGTGCCGGGAGTGGTGGGTCGGGTCACGCGGGAGCGAGCAGGACCGACGGGTCCAGCGCCGCCACCGGCCGGACGCCGCCGACGCGCCGACCGCCGCCGGTCGCTGGCTCCCCCGCGAACCCGGTGAGCAGCCGTGCGTCGACTCCCGCGAGGGCCAGCGCGGCCGCCATCACGGGAACGCGCGCCCGGTTCGCGCCGTCGGCGATCTTCACGGCGACGGCGCGGCCGTCCGGCAGTGCGGCGACGTGGACGCCTTCGAAGCCGTCCTTGGCGATCAGCCCAGGCACCGCGCGCATCAGCTCGGCCACGTCCCGTCCGGCGCCGGAGGCCATCTCCGGGTGGCTGCGCAGCGCGTCCGCCACCCGGAATTCAGGGGTCCCGGGTGCGCCGGTGGCGATGCGCGCGGCGGCGCGGGCCAGGCCGTGCAGGGAGACGGCGAACAGGGGGGTGCCGCAGCCGTCCACGGTGGCGTGCGCGATGCGCTGGCCGGTGAGGTCCTCCACGGCTTCCGCGATCATCCGTTGGAGCGGGTGCCCGGGGGCGTCGTAGTCCTGCGGCGGCCACCCGTTGAGCCGGCACAGGTACAGCATCGCGGCGTGCTTGCCGGAGCAGTTCTGGGCGAGCCGGGAGGGCGGGCGGCCGTCCCGCACCCAGGTGTCGCGGACGGCCGGGTCGTACGGAAGGTCCGGGACGTTGCGCAGGTCGTCCTCGGTGAGCCCGGCCAGTTCGAGGATCCGCCTGGTGCCGGCGAGGTGGCGTTCCTCGCCGGAGTGGCTGCCCATCGCGAGCGAGAGGAGTTCGCCCTCGAGCGGCAGCCCGGCGCGCACCATGGCGACGGCCTGCAGCGGCTTGAGGGCCGACCGCGGGTAGCAGGCGACCTCGATGTCGCCGATCCGGAACGGTACTTCGCCGGCGGCGTCGAGGACGACGACGGAGCCGTGGTGGACGCCCTCGACTATGCCGCCGCGGGTGACGTGGGCGACGGGTGCGTGGATGGGCTCACGGATCGGGGGCGCGTCCGCGAGGGAACTGCTGAGCATCACTGCCTCGTTCGATGATGGGTCGCTACGGGTGGCGCCGGTCTCACGAAGTGCCGCGAGCCCGACGCCTTTTGACGGTAGATCAGGAAGGATCGTGGCCCGTGGTCGCGTCGCGCGCCAGGCGGCCGCGGATCGCGTACCAGCCGGCGACGAGCACGGCGGCGATGAGCGGTACACACAGCACGGTGGTGCGTCCGGCGCCGCCGTCGGCGTACATGAGGACCAGGACGGCAGCGAGGAAGGCCAGCGTCACGAGTTCGGTCCAGGGCGAGCCGGGCAGGCGGTAGTCGGGGCGGGTCAGTTCGCCGGCCGTGGTCTTCCGCCAGAACAGGAGATGGCAGACCATGATCATGCCCCAGGTGGCGATGATGCCGATCGCCGCGAGGTTGAGCACGATCTCGAACGCGTCGGCGGGGACCACGAAGTTGAGGCCGACACCGAGGACACACATGCCGCTGGTGAGCAGGATGCCGCCGTAAGGCACCTGGGTGCGGCTCATTCGCGCGGTGAAACGCGGGGCCGATCCGTTGACGGCCATGGAGCGCAGGATGCGGCCGGTGGAGTAGAGGCCGGAGTTGAGTGAGGACATGGCCGCGGTGAGGACGACCAGGTTCATCACACTGCCCGCCGCCGGGACACCGATGTGGGAGAGCACCGTCACGAAGGGACTCTGGCCGGAGGTGTACCGGTTCCAGGGCAGCAGCATCGAGAGCAGGACGACCGAGCCGACGTAGAACAGGCCCACGCGCCACATGATCGAGTTGATCGCCTTCGGCATGATCTTCTCGGGGTTCTCGGTCTCCCCGGCCGTCACACCGACCAGTTCGACGGAGGCGTAGGCGAAGACGACGCCCTGGATGATCAGCAGCATCGGCAGCAGCCCGTTGGGGAAGATCCCGCCGTTGTCGGTGATGAGGGACGGACCGGGTACGGCGCCGTCGACCGGGTGCTGGGTGACGAGCAGGAAGATCCCGATGCCCATGAAGACGACCAGGGCGCTGACCTTGACGATGGCGAACCAGAACTCCAGTTCGCCGAAGATCCGCACCGAGATGAGGTTCACGGTGAGGACCACGGCCAGGGCTATGAGCGCGATCACCCATTGCGGAACGTCGGAGAACAGGTGCCAGTAGTGGGTGTACGTGGCGACGGCGGTGATGTCGGCGATGCCGGTGGTCGCCCAGTTGAGGAAGTACATCCAGCCGGCGGTGTAGGCGCCCTTCTCCCCGAGGAACTCCCGGGCGTACGAGACGAAGGCGCCGGAGGAGGGGCGGTACAGGACGAGCTCGCCGAGCGCTCGCACCACCAGGAACGCGAAGACGCCGCAGACGGCGTACGCGACGAACAGGGAGGGCCCGGCGTCGGCGAGCCGTCCGCCCGCGCCGAGGAACAGCCCGGTCCCGATCGCGCCGCCGATGGCGATCATGTTGACGTGCCGGGCTTTCAGGGACTTGCTGTAGCCGGTGTCGCCGGCATCGACGTGACGGGTCGTGGGGCGCTTCTCGTCTTTGAGGAACTGCTCGCTCACGCCTCGGCTCTGCCTTCTCTTGAGGTGTCCGCGCGCTGGGGGCGCACGATGTCGGTGAGGGTGGCCTCCACGCGGTGGAGGTGGTGGGACATCGCCTCGACGGCGTCGGACTCGGAACCGTCGACCAAGGCCTCGACGATCGCCCGGTGCTCGCAGTTGGACTGCTCGCGCCGACCGCCCAGCTCGTTGAGGAAGGTCGACTGACGCGCCAGTGCGTCACGGATCTCCTCGATGACCCGACGGAAGACCGGGTTGCCGGAGGCCTCGGCCACCGCCAGATGGAACACGGTGTCCAGCGCGACCCACGCGGTGGTGTCGGTCTCCCGCTCCATCCGGTCGAGCAGGTGGGCCAGGTGGTCCAAGTCCTCCGGGGTCCGGCGCAGCGCCGCGTATCCGGCGACCGGGATCTCGACGTGCCGGCGCACTTCCAGGAGATCGCTGGCCGCGTAGTCGCCGAAGGTGGGGTCTTCGACCGTGTTCGCCACGACGAAGGTGCCCTTGCCGGTCTTGGAGACGGTCAGGCCCATGGCCTGGAGGGCCCGGAGTGCCTCCCGCAGCACGGGCCGGCTGACCTCCAGGGTCCGGCACAGCTCTGCTTCCGAGGGGAGCTTGTCCCCCAGGGCGTACTGACCGCGCTCGATGGCGCTGCGCAGGTGGCCGAACACCGCTTCCATCGCGCTGACGCGCCGTGGGACCGGACCACCTGTCTGGCTGTCTGACAGGTTCACGGGGTGATCCTGGGCGTCGGAGCACAGTGGTGTCAAGACATCGGGGTCGACGAAGTGACCTCCGGTGTACTCCGCCGGATGCGCACCTTGCTCTCGGCGATGCGACTCGGGGCGGGGTTCGGAGCCGACCTGGCGGTGGCCACCAGGGCGTGCACCACGGCCGAATCGAAAGCCATTTCGGGGTGCCACTGCACGCCGACCGCGAAGCGGTGCCGGGTGCTCTCGACCGCCTCGATGGTGCCGTCCGCCGTGCGGGCGCCCACGATCAAGCCGGCCCCGAGGGAGTCCACCGCCTGATGATGGTGCGTGGCGACCTGGCGGGTCCCCGGAAGGAGCGCGCCGATCCGCGTCCCCGGCACCGTGGTGACGGCATGGGGGGAGAAGTGGCCGCCGTGCAGGTTGTGCCCGTGGTGACCCACCGTTTCGGGGAGGTGCTGGATCAGGGTTCCGCCGGCATGCACGTTCATCAACTGCATTCCCCGGCACACTCCGAGCACCGGCATGTCACGCGCGAGAGCCTCGGCCAGCACAGCCCACTCCCACTGGTCGCGCTCGCGGACCGGCGGTCCCGTGCACGGATGCGGCCGCGCCCCGTACAGCGCGGGATCCACGTCCTCGCCGCTGGTCAGGACGATCGCGTCCAGGCGCGCGACGACATCGGCCGCGGCTTCCGGCGCGTCCGGCGGCAGCAGGACCACGCGGCCGCCCGCCGCCTGGAGACAGCTGATGTACGCCGCGGGCAGCAGCGCGGCGGGCAGCTCCCACTCCCCCCACTGAGCGTCGGCGAGGTAGGTGGTCAGTCCGATGAGCGGCTTGGGCATACCACTTCCTTTCGGGGGCGGGAGTCGATCGTCGACGGCCGTCTCCTCCGCAGCCCACCCGCCCGACGGACGCGGGGTCAGGAGGCTGCGGAAGAGGGGGTGCACGGCCCCGCGGACGCACGAACGCGCCCGACGAGGGAGGTGGTGGGTCGCGGACCCGGGGGGTGGAGGCTTGCGCATCCGGGCCGCGAGCAAGAATCCTGCTGCCGTTCATGCTTAAGCACAAGAAAAGACATCTTCGCGACAGATAAGTGAGCCTTAACCTGCGCGTTTCACTTGCGGTGGTGTCCAGATCATGAGCGGGAACGCGAAAGTGCCTTCTGTGCTGGGAAGATGAGGCTTGTCGAAGGTCTCTG
>NZ_BAAATR010000053.1:0-49508 GCF_039533515.1 Kitasatospora cystarginea | reverse complement strand
CCTGGCCGCCGCACAGTCGGTCCAGAGCCGTCGCCGGCCTTGTCCGGACTGCGACCCGTCTCCGGTAGTTCCAACACGCCTGGCCAGGTTCCACCTATCGTGTCCCGGCTCAAGTCACTCACCGTGGCGACGTCGAGGGGCCGCCAACTATCGGTTCCAATCGCCAGCTACCGGTTCCAGTCACACAAGTCAGCTTCGGGTCAAGCGAGTTGCCCGGCAACAAAACAAGCATGCATGCTTGCTTTATTGCCCGCCCGCTGCCAGGCTGCTGCCCGTTGGTGCGACGGTGCGAGACACGCGGCGGCAGGGGAGACTTGCGGTGTTGCGGATCGGCAATGCGTCAGGCTTCTACGGAGACAGGTTCTCCGCCTTCAGGGAGATGCTCACCGGCGGTGGGCTGGACGTGCTCACCGGGGACTACCTGGCCGAACTGACCATGCTGATCCTCGCCCGGGACCGGCTGCGGGATCCGCAACTCGGTTATGCCAGGACGTTTCTGCGGCAGATGGAGGAGTGTCTCGGGCTGGCGCACCAGACGGGGGTGCGGATCGTGGTCAACGCGGGCGGTCTCAACCCGGGCCGACTGGCGGACGCGCTGCGCGAGTTGGCCCAGAAACAGGGAATTCCGCTGCGGGTGGGACAGGTCGTCGGCGACGATCTGCTGCCCAGGGCCGCCGAGTTGGGGCTGCCGGACGGCCTGCTGGCCGCCAATGCCTACCTCGGCGCGTACGGGATCGCCGAGTGCCTGCGCGGCGGTGCGGACCTGGTGGTGACCGGCCGGGTCACCGATGCCGCGCTGGTGGCCGGACCGGCCGTCGCGCACTTCGGCTGGGGCCCGCAGGAGCTGGACGCCCTCGCCGGGGCGGTCGTGGCCGGCCACGTCCTGGAGTGCGGAGCCCAGGCCACCGGTGGCAACTACGCGTTCTTCCAGGAGCACGACGTGCGTCGCCCCGGGTTCCCGATCGCCGAGATCGAGGCGGACGGCAGCAGCGTCATCACCAAGCACCTCGACACCGGCGGCGCCGTCACCGTGGAGACCGTCACAGCCCAGCTGCTGTACGAGACCGGCGGGGCGCGCTACGCGGGACCGGACGTCACCGCACGGCTGGACACCGTACGGCTGAGCCAGGACGGACCCGACCGGGTCAGGATCAGCGGTGTGCGCGGCGAGGAGCCGCCGCCCACCGTGAAGGTCGGGCTGAACCGGCTGGGCGGCTGGCTGGGCGAGGTGGTCTTCGTCCTCACCGGGTTGGACATCGAGGCCAAGGCGGCCCTGCTGCGGGAGCAGCTGGAGCAGGCGCTGGATCCGCGCCCGGCCGAGCTGCGCTGGACCTTGGTCCGGACAGACCATGCCGACGCCGGTACCGAGGAGACCGCCTCCGCCCTGCTGCGGCTCACCGTGCGGGACGGTGACCAGCGTCCGGTCGGGCGCGCTCTGAGCAGCGCGGCGGTGGAACTGGGCCTGGCCAGCTACCCCGGATTCCACCTCACCGCCCCACCTGGCCCCGGGACTCCGTACGGGGTGTTCGAGGCCGTCCACCTGGACGCCGGGGCGGTCGCCCATTTGGCCGTGCTGCCGGAAGGGCGCAGCGTTCCGGTGCCGCCGCCGACCGCGACCCGGGAACTCCGGCCCCTCGAACAGCCGTCGCTGCCACCGCCGCCCATGCCGGGCCCGACCCGCCGGGCGCCGCTCGGGCTGCTGGTCGGCGCCCGCAGCGGTGACAAGGGCGGGGACGCCAACCTCGGTGTCTGGGCCCGCAGTGAGCCGGGCTGGCGCTGGCTCGCGCACACCCTGACCGTCGACCTGCTGCGTCGGCTGCTGCCCGAGACGGCGGCGTTGACCGTCACCCGGCACCTGCTGCCCAACCTGCGCGCGGTCAACTTCACCATCGAGGGCCTGCTCGGTGAGGGCGTCGCGGCGCAGTCCCGGTTCGACCCGCAGGCGAAGGCGCTGGGGGAGTGGCTGCGCGCCCGCCACCTCGACCTTCCGGAGGAACTGCTGTGACCGTCCTGACCACCCGGCTGGATCCGGCCGGGCCCGAGTACACGGCCAACCGGGACGCGATGCTCGCCAAACTGGCCGAGCTCGACACCGAGCACGCCAAGGCGCTGGCCGGCGGCGGGCCCAAGTACGTGGCACGGCACCGCAGCCGGGGAAAGTTGCTGCCGCGCGAGCGGATCGAGCTGCTGATCGACCCGGACTCGCCCTTCCTGGAACTCTCCCCGCTCGCCGCCTGGGGCAGCGACCACCCGGTCGGCGCGGCGCTGGTCACCGGTATCGGCGTCATCGAGGGCACCGAGTGCGTCATCACCGCCAACGACCCGACCGTGCGCGGCGGCGCCAGCAACCCGTGGACGCTGCGAAAGGCCCTGCGCGCCAACGAGATCGCCCTGCACAACCGGCTGCCGCTGGTGAACCTGGTCGAGTCCGGCGGTGCCGACCTGCCCAGCCAGAAGGAGATCTTCATCCCGGGTGGTGCGCTCTTCCGCGACCTGACCCGGCTCTCGGCGGCCGGAATCCCCACCGTGGCGGTGGTGTTCGGCAACTCAACCGCCGGAGGCGCGTACGTGCCCGGCATGTCGGACCACACGGTGATGGTCAAGGAGCGGGCCAAGGTCTTCCTCGGCGGCCCGCCGCTGGTGAAGATGGCCACCGGTGAGGAGGCCGACGACGAGTCGCTGGGCGGCGCCGAGATGCACGCCCGCACCTCCGGGCTGGCCGACCACTTCGCGCTGGACGAGCCCGACGCGCTGCGGACCGCCCGCCGGATCGTCCGCCGCCTGCACTGGCGCAAGGCCGGACCCGGCCCACGACTGGACGCGCCGCCACCCAGGTACGACGAGGAGGAGCTGCTCGGCATCGTCCCTGGTGACCTCAAGGTCCCCTTCGACCCGCGCGAGGTGATCGCCCGGATCGCCGACGGCTCCGACTTCGACGAGTTCAAGCCGCTCTACGGCCCGAGCCTGGCCACCGGCTGGGCCACCCTGCACGGCTACCCCGTAGGCATCCTGGCCAATGCGCAGGGCGTGCTGTTCAGCGCCGAGTCCCAGAAGGCCGCCCAGTTCATCCAGCTGGCCAACCAGCGCGACATCCCGTTGCTCTTCCTGCACAACACCACCGGCTACATGGTCGGCCAGGCGTACGAGCAGGGCGGCATCATCAAGCACGGCGCGATGATGATCAACGCGGTCTCCAACAGCAAGGTCCCGCACCTGTCGGTGCTGATGGGCGCCTCGTACGGGGCAGGGCACTACGGAATGTGCGGACGGGCCTACGACCCGCGCTTCCTGTTCGCCTGGCCGAGCGCCAAGTCGGCGGTGATGGGACCGCAGCAACTCGCCGGCGTGCTCTCGATCGTCGCCCGGCAGTCGGCGGCGGCCAAGGGGCAGCCGTACGACGAGGACGCCGACGCCGCGATCCGGGCCATGGTGGAGCAGCAGATCGAGGCCGAGTCACTGCCGGTCTTCCTGTCCGGACGGCTCTACGACGACGGCGTGATCGACCCGCGCGACACCCGAACCGTGCTCGGGCTCTGTCTCTCCGCGATCCACAGCGGCCCCGTCGAGGGCACGCGTGGCTACGGCGTCTTCCGGATGTGAGGGCTGACTCATGATCAACTCCCTGCTGGTGGCCAACCGGGGCGAGATCGCCCGCCGGATCCTGAGGACCTGCCGTGAACTCGGCATCGCCACCGTCGCCGTCCACTCCGACCCGGATGCGGACGCTCCGCACGTCCGCGAGGCCGACACCGCCGTACGGCTGCCCGGAGCCGCACCCGCCGACACCTATCTGCGCGCCGACCTGGTCATCGAGGCGGCGCTGGCCGCCGGGGCGGACGCCGTCCACCCCGGGTACGGGTTCCTGTCCGAGAACGCCGAGTTCGCGCGCGCCGTCCAGGCCGCCGGGCTGACTTGGATCGGCCCCTCACCCGAGGCGATCGCCGCGATGGGCTCCAAGACCGAGGCCAAACGGCTGATGGCGGCGGCCGGGGTCCCCGTGCTGACCGTCGCCGCCGAACCCACCGAGGACGATCTGCCGCTGCTGGTCAAGGCGGCGGCCGGTGGTGGCGGACGCGGTATGCGGATCGTCCGGCGGCTCGCCGACCTGCCGGACGCGCTGGCCTCGGCCCGAGCCGAGGCGGCGAAGGCCTTCGGTGTGGCCGAGGTCTTCTGCGAGCCGTACCTGCCGACCGGGCGCCATGTCGAAGTCCAGCTGCTGGCCGACCACTTCGGCACGGTCTGGGCCCTGGGCGAACGGGACTGCTCACTGCAGCGCCGCCACCAGAAGGTGATCGAGGAGGCCCCGGCACCGGGCCTGTCGCAGCGGGTCCGGGCCGAACTCCACACCGCCGCCGTCGATGCCGCCCGAGCCATCGGCTACACCGGCGCCGGGACGGCCGAGTTCCTGCTGGCGCCCGACGGCCGGATCTTCTTCCTGGAGATGAACACCCGCCTCCAAGTCGAGCACCCCGTCACCGAGTGCGTCACCGGCCTCGACCTGGTCGCGCTGCAACTGCGCATCGCCGAAGGCGAGGCACTGCCCGCCGAGCCGCCCGCGATCCGGGGCCACGCGATCGAGGCGCGGCTCTACGCCGAGGATCCCGAGCGCGACTGGCAGCCGCAGACCGGCACCCTGCACCTGCTCCAGCTCCCGGACGCACCGGCCGAGTTCACCACCGGGACCGGGGACACGGGGCTGCGCCTGGACTCGGCGACCGCCGGGCCCGCGGTCATCGGCGTCCACTACGACGCCATGCTCGCCAAGGTGATCGCCTGGGCCCCGACCCGGGCCACCGCCGCCCGCCGACTGGCCGACGCGCTCAGCCGCGCCCGCATCCACGGGCTGACCACCAACCGCGAGCTGCTGGTCGCCGCGCTGCGCCACCCGGCCTTCCTGGACGGCCGGCTGCACACCGGGTTCCTCGCGGAACACGCCGCCGAGCTCGCCCCCGGTCCGCAGAAGCACACCCCGCTGGCCGCGCTCGCCGCCGCCCTCGCGGACGCCGCCGCCCGCCCCGGCGCCTTCCCGTCCGGCTGGCGCAACCTGCCCTCGCAACCCCAGCTCAAGCGCTACCGCGGGCCGGACGGCACCGAGTACGAGGTCCGCTACCGCCACACCCGCACCGGCCTGCAGGCCGAGGATCACCCCGATGCCCAACTGCTCGCCGCGACCCCCGAACACGTCACCCTCCGCACCGGCGGCCTGACCCGCACCTTCGAGATCGCCGTCCACGAGGACACCGTCCACCTCGACTCACCACTCGGCGCGCTCACCCTCACCGCACTCCCGCGCCACCCCGAGCCCGCCGTCCACACCGACCCCGGCGCACTGCTCGCCCCCATGCCGGGCACCGTGGTCCGGATCGCCGTCACCGTCGGTGAGCAGGTCGAGGCCGGCCGGCCGCTGCTCTGGCTGGAGGCGATGAAGATGGAACACCGGGTCTGCGCGCCGGCCGACGGGCTGCTCACCGAACTCCGCGTCACCCCGGGCCAACAGGTCGAACTGGGAACCCTGCTGGCCGTCGTCCAGCCCTGACTAGGCGTCAGGCACTCGCTGGGTGCACGACGCCACGGCCGGTTCCCCGGGCTGAATCGTCCATGCGAAGACCGCTCACGGAAGAGGACCACACCCATGTCCGTGTTCACCGAATCCCCCGAGCGCCAGGCCCTGCGCCGCGCCGTCTTTGAGCTCGGCCGCCGCTACGGCGCCGGGTACTTCCAGGCCAAGGCCCGGGCCGGGCAGCCCACTCACGAACTCTGGTCGGAGGCTGGCAAGTTGGGCTACCTCGGAGTCAACATACCGGCCGAGTACGGCGGTGGCGGCGCCGGCATCAGCGAACTGGCCATCGTCCTGGAGGAACTGGGCGCCGCCGGAACGCCGTTGCTGATGCTGGTGGTCTCACCGGCCATCTGCGGCACGGTGATCGCCCGGTTCGGCACCGATCAGCAGAAACAGCAGTGGCTCCCCGGACTCGCTGACGGAAGCCGCCGGATGGCCTTCGGCATCACCGAGCCGGACGCCGGCTCCAACTCCCACCGGATCGGCACCATCGCCCGCCGCGACGGCGCCGACTGGCTGCTCTCCGGTCGGAAGGTCTTCATCTCCGGCATCGACCACTCCGACGCCGTCCTGTTCGTCGGCCGTACCGAGGACGCCACCACCGGCAAGCTGAAGCCCGCCCTGTTCATCGTGCCCCGCGACACCCCGGGCTTCGAGTACCGGCCCATCCCTATGGAACTCGTCACCGCAGAGAAGCAGTTCCAGGTCTTCCTGGACGACGTCCGGCTGCCCGCCGAGGCACTGGTCGGGGACGAGAACGCCGGGCTGATGCAGCTGTTCGCCGGCCTCAACCCCGAACGCATCATGACCGCCGCCTTCACCCTCGGCCTCGCCCGCCAGGCGCTCGGCTCCGCCGTGGAGTACGCGCGCACCCGCACCGTCTGGGACACCCCGATCGGCGCGCATCAGGGGATCGCCCATCCGCTCGCCCAGTGCGCCATCGAGGTGGAACTCGCCCGGCTGATGATGCAGAAGGCCGCCGACCTCTACGACAGCGGTGACGACGTGGCGGCGGGCGAGGCCGCCAACATGGCCAAGTACGCGGCGGGTGAGGCCGCCTGTCGCGCGGTCGACCAGGCCGTGCAGACCCTCGGCGGCAACGGGCTCACCCAGGAGTACGGCCTGGCCGCCCTGATCGCGGCCACCAGGGTCGCCCGGGTGGCGCCGGTCAGCCGGGAGATGGTGCTCAACTTCGTGGCCCAGCACACCCTGGGCCTGCCCAAGTCGTACTGACCGGTCGGCCCCGCCGGGTACGCGCTCTGTTCCCGGCGGCTGCCGTTGGCCACCCTGGGGTAGCGAGTACTCGTACCGATCCCGCCGAACCGGAGGCACGTATGGCGTTTCGCAGCGACCGTCCCGACATCGCCCCTCTCGAACTGCCGATCCACGACGCGGTACTGGCCACCGCGGAGCGGCACGCCGAGATCCCCGCACTCGTCGACGGCGTCACCGGAGAGTCCGTCAGCTACGCCCAACTCGACACCGGGAGTCGGCGGGTGGCGGCCGGACTGGCCGAGGCCGGTGTCCGCAAGGGCGATGTGGTCGCGCTGTACAGTCCCAACACCATCGCCTACCCCGTCGCGCTGTACGCGGCCACCAGGGCCGGGGCGACCGTCACCACCGTCAGTTCGCTGGCCACCGTCAAGGAGCTCACCGGCCAGCTGCGCGACAGCCGGGCCCGCTGGATCGTCACCGTCTCACCCTTCCTCGCGGCCGCCGCCGAAGCCGCCGGCGTCCTCGCCCAGGAGGGGCAGCCGATCCAGGAGATCTTCGTCTGCGACCGGGCCGAAGGCCACCGCTCACTCACCGACCTGCTCGCCTCCACCGCTCCCGAACCGCAGCCGCGGATCGACCCGGCCACCGACATCGCCGTGCTGCCGTACTCCAGCGGCACCACCGGACTGCCCAAGGGCGTGATGCTCAGCCACCGCAGCGTCTCCAGCAACCTGTTCCAGACCGAGTCGATGCGCCGCACGGAACCGGGTGAACGCATCCTGGCGGTCCTGCCCTTCTTCCACATCTACGGCTTCACTGCCCTGCTCAACCAGCCGCTGCGCAGCGGCTCCACCGTCGTGGTGCTGCCCCGCTTCGATCTCGAACAGTTCCTGCGCACCATCCAGGAGCAGCGGATCGAGGGTGTGTTCGCCGCACCGCCGATGATCCTGGCGCTCGCCAAGCACCCGCTGGTCGAGCAGTACGACCTCTCCTCGGTCCGCTACGTCCTCAGCGCAGCCGCCCCGCTGGACGCCGACCTCGCCGAGGCCTGCGCCCGCCGGCTCGGCCTGCCGCGCATCCACCAGGGCTACGGGATGACCGAACTCTCGCCGGTCGCCGCCGTGATGACGCCGGACGACCCGAATCCGCCGTGCGGCACGGTCGGCAAGCTGGTGCCCTCCACCGAACTGCGGGTGAGGGCCCTGGACGGCTCCGGCAAGGACCTCGGCGTCGGTGAGCGGGGCGAGCTGCTGTTCCGCGGGCCGCAGGTGATGCGCGGGTACTTCGCCCGGCCGTCCGAGACCGACGCGATGATCGACGAGGACGGCTGGCTGCACACCGGCGACGTCGGCTGTCTGGACGAGCGCGGCTACCTCTTCGTGGTGGACCGGGTGAAGGAACTGATCAAGTACAAGGGGTACCAGGTGGCCCCCGCCGAGCTGGAGGCGCTGCTGCTGGCGCACCCGCAGATCGTCGACGCCGCGGTGGTCGGCGTCAGGGGCGAGGACGGGGAGGAGCGGCCCAAGGCGTACGTGGTGCGGACGCCGGGCAGCGCGCTCACGGGTGAGGAGGTCATCGAGTACGTGGCCGGGCAGGTGGCCCCGTACAAGAAGGTCAGGGCGGTGGAGTTCCTGGACGCGGTACCCAAGTCGGTGTCGGGGAAGATCCTCCGCCGCGAGCTGCGCGACCGTGCGCGGCAGACCCGGTAGCGCACCCCGCACCGCCGGGTGGTGCGGGGAGCGCGCGACGGGATGGGCACCCGGACGCCTCCCGAGCAGCCGCACGGCACCCCCGCAGGGGCCGGCCGTGCGGTACCCCGCGCCCCCGGGGCGCCTGGCTGATCGCCCGACCGGGGTGAAAGGATCAGCCGCAACCGACGGACCGTCACCCGAAAGCAGCCATGAGCCTCCACTCCGCCGCCTCCCGCGCCCCGCAGCAGACCCGCAGTCGTGCCACCCGCCGCAGGTTGCTGGAGGCGGCTGTGGAGTGCCTGGCCGAGCTCGGCTGGAACGGGTCCACCGTCGCGGTGGTGGCCGAGCGGGCCGGGGTGACCAGGGGAGCGGCCCAGCACCACTTCCCGACCAGGGAGGACCTGTTCACCGCGGCCGTCGAACACGTCACCGCCGAGCGGCTGGCCGCGGTGCGGGCCCACGCCGACGAGCTGCCGCCCGCCGGGCCGGCCAGGACGGAGGCGGTGGTGGAGATGATCGTCCGCCTCTACACCGGCCCGCTGTTCCGGGCCGCCCTCCACCTCTGGGCGGCGGCGGCCACCGAGGAGCCGCTGCGCGAGCGGATCATCGCGCTGGAGAACCACGTCGGACGGGAGTCCCACCGCGCCGCGGTCGAGTTCCTCGGGGCCGACGAGTCCACCCCGGGCGTCCGGGAGACCGTCCAGGCCACCCTGGACATGGCCCGCGGTCTGGGCCTCGCCAACCTGCTCACCGACGACGGCCCCCGCCGTACCGGGGTCATCCGCCAGTGGGCCCGCACCCTCGACGCGGTGCTGCCGTAGGCCGCACAGCCGGAGCACGACGCACGCTCTGCCGGGCCGGAGCAGGCGGGTTCGGCTGACCCCGGGCAGGCGCCCGTCCGGCCCTGCGGTTGAGTCGCCGGGCGGCCCGGCGCCGTGCAGTCTGGTGTGAGCCGGATTGCCCCGGCCCCGACCGGGAAGGTACCTGTCAGGTGGGCTCCTGATCATGCACGGATTCGAGTGGACCGCTCCCGACGGTGCCGGCCGGAACACGGAGGCGGCACCGGCAGGCGACGACACGGCACGTCTGCGGGGCCACCGGCTGGTACCACTCGCCACCGCCCTGGTGGAGGCCGACGGCCGGATCCTGCACTGGAGCGAGGACGCCGAACGCATCACCGGCTACACCGCCGCCGAGGCCGTCGGCGCGTACGCCGCCAAACTGCTGGTGCCCGAGGTCGACCGGCCCGCGATCCTCACCATGTTCGAGCGGCTCATGGCCGGGAAGGGCTGGTCGGGGGTCGTGCCGGTGCGCCACCGCGACGGCCACCGGGTCGAGCTGGAGTTCCACACCTACCCGATCTCCGGACCGGGCGGATCACGGATGCTGCTCGCCACCGCCTCCGACCTGGCCGTACTGCGCCGGGTCGAGGCGGACCTCGCCATGCTGGACGGCTGCTTCACCCAGTCCCCGATCGGAATGGCGGTCTACGACACCGAGCTGCGCTTCGTCCGGCTCAACGGTGCGCTGGCCCGGATCAACGGCCTGCCGGTCGAGGAACACGTCGGCCGCCGGATCAGCACCGTGCTGCCCGGACTGAACGGCCCCGAGATCGAAGCCGTGATGCGGCAGGTCATCGCCACCGGTCGGCCGGTGGTGGACGCCCGTTCGCACGGCCGCACCCCCGGTGACCCGCGCCACGACCGGGCCTGGTCCGCCTCCTACTTCCGGCTGGAGGACTCCACCGGCAAGGTGCTGGGCGTCAGTTCCTCGCTGATCGACGTCACCGAGCGGTTCCAGGCCGAGGCCCGCGCCGCCCGGGCGCAGGAGCGCCTCACCCTGCTGGCCGAGGCCACCGCCAGGATCGGCACCACCCTGGACCTCCAGCGCACCGCCGAGGAGCTGATCGAGGCGGTGGTGCCGCGCTTCGCCGACTTCGCCACCGTGGACCTGCTGGAACCGGTACTGCGCGGTGAGGAGCCCGCCCAGCTGGCCCCCGACCGGGGCATCAGGCTGCGCGCGGTGGCGGTCGGCGAGGCGTACGAGTCGGGACTGGTCAGAGCCTCGGACGCGGTGGGCGAGACCTCCGTGTACGACGCCAAGCGGCCCTACACCGAGTGCCTGCGCAGTGGGCGGCCGCTGCTGCGGACGTATGTCGACGAGCAGACGCTCGCCGCGCTGGTCTCCGCGCCGGACCGGGTCGCACCGGGGCTCGAGGCGGGCATCCACTCCTACCTGATGGTGCCGATCATGGCCCGGGGCATGGTGCTCGGCGGCTCGGAGTTCGTCCGCACCCGCAATCCCGAGCCGTTCGCCGCCGCCGATATGGCGCTCGCCGAGGAACTGGTCGCCCGGGCGGCCATCGCCCTGGACAACGCCCGGCTCTACCGGCGCGAGCGGGAGACCGCGCTCACCCTGCAGCGCAGCCTGCTGCCACAGGAGATCCACCGCACCCTCGGCCTGGAGATCGCCTACCGGTACCTGCCGAGCAGCCTGGTCAGCGAGGTCGGCGGGGACTGGTTCGACGTGGTCCCGCTCTCCTGCGGGCGGGTGGCGCTGGTGGTCGGCGACGTGATGGGCCACGGCATCCGGGCCGCCGCGACCATGGGCCAACTGCGGACGGTCGCCCGTACCCTGGCCACCCTGGACATGCCGCCCGAGCAGGTGCTGACCCGGCTGGACGAGACCGCCGTGGGCATCGGCGAGGGCCAGTTCGCGACCTGCATCTGCGCGGTGTACGACCCGGTCGAGCGCATCTGCACGGTCGCCTCGGCCGGCCACCTCCCGCCTGTGCGGGTCTCTCCGGACGGGGTCGCCCGGAGGGTGCCGCTGCCGCCCGGGGTGCCGCTCGGGGTCGGTGGAGTGGCCTTCGAGAGCACCGAGTTCACCCTGCCCGAGGGCGGCCTGGTCGCGCTCTACACCGACGGCCTGGTGGAACGCCGGGGCCGGGACATCGACGACGGCATCGGCCTGCTCTCCAAGACCCTGGCCGGGAGCGGACGCACGCTGGAGGCGAGCTGCGACGCGGTGCTCGGCGCGCTGGTCACCGAGGGAACCGACGACGACATCGCCATGATCATGGCGCGGGCACTGCCCGTCCCCGCCGACCGGATCGCCACCCTGCCACTGGACGGCGACGGACCGATTCCGGCCCGGGCCCGCCGCTTCACCCGGGCCACACTGGGTGCGTGGGGGCTTTCCGCGCTGACCGACTACGCGGAACTGATGGTGAGCGAACTGGTCACCAACGCACTGCTGCACGCCGAGGCCCCGCGGAGGCTGCGGCTGTTCCGTGACCGCGTCCTGACCGTCGAGGTCTTCGACTCCGGGGGGCCGCCGCCGCGGGTCCGGACCTCAGCGGAGGAGGACGAGGGCGGGCGGGGCATGCACCTGGTCAGCGAGCTCTGCCACCGCTGGGGCACCCGTCCGACCAGGAGCGGCAAGGTGGTCTGGGCCGAACTCGAACTCCCCATCAGATACTGAGACTTCGCGCGGGTGTGCGTGAGGCGCTTCACGGGGGCAATCCACCAGCGGGGAACGCGAGTTCACCACCGGCAGGGGCGCGCGCACCTCTCGAATCCCGTTACGGCCGTTGGCAGTTACTCGCGCGGTTCCCCGCGCCGCCGAGCGGCGGAGGCTACGCCGCGAGCCCGGAGCGCGCGGCCGGGGCCGCCGCCGGCTCGCCGGGTTCGCCGGTGGGCTCGTCGCCGGTGGGTTCGCCGGCGGGTGAGGCGGCCGTGCCGGGACGGTCGCGGAGCAGGCGCCAGGCGGTGGCAGCCGATACCAGGAGCAGTCCGGCCGCGAGCAGGGCCGCGGTGTTCATCCCGTGCACGAACGCGTGCTCGGCTTGGGCCAGCAGCGGCTGCCCGAGTCCATCCGGGAGGCTCGCGGCGGCCTCGACGGCCCCGCTGATCGACTGCCCGGCGCGTTCGGCAGCCGCGGCCGGGGTCCCGGCCGGGAAGTGGAGCGAGCCGGCGTAGATCGCGGTGACCACCGAGCCGACCAGCGCGATGCCGAGCGCCGTGCCGAGTTCGTACGCCGTCTCGGAGACGGCCGAGGCGGCACCGGCCCGGTCGGCGGGAGCGGCTGAGAGCACCAGGTCTGCGGCAAGCGTGTAGACCACGCCCTCGGCGGTGCCGACGGCCAGGAAGGAGATGCCGAGCAGCAGGTAGGCGCTGTCCTCGTGCACCCAGCCGAGCAGACCGAGGCCCGCCCCCATCACCAGCAGACCGCCGGCCAGGGTGGCGCGGGCGCCGGTGCGGCGGGCCACCCAGGCGGTCAGCAGCCCGCCGGCCACCGCGCCCGCGAAGGCGGGCATCTCGGCGAGGCCGGCGGTGAGCGGCGAGTAGCCGCGCACCAGCTGGAGGTACTGCGACATGAAGAAGAGCACACCGGAGAGGCCGATCAGCGACGCCAGCGAACCGGCCACGGCCGCCGTGAAGCGGGGGTTGCCGAACAGCCGGACGTCCAGCAGCGGGGAGGCCAGGCGCAGCTGGCGCCGGACGAAGGCCGCCAGAGCGAGGCCGCCCGCAGCCAGGGCGGCCGGAACGTACCAGTGGCCGAGCCCGTTGGCGGCCAGCTCCTTGATCGCGTACACCACGCCGATCACACCGGCCATCGAGAGCAGCACGCTGAGCAGGTCCCAGCTCCCGGGCTCCGGGTCCCTGGACTCGGGCAGCAGCCAGGCGCCGAGGACCAGCAGCAGGATCAGCACGGGCAGGTTGAGCAGGAAGACCGAGCCCCACCAGAAGTGCTCCAGCAGCACGCCGCCGACCAGCGGGCCGAGCGCGGCGCCCGCCGTGGCACCGGCGCCCCAGACGCCGATGGCGGTGGCCCGCTCACGGGCGTCCGGGAACAGGGTGCGGATCAGCGACAGGGTGGACGGCATGATGGTGGCGCCGGCCACGCCGAGCAGTGCCCGGGCCAGGATCAGCCAGCCGGGACCGGGCGAGTAGGCGGCCAGCAGCGAGGCGGTGCCGAAGGCGGAGGAGCCGAGCAGCAGCAGCTTCTTGCGGCCTATCCGGTCGCTGAGCGCGCCCATGCTGACCAGCAGGCCGGCGAGGACGAAGGAGTAGCTGTCGCCGATCCAGAGCAGCTGGGTGCTGCTGGGGTCGAGGGTCTCGCTGATGGACGGTATCGCGAGGGACAGCACGGTGGCGTCGACGGCGACCAGGGTGACCGACAGGACCAGGACGGCGAGGCCGGCCCAGCGCCGCCGGGTTCCGGTCGACTCGGTGGTGGGGGTGGTCATGACTGGTCAGGTCTCCTGAGAGCGCCGCCGAGGAAGAGCTCGACGAGTGAGTGGGCACCGTCACGGGGGGCGAGCCGGCCGTCCTGGACGGCCCAGCCGACGCCGGCGACGAGGTCGAAGAACGCCTCGCTGAGCCAGCCGGCCGAGAGCTCGATCCGGAAGGCCCCCTCCTTCTGGCCGCGCAGGAACAGGGCGCGGACCCGGGCGTCCTGGATCTCCCAGAGCTCGTTGATCTCGGGGTCGTCGTACAGCTGGTTCTCGCCCGCGAGGAAGGCGCACAGCGCGGCGTCGGGGACGACGGCGTCCACCAGGCGGCGCAGCGCGGACTGCGTGTCACCGGACTCGATCGCGGCGCTGTCGAGGGCCGCCGCGAACTTGCGCAGGCCCAGCGCGCCGACCTCGCGGATCAGGGCTTCGCGGCCCGGGAAGATCCGGTGCAGTGTGGCCCGGCTGATGCCGGCGGCTCGCGCGATCTCGTCGAGATGGGCGGTCGGCCGGCGGGAGAGCACGCTGACGGCAGCCTCGAGGACGGAATCGCGATCAGTAGCCATGCTTCGAGTGTAGATCAGATGAGACGTTGATGTCTCATTCTTTGCTTGAATCTCTCATTCGAGACTTCGCTGCAAGGCTGCGGATAGCAAAAAAGACCGGGGACGACTGCTGTCGTCCCCGGTCGAGGCCCATCGGCGGGCTGGGGTTCGGAGCGCTTGGCCCCCCTCTGGTTCAGCTCTGGTTGAAGAACCCGCTCTCGTCGAGCGGCCGGTCGATCACCATCACCTCGACGTCGGCCGGGGTGAGCAGGAAGACCCGGCGGGCGATCCGCTCGATACCCCCCCTGGTGCCGAACACCAGGCCGGAAGCGAAGTCGACCATGCGCTTGGCCTCGGCCTCGCTCATCTCGGTCAGGTCCATGACCACCGGGATGCCCTCGCGGATGTGCTCGCCGACCGTGCGGGCGGACTCGAACCCGGTGGGCTTCAGCGAGACGATCTTCGCCGGCGCCGGAACGGCCGAGTCCACCGGCGCCACCGCCTGGGTCGCCCATGGATCGTCGTACACCGCCGCGGCGTAGTTGCCGGAAGGCATCAGCCACCCGTTGTGGTGCTCGTCGCGAAGTGCTCCCATGCCGCGCCTCCTTGCCTCGTCTCGTACCGTTCCCCGCGTGTTCGTGTCCTTTTGACACGTCATCCACTCGCCGGAACTGTCCGAGTATCGCACTGATCACCACTTCGGTGCCCGCTCGCGACCGCCGGTTGGTGCAGTGCGAGCAGCCGGTTCGATATCTGCTGCGACGGCACAGTTCGGCGAACGGTTGCGCGCGAAGACCTTATCGGTGTGTGTCAGTGACGAGTTGACTGCCTGTCAACGATCCTGTAACAGCTTCACTCGCCGGTTGTTCCGTCGATCAATTCGCGGATCAGATCGGCGTGTCCGTTGTGCCGGGCGTACTCCTCGATCATGTGGACCAGGATCCAGCGGAGCGTGACCTCCTCGCCGTGGCGGAGGCGCTTGCCGGTCGTCTCCAGCGGGAGGCCGGCGGCGGCCGTGCGGGCCAGCTCGATCTGGGCGCGCCAGGTGGCGAACGCCTCGTCGGGGTCGGCGGTGCCCACCTGGTTGAAGTCGCCGTCCTCGTCCTCCGCGCAGTACAGGCTCTTCGCGTCGCTGGCGGAGAGGATGTTCTGGAACCAGTAGCGCTCCACCTCGGCCAGGTGCCGGACCAGGCCGAGCAGGGAGAGCGACGAGGGCGCGGCGGAGCGGACGCGGAGCTGCTCGGCCGTCAGCCCCTCGCACTTCAGGGCGAGCGTGGCCCGGTGGTAGTCCAGCCAGGCGGCGAGCATGGTCGCCTCGTCGGCGGCCATCGGCGGATCGAGACGGACACGGGCGGCGGAAGCGGCTTCGATGCTCATGCCGGACATTGTGGCGACCGGCACTGACACACCGACAGCGAATTTGCCGAGGCAATGCCTTCCGCCTCCGCTGCCGGCACAGCGGTGTCCGGACGCCCGGCCGGTCCCACGGGAGGTACGGGCGGCTCAGAGCCGGTGGGTCGGCCCGCCGAACGGCAGGAAGGTGGTCCGGGTGGCGAGCAGCCAACGGCCGTCGACCCTGCGGAAGGTGTCCTCGTAGTGCCCCACGTTGGCGGGCAGCATCGGCGGCAGCATCCCGCCGGTGTAGCCGTCGACCCGGTACGTGGCGAAGTACGAGGTCGCCTCGGCGGTGTCGGGGGAGGTGACGGTGACCAGGACGTTGCTGCACATCCGGCGGGACAGCCGGTCGGCCGGCCGGGAGCCGAAGTACTCGTGCAGCGCCTCCCGCCCCTGCACCCGGCGCTCCCCGTGCGGCCACTCCCACACCCCGTCGTCGGTGAACAGCTCGGCCACCGAGCCCGGGTCGCCCAGGTCCAGCCGGCGCAGGAAGTCGACGATCAGACGCTCGCAGGCCCGTTCGGCGAGCAGCGTCTCCAGCGGGTCAGTGGATCGAGTACTCATTCCCGCTTCCTACCAGTTCCGGGCCCGGCGCCGCGAAGGCTTTTCGGGCGGCGCCCCGGCGCGAGGCGCGCCAGAGGGAGAACAGGCTCAGGACAGTCATGAGGCCGATCGCCGCGGCGGAGAGCAGGAACGCGGGGGAGGAGGGGGAGCCCGCGGTGGCGCCCGCGACGACGTAGGCGGCGGTGCCGGGCAGGACGCCGACAGCGGTGCCGGAGAGGAAGGGCAGCATCCCGACGCCGGAGAAGGCCGCGCCGTAGTTGGCCGCCTGGAAGGGGACGCCCGGGATGATCCGCAGCAGCAGCACGCTGCGGAAGCCCTGCTCGGTGAGGCGGCGGTCGAGCGCGGCCAGCACCCTGGCCCTGAGCAGGGGGCGGAGGGCGTCGCGTCCGAGCACCCGGCCCAGGACGAACGCGATCGCTGCGCCGAGGGTGGTGCCGAGTACGGCCAGCGGCAGCCCCCAGGCGACGCCCAGCAGCAGCCCGGCGGCGGTGTTCAGCGCGGGTTTGGGGACGAAGACCAGGGTGCCGAGGGCGTACACCAGGGCGAAGACGGGCAGTCGCCACAGCCCCGGCGCCCCCGTGGTCAGCAGCTGCGTCGGGTCCCAGAACAGCAGCGAGGCGGCCGCCGCCGCGAGGATCGCCAGCAGCAGCGCGAACCGCGGCCAGGGCGAGCGGATCCAGGACGCGGCGGACGAGCCCGGTCCGGTCGTCGGCCGCGCGTCGGGCGACGGTGGGGCGGCGAGGGCCGGGCCGGCCGGGGGCGAGTGGTGGGGCACCTGGTGAGCCTAGCCCGTGCCGCTGCCCGGCCGCGAAGCCCGCCCGGCCCGGCCGGAGCGGACGACGGTCAGCGGCCCGGGTGCGCCTCGGCGCGCAGGCGCTTGAGCAGGTCGAGGTCGGCGGTGTGGCGGGCGCCCTCGACCCGGTCGGGGTCGTGGCGGCCGTCCGGGGTCTCGATGATCAGCGGCACGCCCTCGGTGGCGGGGTGCGCGAACAGTTCCCGGAAGGCGTCCGAACCGATGTGCCCCGCGCCGATGTTGGCGTGCCGGTCCTTGCGGGCGCCGACCACGTCCATCGAGTCGTTGGCGTGGATCAGCCGCAGCCGGCCGGGGCCGACGGCCGAGACCAGGGCGTCCAGGGTCTCGGCGACCCCGTCCGGGGCCGCGAGATCGTGCCCGGCGGCGAAGGCGTGGCAGGTGTCCAGGCAGACGCCGACCCTCGGGTGGTGGTCGAGCGCGGCGGTGTACTCGGCCAGGTCGGCCATTCGGGAGCAGAGCGAACTGCCCTGCCCGGCGGTCGGTTCGAGCAGCAGCCAGGGCGCGTCCTCGCCGAGCGCGTCGAGCTCGTCCAGCAGCGGCCGCACGTCCTCGCGCACCTGGGACATCGCCTCGGCGTACCGGGAACCGCCGTCCGCTGCCCGGCCGACCGCGGAACCGGTGTGCACCACCACCCCGAGCGCCCCGATCCGGTGCGCGCGCAGCAGGGAGTGGCGCAGTGACTCGGTGGAACGGGCCCTGGTCGCGGTGGAGTCCGAGCCGAAGTTGATCAGGTACGGCGCATGTACGTACGCCGGGATCCCCGCCGCCGCGCAGGCCGTGCGGAACTCCTCGTCCTGCACCGGGTCGCCCGCGGGAGTGGCCCAGCCGCGCGGATTGGCGACGAAGACCTGCACCGCCTCCGCGCCGACCCTCCGCGCGTACGCGAGCCCGGTGCCCACCAGCCCGCGCCCGGCGACCGGGACATGGGCGCCGACCGGATTGCGGCGGGCGGCGGGGGAGAGCGGCTGAGCTGCGGAGTCCATGGGAGCGAGGATGTCATGCCCGCCGAGCGGCCCCGCGCCCAGGCCGGATGCGCTGGGTGATCAACTCCGGCGTACGGTGAGGTGTGGCACAGAACGAAGTACCGGCCGGGCGCGAGCTGGCCCGTGTCCAGCAGGAGCACTGGCAGCGCACCTACACCGACCACCCCGGCATGTACGGCGACCGGCCCTCGGAGGCGGCACGGTACGCCGCCGGGGCGTTCCGGGCGGCGGGGGCGCGGCGGGTACTGGAACTCGGCGCGGGGCACGGGCGCGACGCGTTGCACTTCGCGGCGAGCGGTTTCACCGTCCAGGCGACCGACTTCAGCCCGGTCGCGCTGGCGCAACTGGCCGAGCGGGCCGAGGCCGCCGGGCTGTCGGTGGGCTGCGCCGTCCAGGACGTGCGCGAGCCGCTCGCCCTACCGGACGCCTCGGTGGACGCGGTCTTCGCCCACATGCTGCTGTGCATGGCCCTCTCCACCGCCGAGATCCGGGCCCTGGTGGCCGAGGTGCGGCGGGTGCTGCGGCCCGGCGGCACCTTCGTCTACACCGTCCGGCACACCGGCGACGCCCACTTCGGGGTGGGTACCGCCCATGGTGACGAGATCTTCGAACACGGCGGATTCGCCGTGCACTTCTTCTCCCGGACGCTCGTCGACTCGCTCGCCGAGGGATGGGACCCGGTCGAGGTGCACCCCTTCGAGGAGGGCGAACTGCCGCGCCGGCTGTGGCGGGTGACCCAGCGGCGCCCGGGAGAGCCGCTCTGACGAGCGCGGTACGTCAGGGACGCCGGGACGGCGACGGCTGGTCCGGCCCGGACGGGCGCGGGGCGTGACGCCGCTCGTCCTCGACGTGCCCGGGCGCGAGGTACGGTGTCACGCCGGTCGAACGGGACCGCTTGTCCGGTGGCCCCACCGATCGTCGCACCCGCCCGGAGCGGGCCAGCAGCGCCCGCGCAGTGCCGGCGGGGCCGATGCGGGGCCGGCAGAGGTGCCGGTGCCGGTCCGAGCGGTGAGACTGGCGGCATGGGAGGTTTTCGGAGCAGCACGGGGGAGACGGGAGGCTGCCTCCGATGCCCCTGAGCGGAACGGCCATCGTCATCCCGTACTTCAACCCCGTCGGCTACCGGTCCCATCCCCGCAAGCTGGCGCGGTGCCTGGCGGCGTTCGACCGGGCCGGCGTCGCCGACCAGGTGTTCCTGACCGGTGCCGGTACCGAGCGACCGCCGGGGGCGAACATCGCGTTCTGGGACGACGAGTGCCCGTTCATGTGGCACAAGGAGCGCCTGATCAACCTGGCGGCGCGCAGCCTTCCGCCGCGGTTCACCCGAGTCGTCTGGGTGGACAGTGACGTGCTGGTCGCTGCCGACTGGGGGGACGCGGTCGCGGACGCGTTCGAGCGGGCCCCGGTCATCCAGTGCTTCCGGAGGGCGCACTACAGCACGAGCGAGGGCGAGTCCTCACGATCCAGGGTCAGTTCGATGCACGGCAGGTTCGACGGGATCATGGGCGTGGCCTGGGGCGCCAGCCGCAGCCTGTTCACCGACGGGCCCGGCCTGTTCGAACTCGCGCTCGTCGGAGGCGGCGACTCGATCTTCACCTGGGGACTCCTGCACAACGTCCCGACACCCAACGCCCCTTGGCGCAGCCGCCATCGGATGGTGCTCGACTCCTGGTCGCCGGCGGTGGCGGCGGCACACGACCGCTGGCTGGCGGAACTCCAACGCTGGCTGAGCGGCCTGGGCGGCGTCCGGCCGGTGGCGGTCGAGGCGGATGTCGAGATCCTGGAACACGGGCCGCTGCACGCCCGCGAGTACGACCTCAGACACGGACTGCTGGCCGAACTGGTACCTGAGCGGCATCTACGAGCCGACGGCGAACGGGTGTTCAGCTGGACTCCGGCCGGTCTTGCCGCCATCGAGCCCGGCATACGGGACTACTTCCACCGCCGACGCGAGGACGATCCGTCGGAGAAGGCCGTCGTGGCCATCGGGGGGCCCGGCGGGGACGACGGCCTCGGCGTACTGGTCGACGCCTGGGCGAAGGTCTCCCCGTTCCGGCCCGACTGGCGGTTGAAGATCTATGCGGCAGGCCCGCCGGAGGCGGCGCTGGGGGCCCGCTGGATCGGGCTCGGGCTGGCCGGCACCATCGACTGGATGGGGCAGAGCGCCGACGCCACCAGCGCTCTGCGGAACTGCGCCGTCTTCGCCCGGACTTCCTGCGGCGCGGAGTTCCCGCTGGAGCTGCTGCAGGCGATGTCGTGCTCCGTTCCCTGCGTGGCCGTGGCGTGCGGCGCGGAGTTGCGCGAACTCATCCACGACGGTGAGGACGGCCTGCTGGCCAGGCCGGGAGACGGCAGCGGCCTCGCCCGCCAGCTCGGCCGCCTCATGGACGACGGGCAACTGCGGAGAGCCATGGGTGATCGTGCGCGCAGGAGTGCGCAGCGCTACGTCCGGCGAGGCTCCGCCACCTGAACGCGCGGTGGGCTCACGAGGCGGGGGAAGCGGCCCGGCCTCCGTTGTACGCACTGTCGTCGCCGGTCAGTGCCTCGCTGCGGCGGCCGTCCACCGAGACGGGGACGTCGCCGACGAGGGTCACTCGTTGCATGTGGCGCGGTTGGTTGCCGTAGTCCAGGGCGGCGTAGTGCTGGGTGGCGCGGTTGTCCCAGAAGGCGACGTCTCCGGGTGCCCAGCGCCAGCGCACGGTGTTCTCCGGCGTGGTGATGTGCGACTGCAGGAGCCGGCGCAGGGCCTCGAAGTCGGGGGCGCTCATGCCCGGGCTGAACCTGGCGTTGTGGCTGAGCAGTAGCGCCCGCTCACCGGTCTCCGGGTGCACGCGCACCACCGGGTGGAGGGTCTCGAAGACGGCGCCTTGCGCCTTCCGTTGGAGCTCGCCCAGCCTGCTGTCCTCCTGGGCCCGCATCGACGTGGCGTAGTCGAAGGTGTTGGTGTGCACCGCCCACAGGACGTCCACCATGGCGCGGATCCCGGCCGGAAGACAGGTGTAGGCGTGAGCCGTGTTGGCCCACAGGGTGTCACCTCCCCACGGCGGCACGGTGACGGCACGCAGGACGGCGGCGAGCGGTGGCCGGTGCAGGTGGGTCAGATCGGTGTGCCAGAAGTCGGCCGCCACCGAGACCTTGGACGTGTCGATGTCGAGAACCCGGGTGTAGCCCTCGGCGGCGGGCATCACCGGGTGCGCGGTGGTAAGGCTGCCGAATCGTCGGGCGAAGGCCTGCTGCGATTCCGGGGTGAGCCGTTGCCCGCGGAAGAAGACCACCTTGTGAGCGAGCACGGCATCGCGGATCTCGGCGACGGTACCGCCGTCCAAATCGGCGGCGAGGTCAAGGCCGGCGATTTCGGCGCCGATGTTCCCGGCCACCTTGCGCACTTCGAGAATCACGGCATCACGTCCTCTCGGCGGCCGAGTCTAGCCAGGGCGGCCGGACCGCTACCGGCGCCACACCGGACGCACGGCACCCGCCGTTTCCCCGGCGTTCGGCGCGGCTCCGGCACGGCCGCAGCCGGTTGCCTACGCTGGGCATTCGCACCGCGGTAGGCCGCCCATTCTTGTCGCACACGTGGAGAACCGCATGACGGGAACACCTGACAGGGGCGGTCCGGCTCCTTACATCTCCGCCCGGACGGGCCAGTTCCGTTACTTCGACCAGCAGTTGGGCCGCCCCGACTGGCCGGCCAAACGAGTACTCGATTTCGGCGGGAACGTGGGAAATCTGCTGCTCGATCAGGCGTGTACGATCCGGCACGGCGAATACTGGTGCCTGGACGTCATTCCGCAGGCTGTCGAGGAAGGTCGCCGCCGCTATCCGGACGCCACCTTCCTGCACTACGACCGCTACAACTTCGAGTACAACCCGAGCGGTACCAAGCAGCTGCCCGTACCCGATCTCGGACGGTTCGACGTCATCGTCGCCCAGTCCGTCTTCAACCACACCAGCAAGGCCGAGATGCGTGAACTCGTCGGTCAGCTGCGGTCCTTCCTCACCGATGACGGAGTCCTCGCCTTCACCTTCATCGACCCCTACTTCAAGCCGCCGCCGGGCTGGGCGCGTGCGGAGGAGTGGCCGGACCTCGACAACCTCCGGTGGCGGCTGGCCTCCGCCCGCTGGTTCCAGGAGCCCGGCATGGACGTGGACGCCCTCGCGGCCAAGGCCACCAGCGCCCCGCTCACCTGGGCGACTCTCGTCAACAACGAGGACTTCTTCCTCGACTCCGGCGACGACTGGTGCCGGGAGGGCGAGGAGCGTACGCACTACATGGTCTTCTGCACCGAGGGGCACATGCGCTCGATCTACCCCGACGCGACCGTGCTCCCGCCCGTCCCGCCGGACCGCTTCAGCTGCGCCGTGCTCCGGCGACGGGCCTGACCGCGGCCGACCGGAACGACCTTGCCAGGGTGAGCCGGTACCGGCGATCCGCCGCAACTCCCGGTACGACTGGCGAGTCAGGTGCCGCCGGACGGGCGGGAACGGAGCCTTCGGGCTCGAAAGCCTGTGGAGGACTCGGTAAGACCGGCGGAAACGTCGGCACAGGTCGTCGTCCGACTGAGCGTCAGCGATGTGGCCGAGCTCGCGAACACCGCGCCGTCCTCGGTGGTCCGGGCCTGCCAGCGGCTGGGGTTCCGCGGCTACCAGGAGATCAAGATCGAGGCTGCGCGAGAGGCGCCCCGGCCGCCCGCGCCGGGGGACGGCAGTGCGCTCGCCGTCGCGCTGAGCGGTGCGCAGGAGGCGCTGCGGGGAGTCGGGGCCACCGTCGGGGGTGAGCAGATCCAGCACGCCGCCGAGGTGCTCGCCTCGGCAGGACGGGTGCTGGTGCTCGGTGAGGGCCTCTCCGGCGCGGTGGCGCTGGATGCCGCGTACCGGCTGCGGGCCCTCGGCATGGCCGTCGACGTACCGCCGGACCCGTCCACCGCCCAGCTCGCCGCCGGCTGCCTGCCCCCGGCGCGGCCTGTCTGGCCGTCAGCCACAGCGGCGCCACCCGTACGGTCGTCGACGCCGCCCGCCGGGCCCGCGCGGCGGGCGGCGAGGTCGTCGCCCTCACCAGCTACGCCCGTTCACCGTTGACCGAGACCAGCGGCCTCAGCCTGGTCGCGGGCGGCCAGGAGCTGGTGCTCGGCCTTGAGGCCGTGGCCAGCCGCCTCGCGCACCTGGTGGTGGTGGACGCCCTGGTGCTGGCGCTGCTGGAGCTGCGCGGGCCCGCCGCGCGGTCGGCCCTCGCGCTGGCGGCCGAGGTGGTCGCCCAGCACGCGTACTGAGCGGCGGGTGGGGAGCAGGGGGCGATGAACCTTTGCCAGCAGGTGATCTGACAGTGCGGCAGGCGGCCCCGAGGTCCCGTCGATCGGCGGGGTGAGAGCTGTGAGGGCTCCACCTGTGGTCAGAGCTGCTCGGGTCCGTCCTCTGGCAGTCTGGGGAAGGAAGCACGGTGCCTCGAACCGCCGTGCCAGGGTATGGGGGCGGACGCCGCATGGGATTGACCTCGCACAAGGTGCTGGCGCTGTCCGCGCTGGTCTCGCTGCTCATGGTGGCCGGGACGGTCCGACTCTGGCCGAGGCTCGCCAGGGGCGGTTGGGCGGCCGTACTCGGCCGGATCGCGACCATCCTCGGCACCCAGCTCGCCGTGGTGTGCACCCTGGCCCTGATTGCCAACAACTACGGTTCCTTCTACAGCAGTTGGTCGGATCTGCTGGGCACCAACCAGGACGGCTCGGTCACGATCCGGGACAAGTTCACCGGTGACGGCAAGCAGAGCGGCGTCCAGACGCTCGGCAAGGAGCACGTGCACGGCGGCAACACCGTCACCCGGGAGCCCTCCGTGGTCGGCCGGCTGGAGCGGGTCAGGATCCCCGGCGCCGGCACCGGCCTGAGCACCGAGGGCTACGTCTACCTGCCGCCGCAGTACTTCCAGCCCGCCTACGCGGACGAGAAGTTCCCGGCGATGGTGGCGATCACCGGATTCCCCGGCATCGCCAAGAACCTGATCACCAACCTCAACTACCCCGGCACGGAGCTGCGGCTGATCGGTGAAGGGAGGATGAAGCCGACCGTCCTGGTCCTGATGCGCCCGTCCCCGGTGCTGCCGAGGGACACCGAGTGCGAGGACGTACCGCGCGGCCCGCAGGCCGAGACCTACTTCACCCGGGACGTCCCGAGCGCCGTACGCGCCTCCTACCGGGTCTCGGAAGACCCGCGAGGCTGGGCGGTGATGGGCGACTCAACCGGCGGCTACTGCGCGCTCAAGTTCGCGATCAAGCACCCGGACGCCTTCGCCGCGGCGGTCTCGCTCTCCGGCTACTACAAGGCGGACAACGACGTCGACACCGGCGACCTCTTCGGCGGCGAGCAGGGGCGCCGGGAGGCGGCGGACCTGGTCTGGTGGCTCGCACACCACCCGCAGCCGCGCATCTCGGTCCTGGTCGGCGGCACCAGGAAGGGCGACGGCGACTACTACCAGGCCACCAAGGCGTTCATCGACGCGGTGCAGCGGCCGATGAACGTCTCCTGGATCATGCTCGACAACGGCGGGCACAACTTCAACACCTGGAACCGGATGCTGCCCGCCTCGATGGCCTGGCTCAGCGACCACCTGGCCGGCCCCGCCGCGGCCGCTCCGGCGCAGGCCGAGCCCGCGGCACTCTGAGTAGCCGCGCTCCGGGGCGGCCCGGGTCCACGGATCCCGCTCATCCGCTCGTCCGCTCGGCCGAGCCGTGGTGCGAGCCGCGCGGCGGGAGCTGTTCGGCGGGCCGTGAACCGGCGCCCGGGGCGACCGCAACCGGCCACACGGCCACCCGGGTGGCCGGCGATCGTGCCCGATTCCTGCGGTTCAGGGCGACGCGTCTCCGACGCCTGGGCAGCCGGCGACCGTGCCCGAATCCCGCCGTTCAGGAGTGGAAACGGCTCCGATCGACCCTTGGTCGAACCAGCACCGCCGGGTACGGCAGGATGGCCCCGGAGGAGAACAGCCCCACCGGACCACACCGCCAGGAGCGCTCATGGGCCAGCCCGACCGGCCGATCAACCCCTACCGCATCGGCGAGGCCGCGGCGCTGCTCGGCGTCAGCGCCGACACCATGCGGCGCTGGGTCGATGCGGGCCGGCTCGCCGCCCAGCGGGACGAGCACGGGCACCGGATCATCGCCGGGGCCGAACTCGCCTCCTTCGCCCGTGAACTGGCCAGGCCCGAGAACGCCGCGACCGAGGGCCGTCCGTCGTCCGCGCGCAACCGCTTCCCCGGCATCGTCACCGATGTGGTGCTCGGCGACGTGGCTGCGCAGGTGGAGATCCAGGCCGGTCCGTTCCGGGTGGTGTCGCTGATCAGCCGGGAGTCGGCCGAGGAGCTGAACCTGGTGCCCGGCGCACCCGCCACCGCCGTCATCAAGTCCACCAACGTGGTCGTGGAACGCCGCTGACCGGCCATCAGCCGTCTCCCGCCGTATCACGCCATGTCCCGCCACATACCGCCGAGTGAGATAACCGTGCCCGCTCCGTCCTTCCGTCCGGTGCTCGCCGTCGCCCACCGGGGTGACCCGTACCGCCACCGCGAGAACACCCTCGCCTCGGTCGAGTCCGCGCTCGCCGCCGGGGCCGACGCCGTCGAGGTGGACGTCCAGCTCACCCGCGACGGCGTCCCCGTCCTGCTGCACGACCCCACCCTGGAGCGCCTCTGGGGCGACCCGCGCCGGATCGGCTCGGTCACCCTGGCGCGGCTCGGCGAACTCGGCGGCGGCGAACTGCGGGTGCCGACCCTCGCCCAGACGCTGAAGACGGTCGCCGAAACCCCGGGCGCCAAGCTCCTGATCGATCTGGACGACGCCACCCCGGTGGCCGCCACCTGGGCCGCCGTCACCGGCATCGGTGCCGAGGACCGGGTCGGCTTCTGCGGCCCGGTCGCCGCCATGCTCGCGGTCCGGGAGCACGCACCGGACGCCGACATCGCCCTCACCTGGAAGCACCCCAGGCTGCCCGGCCGCCCGCTGCTGGACGACCTGCGGCCGCGCTACGTCAACCCGCCCTTCGGCCTGGTCGACGCGGCCTACGTGGACGCCGCGCACGAGCTGGGGCTCGCCGTCAGCACCTGGACGGTGGACACCCGCCGCACCATGCTCCGGCTGGCCGCGGCCGGTGTGGACTCGCTGACCAGCAACCGGATCGCGGTGCTGCGCCGGGTACTGGACCGCAGGCGGTGAGCGGCGGCGGCCGGTGCTGAGCACCCGTGCGCTCGGGCGGGCGCTGCTGGCCCGTCAGCACCTGCTCGACCGGACCGCGATGGCCCCGGAGGCGATGATCGGGCACCTGGTGGGCCTGCAGGCGCAGGCCGCTCCCGAGCCGCCGTACTTCGGGCTCTGGTCCCTGGACCGGCCGACGCGGGCCGAACTGGCCCAGGAGGGCGAGCGGTTGCTCGCCTTCACGTGCGGCGGGGCACACCGTCCTCGCCGACGGTGACGCCTCGACGGCGGCCCGCGTCGCGAGGCTGCTGCGCCTGCCGCTCCGGACGTCCTGACCGCAGGCCCCGGCGGTGCCTCGCAGCGGGGGCCCAACCCGAGGACGGTCCGAGCAGGCCCCGGCGGCTCACCACACGGGGAGGAGCAACCCGCGCTCGTGCTCCGGCCGCGGGCCGAAGATCCGTCGTTCCGTCCCGTCGATCCGGACGTCGTTGATGCTGGCCTCCCGGCGGCGCATCAGCCCGTCCTCGGTGAACTCCCACAGCTCGTTGCCGTAACTGCGCCACCACTGGCCGGACGCGTCGTGGTGCTCGTACTGGAACCGGACCGCCATGCGGTTGCCCCGGAAGCCCCAGAGCTCCTTGCGGAGGGCGTAGTCGAGCTCCCGGGACCACTTCTCCCGCAGGAAGGCCGTGATCTCCGCCCGGCCGGTGAGGTACCGGTCCCGGTTCCGCCAGACCGAGTCCTCGGTGTAGGCGAGCGCGACCTGCTCCGGGTCGCGGGTGTTCCAGGCGTCCTCGGCGGCCTGGACCTTCTGGAGGGCGGTCTCCTCGTCGAACGGCGGGAAGGGGGGACGTGCTGCCATGGCGGGCTCCTCTCGGGAAGCGTGCAAGCAACTAATGCGTTGAGCCCATTTCTACCATTAGACAATCCGTGATGGGAGTGTCCGCCCCCGGCGCGGCGGAGGAAGCCGCGGATCGGAGTCCGGCCCGGGCGAGTGCCGGGCCGGGGTGGATCGGGGATGGAAGACCACGCGCCGCGCGGTAGATCGTCGGACATTCCGTCAGATCACGTGTTGAGATGGGCTGAATCGGGACCACTCGGGCGAAGCTGGAGTCGGGATGTCGGCGGAGACCACACCCCCAGGGGCGGCGGGCGAAGGGTCCGCGGGTGGGCGGAGACCGGATCCCACGCTGCCGCCCGCGGTGCGCAGGGCGGCGGTCTGGTCGGCCGCGGTGATCCTGTTCCTGGCGGTCGCGGGGTTCCTCGTCTTCGCCTTCGTGCAGCTGAGGGCGGCGACGGTGCCGCTGGTCCTGGCGCTGCTGGCGACCGCACTGCTCCAGCCGGTGATGCCCTGGCTGGTGGCACGCGGACTCGGGCGGGCCATGGCGGCCGGGCTGACCTGCGCGGTGCTGGTGATCGCGGTGTTCGCGGTGCTGGCCGTACTGACCAACTCACTGGTGCACAGCGCCCCGCAGATCGCCGACTCGCTGCGGCACGCCGGCGACCAGGTGGCCTCCTGGCTCGGGCCGCTCGGGGAGAAGATCCGGTACGCCCTGTCCCAGTCGGCGGGCTCGGGCAGTTCGCTGGTCTCCACGCTGGCCAACGGAGTCATCTCGGGTCTCGGGTTCGCCACCGAGGTCATCACCGGCGGAGTGCTGGCACTGGCACTGGTCTTCTTCTTCCTGCGGGACGGCCACCGCAGCGGCGACCTGGTCCACTCGGTGCTGCCGCCCGCCCGGGCCGGGACGGTGATCGACTGCGGGGAGAAGGCGTTCGCCGCGATGGCCGGCTTCATGCGCGGCACCACCCTGATCGCACTGATCGACGCCACCTTCATCACCATCGGCCTGCTGCTGCTCGGGGTGCCGGGCGCGCCGGGACTGGGTGCGCTGGTGTTCATGGGCGCGTTCATCCCGTTCATCGGGGCGTTTCTCTCCGGCACGGTGGCCGTGTTGGTGGCACTCGCGGACGGCGGCCTCAGCACCGCGCTCTGGACCCTCGGGGTGGTGCTCGCCGTCCAGATGATCGAGGGCAACGTGCTGCAGCCGGTCATCCAGAGCCGCACGGTCGAACTGCACCCCGCCACCATCATGATCGCCGTGGTGGCGGGCTCCGGCGTGGCCGGGATCCTCGGCGCACTGCTCGCCGTCCCGGTCAGCGCGGCCGGCCTCGGTGTGATCTCCGTCCTGCGCGACCGGGCCTCGGCGGCGGCTTCGGAGGGCGCCGGCGGCTGACCGCCGAGGGCCTGGCGGTATCGTCGGTGGTCCTGGGACGATGGTCCTGTAACGGCAGGTCAGAGCAGAGAATGGGTGCGGCAGCAGACGTGGAGTTCCGAGAAGACATCCTGGGTGCCCCGTACGAGGCGGCCGAGCTGCCGCTGGCCTCCGACGAGGAGGGTGCCGTCAGCGCGACCCTGGTGCGCAGGCTGGTCCCCGGGGCCCAGCGGGCCGTGCTCTACCTCCACGGCTACACGGACTACTTCTTCCAGACCAATCTGGCCGAACACTTCGTCGCTGCGGGGTTCTCGTTCTACGCCCTGGACCTGCGCAAGTACGGGCGCTCGCTGAGGCCGCATCAGTCGCCGAACTTCGTCCGCGACCTGCGGGCCTACGACGAGGAGCTGGACGAGGCGGTCCGGATCATCCGGGACGTCGACGGACACACCCAGCTGCTGGTCAACGGCCACTCCACCGGCGGTCTGATCGCCGCGCTGTGGGCCTCCCGCCGGGCGCGCCGCGGGCTGGTCGACGGACTGTTCCTGAACAGCCCCTTCCTGGCGATGCCCGCCGCCCCGGCCGTGCGCAACCTCGGCGCGCCCGCCATCGAGGCGATGGGCCGGCTCGCACCCACCACCAAGCTGCCCGCTCCGCTCAACCCGCACTACGTGCACAGTCTGCACCGAGACCACAAGGGCAGCTGGGACTTCGACCTCACCCTCAAGCCCGCCGAGGGCTTCCCGCTCTTCGCCGGCTGGCTGGCCGCCATCCAGCGCGGCCACCGCCGGGTCCGCCAGGGCCTGGGCATCGACTGCCCGGTCCTGGTGATGGCCTCCACCGCCTCCATCGTCACCGCCAAGTGGGACCCGGCGCTGCACCACCGGGACGCCGTCCTGCGCGCGGACGACATCGCCGCGCTCGCGCCGCGCCTGGGACGCCACGTCACCACCGTCCGGATCGAGGGCGGCGTGCACGACCTGGTGCTCTCCGGTGAGCAGGCCCGCGCCCAGGTCTTCGCCGAACTGGACCGCTGGATCGACGCGTACTTCCCGGCGCTGCCGCGTGAGTAGGCAGAAGGGCCGTCCGGTCGAGCGGCAGGTCGCGCTCGGCACCGCGAAGCTGTGGCCCGACCTCGACCGCGAGCACGGCTGGATGCTGACCCTGGACGGCACCACCCAGTCGTACGTGGATCTGGCCGACCCCACGTACCTGGAGTTCGAGTACATCCAGCGGATCGCCCATCTGGTCGACACCGTCGCACCCGCCGGGCAGCCGCTGGAGGCGCTGCACCTGGGCGGCGGCGCCCTCACCATCCCGCGCTACCTGGCCGCCACCCGGCCGGGCTCGCACCAGCGGGTGGTGGAGGTGGACGGTCCGCTGATACGGCTGATCGCCGAACAGCTGCCCTGGCCGGACGGCATCGACGTCGACATCGCCGACGCCCGCGAGGGCCTGCAGCAGGCCCCGGCAGCCGGCGCGGACCTGGTGGTCGCGGACGTCTTCCACGGCTCGCGCACCCCGGCGCACCTCACCTCGGTCGAGTTCCTCGAGCAGGTACGGGCCGCGCTGCGCCCCGGCGGCGCCTACGCCGCCAACATCGCCGACGGGCCGCCGCTCGCCTTCGCCAGGGCGCAGGCGGCCACCGTGCGCGCGGTCTTCCCGTACGCCTGCCTGGCCGCCGAGCCGTCGGTCCTGCGCGGCCGCAGGTACGGGAACATCCTGCTGATCGGCTCCGACCGCCCGCTGCCGGTCGAGGAGCTCGGCCGCCGGCTCGCCGGCGACACCTTCCCGGCGCGGCTCTGCGAGGGCGCCGAGCTCGCCGGCCTGGTCGGCCGCACGCCGCCGGTGCGGGACGCGGAGGCCCAGGACTCGCCGCCGCCGCCCGAGGGCGCGTTCGGCCTCGGCTGAGCGGCCGCGCCACCGGTCCGGTGCCAGAATGCCGACGGCAGGCTACGTGCGGACCAGGCGGAGGAGAGTCGGATGGCGGTGGAGCAGCCCGGTGGTTCCGGGGTCTCGTCCGAAGGAGCTTCGGGGATCCCGTCCCAGGGCGAGGTGAAGGCCGAGCTGGCGGGGGTCTGCGAGACCACGCTCTGGACCCTCTACCAGCGGGCCGTCGAGGCCCGCCGCCCCGACGGGCTGCTGCACGACCCCAAGGCCGTGGAACTGGTCGAGCGGATCGACTTCCCGTTCGCCGAGCGCTTCGGCGGCGGTGATCTGCTCGCTCAGCTGCAGGCGCTGCGGGTGGGCTCCTTCGACCGCGAGGTGGCCGACTTCCTGGTGCGCTGCCCGCGCGGGACGGTCGTCTGCCTCGGCGACGGGCTGGAGACCCAGTACTGGCGGGTCGACAACGGGCGGGCGCACTGGGTCTCGGTCGACCTGCCGGAGAGCATCGCCCTGCGCGAGCGGCTGCTGCCGCCAGGGCCGCGTCAGCGGCTGGTCGGGTGCTCGGTCACCGACCACCGCTGGATGGACGAGGTGGAGACCGAGCACGGGGTGCTGATCACCACGGAGGGCCTGCTGATGTACCTGCGGCCGGGGGAGGTCCGGGAGCTGATCGCCGGCTGTGCGGAGCGCTTCCCGGGGGCCACCTTCGTGCTGGACGCCGTGCCGCGGTGGTTGAGCAGGCTGGCCAGCAAGGGGAAGGTGCGCGGGCACGGATTCCAGGCGCCGCCGATGCCCTTCGGGATGGACGCCGACGAGCGGGACAAGCTGGCCACCGCGCACCCGGGTGTGGTGGAGGTGCGGGATGTGCTGCCGCTCGCCGGGCGGGGGCTGCTGGGACGGCTGATCCCGGCCGCGGCACGGCTGCCGCTGATCGGTTCCCGGCGGCCGTCGGTGGTGGCGCTGCGCTTCGCGGACCGCGCGCGGGGATGAGCGAGCGGCATCAGACCGGGCTGGAAGACACCGGGCGGGCAGGGCCGGGGCGGAGCCGGACGCCTGAGAATCGGGCACGTAGGAACCAAGCTCAGCCGACGGGCGTTACCAAACCTTGGGGGTCGGCTCTCGGGTTACCCTGCCTTGAACGGGGACTCGTCGGGGAACGCGGGCCCTTTCCTGCTCGTCATGCGCGAGGCGCGCCGTCTCGTGCTGCCCACGGAGGTAACCGGTTTTGCACATCGATCAGTGGATCGAGAGTGTCCCGCCGACGGCCGTATACGCGCTGGTCGGGCTGATCATCGGAGTGGAGAGCCTCGGCATCCCGCTGCCCGGCGAGATCGCCCTGATCACAGCCTCCATGATGGCCGTAGGCGGAACGATCAACCCCTGGGGGGTGGCGGCCTGCGCGATCCTGGGGGCGATCGTCGGTGACTCGATCGGCTACTCGATCGGCCGCAAGGGCGGCAAGCCGCTGTTCGAGAAGCTGGGCCGCAAGTTCCCCAAGCACTTCGGGCCCGACCACCTGGAGACCGCCGAGCGCTCGTTCCAGAAGTGGGGCATGTGGGCGGTCTTCTTCGGCCGGTTCATCGCGCTGCTGCGGATCTTCGCTGGGCCGCTCGCGGGCGCGCTGCGGATGCCGTACTGGAAGTTCCTGATCGCCAACGTGCTCGGCGGAGTCGCCTGGGCCGGTGGCACCACGCTGCTGGTCTACCAGGTGGGCAAGGTGGCCGAGAAGTGGCTGAAGGACTTCTCCTACATCGGCCTGGTCGTCGCCCTCGGCATCGGTGCGGCCTCGGCCTGGCTGTTCAAGCGGCGGGCGGCCAAGGCCCACGCCGCTCAGGCCGCCCACGCCGCTCAGGCCGAGACCGCGAGCGGCGGCGAGGGCCGGCTGGAGCCGGTCAAGGACTGACGGTCCGCCGGTCCGGGCGGTCGACGGTGGTGGAGGCGGGGTATGCGAGTAGGACTGCTGGGGACGGGGCCGTGGGCCGCGCGGGTGCACGCGCCCGCGCTGGCGGCGCATCCCGGGGTGGAGTTCGCCGGGGTCTGGGGCCGGAGGCCCGAGGCGGCGTCGGCGCTGGCAGCGGAGCACGGCGTGCCCGGGTACGGAGGGCCGGACGGGCTCGATCGGCTGCTCGCCGGGGTGGACGCCGTTTCGATCGCGCTGCCGCCCGCCGTACAGGCGGACCTGGCCGTGCGGGCCGCCGCAGCCGGCTGCCACCTGCTGCTGGACAAGCCGGTGGCGCTCACCGTTCCCGACGCCCGGCGGGTGGCCGAGGCGGTGGAGCGGGCCGGGCGGGCCTCGGTGGTCTTCTTCACCTTGCGCTTCGGCGGCGACCAGGCCGCCTGGCTGGCCGAGCAGACGGTGCGGACCGCGCCGGGTGAGTGGTTCACCGCCCGCTGCGAGTGGCTCGGTTCGGTGTACGCCGTCGGGAGCGACAGCCCGTACGCCGCCTCGCCCTGGCGGCACGAGAAGGGCGCCCTGTGGGACGTCGGGCCGCACGCGCTCTCCGTCCTGCTGCCGATGCTCGGGGACGTGGTACGGGTGACGGCCGCCGAGGGGCCCGGTGACACACACCGTGCACCTGGTGTTCCGGCACGCGGAGGGTGCCTCCAGCACCGCCACCCTGAGCCTCACCACGCCGAAGGCGGCCGCCGTGGACGGCGTCAGCCTGGAGGTGCGGGGCGCGGCCGGGTTGGCGCGGATGCCGGAGCGCGACGAGAGCCCGCTGCTCGCCTTCGGGCGGGCGCTGGACGCGCTGATCGATGCGGCGCGCGGTCGGGCGGCCCACCCGTGCGGGGTGGACTTCGGGGTGCGGGTGGTGGAGATCCTGGCGGCCGCGGAGAAGTCGCTGAGCACGGGTGCGGCCTGCGCGGTGTGACTTCGAGGTGTGATTTCGCGGGGCGCTCAAGGGGGTGCTCACGGCCGGCCGGCCGCCGCCTGACCCGCACATTGCGGTCGGGAGCCGTGGTCGTCCGGGCTCGCCGCCGTTTTGCCGGGTCCGCAGTCCGGGCCCGGCGTCCGAGTGCACCGTCCGGGCCCGGCGTCCGGGTCCACCGTCCGGTGGCGGTGGGCCCGGGAGGAGCTGTGGGTCGCCGAGCCGGTGGATGTTCAGCTGACGCTGGTCGAACTGAGGACCGCCTGCGGCGAGGGGAAGCAGGCGGTGGGTACGTCGACGGTGAAGAAGGCGATCGGGACGGTCGCCGTGAAGGTCAGCCCCGGGTTCGAGTAGTCGGTGCCGCCGAGTGCGGTCTGGACGGTGCTTCCGGAAGTGCCGGCCGTCAGGTCAAGGGTGAGGGCGGGCAGGGTGAGCGTGCTTCCGCCGGCGATCGAACTGCTCAGCTTCACAACGACGTTGCCGCCGTTGACGGTGACACTCGCGCTGCCGGGGTCGGTGCCGCCCGAGACCGACTCGTCGACCAGGGTGGTGTTCGCGGGCACCGGGACGGTGAGTTGGATGTTGCTGATCGACTGCAGGGTGTACCCGCTCACCGAGGTCGGGACCGTGAGCGGGTCGGGCGCCAGAGTTACGGAGAACTGGCTGCCGGCGGCCACCGTCTGCGGCGCGGTGGCGGTGACCGCGGCGTGCAGGGTGAAGTTCTGGGCGGAGCCGATCGGCGGCGTCGCCTGGCAGGCCAGGCTGAGCGAGGTGTCGGCGGCCGACGCGGGCGGAGCGAGCAGGCCGGCGGTGGCCAGGCCGCCGGCCAGTACTGTCGAAACACGAGTGAGGGCGGATCTCGTCTTCATGCGCACTTCTCCTGCCTCGTCCGGGATGTCTCGTCCGGGAGTCGTTTCCTTGGCCATGCCAAGGCGGTATCAGGATGGGCGCCTTCTTTGACCACAACAAGCCTGTAAGTCAGAGAATATGAGACATTTTCAGCCATTCCTGTTCGGTATTCGCTGCTGGCGTGATAAAGGTCAACGCTTGGCGCTGGCTCCTCGGCCCGGACGCCACCGGGACATCGGGGTGGACACCGCGTCGAGCACGATGAGCCGGCCGCGGCAGGCTCCGGCGGTGGTGCTCAGCGCACCGGGCCGACCCAGTACACGATCTCCTGGCGCAGCGGGACGAAGCCCGCCGCCTCGGCCAGGGCGCGGCTGGGCCCGTTGGAGCCGGGCACCGTCCAGGTGGGGATCCGGCCGCGGCGCCGGATGGCGCCGGTGACCGCACCGACGCAGGCCAGGGCGAGGCCGGCCCGGCGGAACTCCGGGACGGTCACCACGGCCACGTCCTCGTGGACCTGCCCGCGCAGATAGGTGGTCGCGACCGACACCAGCCGGCCCTGGAGGAAGGCACCCCAGGCACCGGCTGCGGCGGCCGGTGCACGGTTCGGGCCGTCCGGCCGCCAGGTGTCGGTGATCCAGTCCAGTCCCGGTGCCAGACCGGAGAGTTGGGCCAGCTCGTCCGCCGTGGTCAACGGCCGCAGCCGGATGCCGGGGGGAAGGTCCGCCGGGCGCGGCGGGTGCTGCTGGACGCAGATCACCCGCACCCACGGCATCACCGAGGTGAAGGTCCGGCCGAGCAGCGGGAGGAAGCGGTCGGGTGCGCTGAACTGCCCGCGGCCGAGCGGGGCGAGCCGCTCCGCCGGGAGGAGGCGCGGGTCCCCGCGCAGGACGCGGTGCGGGCCGCAGTGCACCAGTGCGGTGCGCGGGGAGAGCGACCGGTCGGCCCAGTACGCGCCGTTCCCGGTGAGCAGGACGTGCGCGGCCAGGGTGCCTGCTCCGGGCGTCTCGGGGCGGAAGAAGGATTCGAGGAGCGGGTGGCGGGCCGCGCCGTGGACCACCGGACGGGGCGGTGCGGCGGCGGCCGCCGGAGAAGACCTCGGGAGAGGACCGTTGGGCACCCTCCTAGTGAACTCCTCCCTCGGGCCGGGAGCACGCAGGCTTGACGGGTTTCTGGCGGCGGGCCGCGTGTTCCTGACGGCCCCTTGGCGCGGTGGGCCGGTGAGGTGGCTGGTCTCGGACTCTCCGCGCACCCGGTCGACGGAGCCGGGCTCGGTGCCCCCGGGCGGCACGGGGCACCGGCTGCCTGCAGGTGCCGGCGGACTGCGGCCCGTAGGTACCCCCGGGCGGCACGGGGGTACCGGGTCAGGCGGCCTGGGGCCGGCGGTCGGCCGGGCGGCGGGGCGGGATCGGGGTGGACGGGAAGTCCCGGGGGCCGGACCAGAGGGCGGGGACGGCGTCGCCGCGCCGGGCCAGCTCGTAGGCGAGGGACTCGTAGTTGACCCGCCAGCCCCGGAAGTGCGGCCAGGCGTCCACCGGTTCGCGCTCCTTGACGAAGCCGCTCGCGACGATCATGGCGACCGCCGCGTCGAACTCCTCGAAGGTGAGCCGGATCGGGGTGTCCGGCTCGGGGTCCGGGTCGAAGTCGACGCGTACGGTCCGGGCGATGTCGCGCAGCGCGGTGAATCCGGCACGCAGCACCAGCCGGGCTTCCGGCGGAGCCGAACGGGGGCAGAGGGCGAGCTGGATCGCCGCCGCGTCCATCACCGCGAGCAGCGCGACCACCCAGTTGCGGTTCGGCTTCGGGGAGCGGAAGGCGAGCAGCACCGGGTAGTTGGAGTGCCCCTCGCCGATGTCGGCGGCCAGTCGCTCCCAGTCGCGGTAGAGCTGCGGCAGCGCGGTCTCGGTGTCCACCAGCGACTGCCGGGCCAGCAGTTCGGGCCCCCAGGCCGGTTCGCCCGCCCGGGACTCCAGCAGGGTCACCTCCACCTCGCGCCGGTTGTAGGAGGAGTAGAGGGTGGGCAGGTAGCCGATCAGCAGGGCGATGGTCAGCGGGCCGCTCGCCGCGGCCACGAAGTCCAGCGCGCTCAGCCGCAGCCGGGCGCTGCTGGCGAAGCCCAGGGTGAACAGGCTGGACCCGGCCTCACGGAAGGAGGTGCTCCAGTCCAGGTTCGAAGTGCCGTGCAGCAGCAAGGTGTAGGCGCAGAGCATCCCGATCAGCCAGGTGGCGAGCATGCCCACCAGTACCAGCGGGGCCAGCCAGGTCAGCGCCCGGTCATGTGCCTGGTACGTGCCGCCGAACGGCCCGGCCACCTGTCTCAGCACGGCACGCAGACAGGCCCAGAGCCGGTAGACCAACGCGGAGTAGAGCCCACGCGGCACCACCAGGGTGCGCAGGATGCTCGCCACCGTGGTCAGCAGGATCAGCAGTCCGGCCAGGGTGTAGATCAAACTCATGACGCCATTGTGGCCCGGCGACCGGCCCGCGCTGTTCGACCGGTAGCGGTCGCCGGGCGAGTCGTGAACGGACGGTGGCGGACAGTCAGCTGCCGCGGGGGCTTGTAGGCGGGGCCGGCTCAGCGCCTCTGCGCTTCCGGAGCACCAGGGACGATGTCGAGGACGGCCATCATGCCCTTGTCCTCGTGGTTGAGGAGGTGGCAGTGGAAGACGGTCTTGCCGGTGAACTCGGTGAAGCGGACCCGCAGGACGGCGTTTCCCCTGGCCGGGACGTTGATGGTCTCGAACCAGCGGTGGCCGGGCTCTGTGGGCGTGCCGTCGATGCTCATCAGCTGGAAGTGGTTGGTGTGGAGGTGGAAGGAGTGTTCCTCGTCGGTGTTGTTGACGACGTGCCACTCCTCGACGGTGTTCAGCCTGGAGGTGATGTCCACCCGGTTCGGGTCGAACTGCCTACCGTTGATGTAGAACTCGGTGCCCGCGGCGTTCTCCGTGTAGACGATGTCGTGCCGCGCGGCGATGTCGGCACGGCTGAGGTCCTCGTTCGGCGCGAAGCGGTCGGGCAGTCGCGCCGGACGCATCGGCCTGCCCGAGGTGACCACGGTCGCCAGGTTCACCTGTGGGAACTTGTTCCCGGCCGGTCCGGTGTCGTAGGCGAGCGTCTGCAACTGCGCACTGCCGGGCGCACCGCCCTGCACCAGTACGTCGAACCGCGCGGCGGCCGGGATCACCAGGGAATCCGCGGAGTAGACCTGCTTGACGGGGTAGCCGTCCTGGGCGATCACGTGGAACTTCACACCCGGCAGGTTGAGCTTGTAGTAGATGTTGGCGCCGATGTTGGCCAGCCGCCACAGTTGGGTCTCTCCCGGCCGGATGCTGATGACCGGGTTCTGCTGACCGTTGACGGTGCGGTTGGTGGGCGCTCCGATGCTGAGGTCCTCGGTCTTGACGGAGTCGCCCTGGACCTGGTCGTCCTTGAGCGCGATGACCCGCTCTTTGATGTGGCGCAGGGAGCGGGGCAGGTCCTGCTCCAGCCCGTCGACGAGGATGACACCCGACTCTCCGCCCGCCACCTGCGGGGCGGAGCGCATGTTGGCGTGGGAGTGGTACCAGTAGGTCCCCGGTGTGATGTCACGCGGGATCCGGTAGGAGTAGTGATAGGTCTCGCCCGGCTTGATGGCGATGAAGATGTCGTCGGACGGACTCTTCGGCGAAACATGGAGCCCGTGGACGTGGACGTTGGTGTTCTCGTTCACCCGGTTCGTCATGGCCAGCTCCACCCGGTCGCCCGGCCGGATCCGCAGGGTGGGCGGCATGTAGAGGCCGTTGTAGGTCAGCGCGTACAGCTCGCGATCACCCACTGCGGCCTTCCGCCGCTCGACGATGATCTGCGCTCGCAGCACACCGTTGTGGCTCACCAGCTCCGGCGGGTCCTGCAGCGGTCGACCGGTACCGGCAGGCGGTGTCGCCGGTCGGTGCGGTGCATCCGCGGACGGCGGCGCCGGGGGCTGATCCGGTCGCGCGGCCGCCCAGGACGGGCCGGCGCTGCCGGGTACGGACACCGTGGTGAGTAGCAGGCCGGCGGCGAGCCAGGCTGAGGAAGGGCGAGGCCGCATGTGACTGCCTCCAGCAGAGCCGCAGATCGGTGACGGCAGGGGCTTGCTCGCCGCTTCTGGGCCTGGGTGAACCCCGCAACTCCGGGCGAATCGATCACAGAACGGATCGTGCCTTCAATACCATCCCGAACGACCACTCATCGCATGCCGGGACGGCCATCCGGCCCACAGCCCCGGGTGTTGCCGCCGGCGGCCGGGGCGACGGGCCTGACGGCAGCGCTGCAGGCCGCGGTCGAGCGGGCCCAGGAGGAGCACCCGAACGCGGCGGCGAAGCGATCGACGAGGATGATGGTCACGAGGAAGACCGTGCGCAGTCGCCGGTCTGGGGAGGCGTGATGCTGGCTGGCCCGGGGTTTTGGGACTCGGAGATCGCGCGGGCGGGTTGGTCGCGTGTGATCTCGCCGAGTCGTTCCACGTGTCCGGAGATAGCGGGGCGCGGCACGGTGTGGGGTCGGAACGTCTACGTCCGTGGTCATGAGCAGTTGATCATGGAGTGGTCCGATCCTGTGTCGCTGTCGGCCGTCATCCTCAACGGGCAGTCGCATCAGGTGGAGTCGGCCGAGGTGCTGGCTGCCGTCATAAGGGAGGGTGGTCATCGCTGAGGAAGTAGCTGCCCCACGGTTCTGGTCGGCGGTCGGGACCCGGGCATAGCCGATCAGCATATGACGAAATCATCGCTTTTCGACCCTTCCATCGGGCATGTGCGACGGCGGTGTGTCAGTTGCGGACATCTGCGCGCGGCCGTGGTGCGGATGTGCTGGGCTGGGCGGAACGCGGTGAACTGCGAGTCAGGGGGCTGAGATGAGAGACACGGCCGACGCGGCGTTCCGGGACAGAGGCTTCCCCGCCGACCGGATGCCCGGGCCCTCGGGGGCCGCAGCCGGGGCGAGCGGGCCCGGGGCGGCCGAGGAGCGGTTCCGGGGGCTGCTGGAGGCGGCCCCGGATGCCATGGTGATCGTGGACGACACGGGAACCGTCATGCTGGTCAACGCACAGACCGAGGCGTTGTTCGGCTACCAACGCGAGGAACTCCTGGGCCGCCCCGTCGAGTTGCTCGTGCCCGGCCGCTTTCGTGAGCATCACACCGCCCACCGCGACGGCTACGTCGCCAACCGCCAGGTCCGCCCGATGGGCGCCGGGCTGGAGCTGCACGGGCTGCGCAAGGACGGCACCGAGTTCCCCGTCGAGATCAGTCTCAGCCCCCTGGAGACCGCCGACGGGCTCCTCGTCTCCGCCGCCGTCCGCGACGTCAGCGAGCGCAAGGCCGCAGAGGAGCGCATCAACGAGCTTGCCGCGCTGGTGGAGTCCTCCCAGGACGCGATCCTCGCCAAGACCCTCGACGGCCAGATCACCTACTGGAACGCCGCCGCCCACCGGCTGTACGGCTACACGGCCGAGGAGGCCATCGGCCGGCACGTGGCGCTGCTGGCCCCGCCCGACCACCACGCCGAGATCACCGTGCTGTTGGAGCGCCTGCGGAACGGGGAGAAGGTCGAGCACTTCGAGACCCTCCGCGTCACCCGCACCGGCGACCTGCTGGACGTGGACGTCACCCTCTGGCCCACCCGCGCCGCCGACGGCACGGTCGTCGGCGCCTGCGCCATCGTCCGCGACATCAGCGACCGCAAGCGGGCCGAGGCCGAACTGACCGCCCTGTACGAACAACAGCGGCACATCGCCCTCACCCTGCAACGCAGCCTGATGGGTACCCCGCCCACCATTCCGGGTCTGGCCGCCGCCCACCGCTACCTGCCCGCCACCCAGGGCGCCGGGGTGGGCGGCGACTGGCTCGACCTCATCCCGCTGGGCGCCGGCCGCGTCGGCGTGCTGATCGGCGACGTGATGGGACGCGGCCTGGAAGCCGCCGCCCTCATGGGCCAGCTGCGCTCCGCCGCCCACGCCCTGGCCAAGACCGGCATGCAGCCCCACCGGCTCATGCAGGCCCTGGATGCGGTCGTCGCCGACCTGGACCTTCCCGACCAGCTGATCACCTGCTGCTACCTGGTCATCGTCCTGGACACCGGAGAGGTGACCCTCTGCTCGGCCGGACACCTGCCCGTCTTCGCCGTCACCCCCGACAACGGCGTGCGCACCCTGGCCGCCCCCGTGAACGTACCGCTGGGCGTCGGCGACATCCTGCATCAGCAGGCCACCACCACCGTCCCACCCGGCGCCACCCTCGCCCTCTACACCGACGGCCTGGTCGAAACCCCCGGCAGCGACATCGAGTACCAGCTCGACCGGCTCGCCGCCGCCCTCACCGACGCCTTCGCGGCCACCCGCAGTCTGGAGGCCGCGACCGACCACGTACTGGCCGCCGTGCTGCCCGACGTCCACGGCCACAACGACGACGTCACCCTGCTCCTGGCCCAACTCCCCACTGCCCTGCCGGCCACCACCGCCGAGACCGAGCTGCCTGCCCTCCCCGTCGCCGTGTCCGAGGCCCGCGCCTTCCTGGCCAAGGTCCTGATCTCGTGGGACTGTGCCCATGTGGCCGATGACGCCCGGCTGCTGCTCTCCGAGATCCTCACCAACGCCGTCCAGCACGCCCGGGGACCGCTCGGCCTGCACCTGCGCCGCACCAGCACCGAACTCACCGTCGAACTCAGCGACCAGAGCCCCCGACTGCCCCAGCCGCGCCTGGCCGCCGCCGACGACGAATCCGGACGCGGCCTCCTCCTCGTCGACACCCTCGCGGACAAGTGGGGTGTCCGCCCCGGCGACCAGGGCAAGACCACCTGGTTCACCCTCCGGTTGTAAACCGCGCCCGCTTCGGGCCGACATCAGGAGGTCATCTTCAGTAACCGTCCGTCCGAGCCGTGAGAGGACCGGCCGACCGGCCCACGGCCTGTCAAGTCACCCGCCAGTGGTACTTCGAAGGCTTTCAGGTCATGGCCGCACTCCGTCCGACACGGCATCGAGGGCAGCGGTCACGACCTGCTCCACACTCAGCCCGCTGCCGGCCAGGACCGCGGCGCTGTGGGCTGCCGAGGGCAGGTGAGAGCGGAGGAGCGACTCGAATCCGTCGATCAGCGGCCGCTCCACCGGTGTGGGCTGGCGGCCGGTCTCAGCGCGCCGGATCTCGATGCTCGTATGAAGCGTGACAGCGCTCGTGAAGCGTCCTAGACCGGCCTCGATGCGGGCGGCCGTCGCGACCGGGTCGACTGCGGACCACGGCCGCCGGTAGCACTGGTGCCCGGCCGTCGGCGCGCTGCGGGCGCACTCCGCTGATATCGCCGTCCTCGCTGCCCGGCCTGACGTGATGTGGACATGTCGTGATCACCCCGTCAGGCCACAGGCACGACGAAGCGGAGCCGAGCTGCCAGGCCCGGCGACCGTCAAGTCACCGGGCCCTGGTGATCGGGGCGTGGCTTCCGTCAGAAGCCGGTGAGGGTGGTCTTGCCGATGGCCGTGCCGGACTCCTGGATGCGGTGGGCCCGGCGGAGGTTGGCGGCGTTGATCGGGCCGAGGTCCTGGGTGGCGGTGGTGGTGAGACGGCCGGCGTCCACCAGCCGAGCGATCTGGGTGAGGATGTGGTGCTGGGTGGCCTGGTCGGCGGTGCGGAACATCGAGCGGGTGTACATGAACTCCCAGTGGAAGGAGATGCTCTTCGCCTTGAGCAGGCCGATCGGCAGCGAGTCGAAGTCGTCGATGGCGACGATCCGGCCGAAGGGGTTGAGCGCCTCGGCATAGGCCGCGAGGTTCTGGTCGGTGGCGGTGGTGCTGAAGACGTGGTCCAGGCCACCCGGCGCGACCTCGGCGAGCTGCGGGGCCAGCGGCTTGCGGTGGTCGATGACGTGGTCGGCGCCCATGCGGCGGGCGAAGGCGACGGTCTCCGGGCGGGAGGCGGTACCCACCACGGTCAAACTGGTGAGGGCGCGGGCCAGTTGGGTCACCATGGAGCCGACGCCGCCCGCGGCGGCGGTCACCAGCAGCGTCCCGGCCCGCTCCAGGGCGCCGGTGTGCAGGCCCAGCCGCTCGAAGAGGCCCTCCCAGGCGGTGAGGGAGGTCAGCGGCAGCGCTGCGGCCTCGGCGAAGGAGAGCGTGGTCGGTTTGCGGCCCACCAGCCGCTCGTCCACGGTGTGGAACTGCGAGTTGGCGCCGGGCCGGTCCAACGCGCCCGCGTAGTAGACCTCGTCACCGATCGCGAAGAGTCGGACCTCCTCGCCGACCGCGACCACGGTGCCCGCCACGTCCCAGCCGAGCACCCTGGGCTCGGGGCCGGGATCGGCGTTCTGGCGGACCTTGTGGTCGACAGGGTTGACCGCGACGGCCTCCACCTGGACGAGCAGGTCGCGCGGGCCCGGCTCGGGTACCGGGAGTTCGATGTCCAGCAGGCTCCGGGGGTTGTCGACGGGCAGGTTCTTCCGGTAACCGACGGCGCGCATGGTCGTGGTCCGGTTCTTGCTCATGGCATCCTCCTGGTCGAGGTGGGGCGGGGTGGCTGGGCGCGGTGCCGTGTCACGGGAGTAGGTCCGGGCGGCTCGCCAGATAGCGGTCGGCGGCCTGCAGCGGTGTGACGCCGTCCGCGTTGATCATGGTGTCGAGCTCCTCGACGCCGTCGTTTCCGAGGTGCAGCGCATCGAGGCGGGCCAGCGCTTCGGGGTGGACGCGGTCGAGCGCCTCACGGCGGATGACGGGACCGGCCGCGTCGACGGCGCCCAGCAGCCCCTCGGGCTCGGCGATGGCGCGCAGGCCGTGGAGGCGGTTGAGGTACTGCGGGCGCCAGAGCGGGATGACGAACCACTCCCGGTCGGCGATCCCCTGCTCGACCCGGGCGATGAAGCCAGGCTCGGTGCCCGGGGCGAAGGTGTAGCCGGCCTGGTCGAGGCCGTACGCGGTCACCATCCGGGCGGAGAAGCGGCTGATCCCCGCACCGGGGTTGATGCCGTCGATGGCACGGGTCATCCGCGCGGCCACCTCGGGACGGGTGAGGTCGGCGACCTCGCCGACCGCTTCGACGGGGACGTACGGTGGCACGGCCCAGAGGCAGTACGGCTCGTAGTGCGGGGCGAGCACGCGCACCTCGTCGCGGTACCCGGCGAGGTAGCCGTCGTGGCTGGAGGGCAGCCAGGCGGAGACGAGCACGTCCACCTGTCGGGCCGCCTGCAACCGGAAGAGCTGTTCGTGCCGTGCCTCGATGCCGGTCACCCGATGGCCGTGAGCCTCCAGGACGCGGCGGGTGACGGCCGCGACGGCACGGTGGAAGGACAGCGCGATGTTCCCCACGGTCAGCGGGGGAGCGGGGTCGCGGGTGGTCATCAGGACTCCTGTCGGCGGTGGAGGGCGTCCCGCAGGAATGCGGTGATCTGGGCGATGGCCGCCCGAGCGGCCGGGGTGTCGCGCAGGCCGTCCAGAACGACGAACGCGTGCACGGTGCCGAGGTAGCGCACGGCGGTCACGGGCACGCCGGCGGCACGCAGCTTGGCGGCGTAGGCCTCGCCCTCGTCGCGAAGCACGTCGGCTTCGGCGGTGATGACCAGCGTGGGCGGCAGTGCGGTGAGCTGGTCCGGTCGGGCGTGCAGCGGAGCGGCCGTCGGCTCGTTCCGCAGGGCGGGGTCGGGAAGGTACTGCTGCCACAGCCAGCGCAGGTAGTCCGCGCTCTGGAAGTACCCCTGCGCGAACTGGCGGTAGGAGGGGGTGTCGAAGTCGGCCGACAGCGGCGGGTAGAGCAGGACCTGTCGGACGAAGGAGAACTCGCCGTGCTCCGTGGCCGTCAGGGACAGGGCGGCGGCCAGGTTCCCGCCGGCGCTGTCACCGAGCACGGCCATCCGGGCCGGGTCCAGACCGATCGCCGCGCCCTGCCGGGTGATCCAGCCGGCGACGGTGCGGGCCTGCAGCAGGGCGGTGGGGTAGGGCGCCTCCGGCGCCAGGTCGTAGTCGACGAAGACGACGGCCGTCTGGGCCCCCACCGCGAGCTCGCGCAGCAGCCGGTCGTGGCTGGTGGTGCTGCCCGCGATCCAGCCGCCGCCGTGCAGGTGCAGGACCACCGGCAGGGGTCCGGCCGCCGGCCCGGGCGGGCGGACGACGCGCACCCGTACCGGGCCGGTGGGGCCGCCCGGCACGGTCAGGTCCTCGATGTGGGCCTCGGGCCGCGCGGTGGGCCCGGACTGCGCCAGGTCCAGCCGCGCGCGGATCTCGGGCAGGGGCAGGAGGCGCGGGTCGGGCCCGGCCGCGGCCCGGTCGGCGAACAACCGCGCGGCCGCATCGAGGACCGGCGACGGCGGGCGAGGGAGGTCGGACATGGTGAGTGCTCCGGACGCGAAGGTGCGGGGCCGGGCGCGGGCACGGCTCGGCGCCCGGCCCCACGACGTTGAGTCAGTTCTGCGGCAGCTGCAGGGGGATGAGCGGCATGATCGACTCGGTCTCGACCAGGCCGGCCGCGACCGCGGGCAGCGTCGCGAGGATCTCGCGGGCGGCCTCGACCGTCTCGGCGTCCACGATCAGGGCCGCGCCCACCAGGTCGGTGCGGTGGTAGCCGTGCACGATCACACCCCCGTCGACGAGCTCCTTGGCACGGGCCAGCTCGGCATCAATGACCTTCGCGAAGTCCTCCTCGGTGGCGTGCGGCGCGGCTGCGAAGGTGGCGAGCACGGTGGTCTTGGGCTGGTCGGACATGGCGGTGTACTCCTTCAGGGTTCCGCAGAGGACGAGGCGGCGCGGGGCAGCAGGCCCCCGCCGCGAGGCATGCCGCCATCCTGCGAAATCCAGCACCCATCAGTCCAAGGAATCGTTTCTATCGAACTCATATGCTGAGCGAATGGCAACGCTGAGACAGCTCGAATACCTGGTGGCCATCGTCGACGAGGGCTCCTTCACGCGCGCCGCCGAGCGCCTGCACATCACCCAGCCCGGCCTGTCCCACCAGTTCCAGGCCCTGGAGCGGGAGGTCGGCGGCCCCCTGCTGGAGCGCCTGCCGCGCGCGGTGCGGCTCACCCCGGCCGGGCGCGCGATGCTGCCCCACGCCCGCGCCGCCCTCGCCGACGCCGAGCGCGCCACCACCGCGGCCCGCCGGGCCACCGGGGTGGCGGGCGGCGAACTCCACCTCGCCACGCTCTACTCGATCAGCTTCGGCGTACTCCCCGGCGCGCTCGGCATCTGGCGGGACCGGCACCCGGGCGTACGGGTCCGGCTCTTCGAACACCGGCGCGCCGAGGACCTCGCCGCGGCCATGGCGGCAGGCCAGGCCGACATTGCTCTCGGACCACCGCCAACCGCCTGGGAGGGCCCCATCCGGTACGTCGGCACCGAAGAGTTCCTGGTCATCACCCACGCCGGCGACCCGGTCACCTCCACCGACCAGACGCCCGGGATACGCCTGGCCGACCTCGCGGACCGCGAGTGGGTGCACTTCACCCCCGACAGCGGACTCGCCGGCATCCTCGACCGGGCCTGCGCCGCCGCGGGATTCCACCCGAAGATCGCGGTACGCACCGAACAGGCCCCCGCCGCCGCCAACTACGCCGCCGCCGGACTCGGCCCCACCCTCGTCCCCGCCAACACCATCCCCCCGCACTTCGCGGGCGCACTCCTACGCCCCGACCCCCCGGTCAGCCGCCAACTCACCGCCTACACCCGCACCGGCCCGGACCCCGTCGCCGCCGCGTTCCTGGACATCCTCACCGACCAAGCCCTCCTGATGCCCACCCACATCCGCCGACGGCTGCGCCTCACCGAACGAGCCCCCCAGTCCCGTCGATAGTGCTCTCATGTCGAAGCGATCAGTAGCAGCGATGATGCGCCGTCTATCCGGCACGGTGGAGGAGTTCACGCCCGGCCGACGACACCGCTCGGCGGCCTTCGGCGTGCCGCAGCAGCAATCCGCGGCAGACCGTGGCGGTGCAGCGAGCCGCCGCCCCTTGGCGGGTGCGGCGGCCGAGGGGGTACCCCCGGCCGAAGGCTGGGGGAGGGCGCGATGGGTCACCGGCGGCCCTCCGCAAGGGCCTTGGTCCAAGCGGTCTCGCGCAGCAGGCGCAGGCCGTTGAGGCCGACGATCACGGTCGAGCCCTCGTGGCCGAGCACGCCGAGCGGCAGCGGGAGGGTGGCGACCAGGTCCCAGAGCACCAGGCCGGAGATGAACAGCGCGGCGATGACCAGGTTCTGCACCACGAGGCCGCGGGCGCGGCGGGAGAGTGCCACCACAGCTGGGACGGTGGCGAGTTCATCGCGGACGATGACCGCGTCGGCGGTCTCCAGCGCGAGGTCGGAGCCGGCCCGGCCCATGGCGATGCCGGTGTGGGCGGCGGCGAGCGCGGGGGCGTCGTTGACGCCGTCGCCGATCACCAGTACCTTCCGCCCGGCCTGCTCCTGTTCCTTCACCGCGGTGACCTTGTCCTGCGGCAGCAGGCCCGCGCGAACGTCGGCGATGCCGACCTCGGCCGCCAGACGGGCGGCGGCGCACGGGTTGTCGCCGGTGACCAGCACAGGGGCGGCGCCGGTCAGGGCCGTGAGTGCGGCGACGGTGGCGGCTGCGTCCGGGCGCAGGCGGTCGGCGATGCCCAGCACCCCGACCGGGACGCCGTCCGCCTCCACCAGTACGGCAGTGCCGCCATCGTCCTCCAGGTCACCTGCCACGGTGGTGGCCCAGGCGGACATTGCGTCGTCGGCGTCGTTCAGCAGCCGGGCGGGGGCACCGACCGCGACCGCACGGCCGTCGACGGTGGCGGTGACGCCGATGCCGGGGGTGGAGGTGAAGTCCTCGGCGGTGGTGAGGGCGAGGCCCCGGGTGCGGGCGGCGTCCACGACGGCGCGGGCGAGCGGGTGTTCGCTGGGGTGCTCGGCGGCCGCCGCAAGTGCCAGCAGCTCCTCCTCCGTCAGATGAGAGCCGGCCAGGGGGCGGATGTCAGTGACGCGGGGCGTGCCCTCGGTGAGGGTGCCGGTCTTGTCGAGCGCGACGGTGTCGACCTGACCGAGGCGCTCCATCACCACGGCGGACTTCACCAGCACACCGTGGCGTCCGGCGTTGGCGATGGCGGACAGCAGCGGCGGCATGGTGGCCAGGACCACGGCGCACGGCGAGGCGACGATCATGAAGGTCATCGCGCGCAGCAGCGAGCCGGTGAACGCCGCGCCGAATGCCAGTGGCACAGCGAAGACGGCGAGGGTGGCGATGACCATGCCGATGGAGTAGCGCTGCTCGACCTTCTCGATGAACAACTGCGTGGGGGCCTTGGTCTCGGAGGCTTCCTCGACCATCTGCACGATCCGGGCGATCACCGAGTCGGAGGCGTCCCGGTCGACCTTCACCCGCAGGGCACCGCTGCCGTTCAGGGTGCCGGCGAACACCTCGTCACCGATCTCCTTGGGCACCGGCAGCGGCTCGCCGGTGATGGTGGCCTGGTCGACCTCGCTCGTTCCGTCCAGTACCCGGCCGTCGGCGCCGATCCGCTCGCCCGGCCGCACCAGGACGGTGTCGCCGACAGCGAGGTTCTCGGTCGGTACGGTCTCCTCGGTGCCGTCGTCCAGAAGGCGGGTCGCGGTGGCGGGGGCGAGGTCGAGCAGCCCGCGCACCGAGTCGGCGGTACGCGCGGTGGCCAGGGCCTCCAACGCGCCGGAAGTGGCGAAGATGACGATCAGCAGCGCGCCGTCCATCACCTGTCCGACCGCGGCGGCGCCGAGGGCGGCGACGATCATCAGCAGGTCGACGTCGAGGGTCCTCTCCCTGAGCGCCTGGAGGCCCGCCCAGGCGGGCTCCCAGCCACCGGTGGCGTAGGCGAGGGCGTACAGCGGCCCCCAGGACCACGCGCTCGCTCCGGTCAGCTGGAGCGGCAGGGCGATCAGGAACAGCACCGTCGCGGCTGCCGCCCAGCGGGCCTCGGGCAGTGCGAACACACGCGTGTGCCGCCGCGGGGCGGCGCCGGGACGCGCGAGCGCAGCGGGCGCTGGGTGCTCGATCAGGGTGGAAGGCATGGCAGGGCAGACCTCTTCGCGCAGGTCGGGGCTAACGACTCAACCACCATACAGGTACATATGAACAGTTATTCATTTGTCGTCTGTAGTATTGGGCACATGGGTCATGGAGCCGCTCCCGCGAAGAACGCCGTCCCGCGCATACGCCTGGACGAGGCCAGCGCCGCCCGGGTGGCCACCACTCTGCAGGCCCTGGCCACTCCCTCCCGACTGCTGATCCTCGCCCGCCTGCGCGAAGGCCCCTGCGCCGCCACCGAACTCGCCGGCGAGGTCGGCATGGAGCAGTCCGCCTGCTCCCACCAGCTGCGCCTGCTGCGCAACCTCGGCCTGGTGGTCGGCCGGCGGCAGGGCCGCTCGGTCGTCTACGAGCTCTACGACAACCACGTCGCCGAACTCCTAGACCAGGCCGTCTATCACATCGAGCACCTGCGCCTCGGGCTCAGCGACGCCACCGAGGCGGAGGAAGCGGACGAGGCCGTGCCAGACGCGGCGCGCTGACCGGACTCCGTCGCCCACGCTGCACGGCAGCTGGTTGCAGGCCTGATCGCGCTCGGAGTCGGCCACCCGCCCTCGGCGGAACCGTGTCGACGATGCGTCAGCGACGCGGGTCTGGCGACTTTGGACGGGGCGGGGACTCCGGCGAGGCGGATGGTCGCCCGTACCAGGGAACGCTACACGGCGGTTCAGGAACGGCTAGGAGCGTGTCCCGGCAACGGGCAAGCGGCAGGTCGGCCGTGATCGGTGGGATCGGTCGCGGCCGTCCGGTTGGCATCTGTGGGACTTTGGGTCGGTCCTGCCGGTCAGGTGTCCGGCTGGTGGGGCCTGCTGGCGGGGTGGGAGGCCTGGCTGATCAGCCGGCCTGGGCGGCGAGTCCGGTGGTTCCGGTGTGTCGGAAGATCTTGCGGAGGTTGTGGCAGGCTGCGAGCAGTCGCCACTCGCCGCGGGCTCCGTCTTCGCCGCGCAGGAGGAGTCGGCGGCCGTTCTGGCAGGTCATGATCTGTCCGAAGACGGGTTCGACGACGGCTTCTCGACGCCGGTAGGCGGCCTTGCCGGGCTTGGTCCGCAGTTCGCGGGCCATGCGTTCCTTGAGGGTGGCGTTGGCGGGGATGCGTCCGTGTGGTGCGGGTGGGGTCTGCTCGTCGTGGGCGAGTCGGCCGGTTGCCATGAACGTCTTGGTGCCGCAGGCCAGTTGGCGTTCTTTCGCGGCTTCGAGGTTGGTTTCGGAACAGTGGCCGGCGTCGACCAGCGCCTGCTTGGGGTGGGCGCCGGTGTTGGCCGCGGACTGGTCGAGCATGGTGGTGTGGTTCAGCGCGTCGGAGGCGTTGGTCGTCACGTCGGCGGCGGCGATGACCTGGTGTTCCTCGTCGACGACGGCTAGGCCCGTACTTCGCGGGTCGTTGAATCGAATGGTTCGGGCCCGGGAACGGTGTCCAAGGTCGCCCCGGTGGCGTTGGATTGGGTGTGTCGATGACTTCCCGGTCCCCGCGGCCACGGTCTGAGCGTCAGCGCCTGGAGTGCGTGGTGACGGCTGTGG
>NZ_BAAATR010000052.1:0-50564 GCF_039533515.1 Kitasatospora cystarginea | reverse complement strand
CCGAGCGGTGGGGGACCAGGTACACGGCTCGCGGCAAGGTCATCTGGTCCGAACAACCACTGACCGCGCCCGAGTTCCAGTTCGAGGCGATGCTGCTTTGACCATCGCCTGCCCGGCCGGTTCCGCGCGTACCCCGCCGCCGGCCGCACGCCGACCGAGGTCTGGCCGGACGACTCGGGACCCGGCCCCCGACGAGGCGGACGGTCACGCCAATCGGCCGGGAGCCGGTCGAGCGTTGCCGTCGCTCGACTCGCCCCACCATCAGGTGCGCCATAGCATGGCCGCTGTGAAGGTCGCGATTCTCGGCGACTACCAGAGTGCCGCTCTCGAGTGCGCTGACTGGTGCCGTTCCTGTACGGCCGTGCCGGGCTGAACGAGCTACCACAATGCCGGAGCAGCGACCGAGGTGATCTGGTCCCGTCGTCGTTCGGATCACGGTGAAATCGAGCGTATCGCCGTTCACTCCGAGACCGCTCGGGAGACAGTCATGAATCCGATGCCGACCCGGTGGAATGCCCGTCATCAGCGCTGGGACACGGCGGCCAGGGGCCGGGCCGTGCTGGCCGATCCCCGGCTGAACAAGGGCACCGCCTTCACCCGGGACGAACGGCAGGCGCTCGACCTCGTCGGCCTCCTCCCGCCGCAGGTGCTCACGATCGAGCAACAGTCCTCCCGCGCCTACGCGCAATTCCGGGCACAGCCCGACGACTTGGCCAAGCACGTCAACCTGACCGCCTTACACGACCGCAACGAGGTGCTGTTCTACCGGCTGGTCAGCGAGCACCTGGACGAGATGCTGCCGATCGTCTACACCCCGACCGTCGGCACCGCGATCGAGCGCTACAGCTCCCAGTACCGGAAACCCCGCGGGGTCTACCTGTCGGTCGACGCGCCCGAGGACGCCGAACGCTCGCTGCGGGCCACCGGACTGGGACCGGACGAGGTCGACCTGATCGTCGCCACCGACGGCGAAGCGATCCTGGGCATCGGCGACTGGGGGGTGGGCGGCATCAACATCTCGGTGGGCAAGCTCGCCGTGTACACCGCCGCGGGCGGCATTGATCCGGCCCGCACCCTCCCCGTCGTGCTCGACGTGGGCACCAACCGCAAGGAACTGCTGGACGACCCGCTCTACCTCGGCAACCGCCACCCCAGGGTCGACCGGGAGACCTACGACGCCTTCGTCCAGACCTACGTGGACACCGCGACCCGGCTCTTCCCCAGCGCCCTGCTGCACTGGGAGGACTTCGGGCCGGACAACGCGCGGCGCATCCTGGCGCGCTACCGCGACAAGATGCTCACCTTCAACGACGACGTCCAGGGCACGGGCGCGGTGAACCTGGCGGCGGTGCTCTCCGGCGTGCGGGCGAGCGGCACGTCGCTGCGGGAGCACCGGGTGGTGATCTTCGGCGCGGGCACGGCGGGTGTCGGCATCGCCGACCAACTGCGCGACGCGCTCATCACCGACGGCCTGACCCCGGGCGAGGCCACCCGTCGGATCTGGTGCCTCGCCCGGCACGGCCTGCTCACCGACGACACGACTGGCATGCGGGACTTCCAGGCCCCCTACGCGCGCACCGCGGACGAGGTGGCCGACTGGGCGCGCGACCCGAAAGTCGGCGGCATCGCACTGGCGGAGGTCGTGCACCGGGTCGAACCGACCATTCTCATCGGCACCTCCGGCCAAGGCAGCGCCTTCACCGGTCCCGTCGTCCGCGAGATGGCCGCATCCGCCCGACGTCCGATCATCCTGCCCATGTCCAACCCCACACCGCTCGCCGAGGCAACGCCCGCCGATCTGCTCGCCTGGACCGACGGCCGCGCCCTGGTAGCCACCGGCAGTCCCTTCGCACCAGTGAGTCACGATGGCACCACCCACCAGATCGGACAGGCCAACAACGCGCTGATCTTCCCCGGTCTCAGCCTGGGCGCCATCGTGGCCCGAGCCACCCGCATCACCGACGGCATGCTCACCGCCGCGGCCCACGCGGTCGCCGCACAGGTCGACCCGACCGACCCCGGTGCGCCGCTCCTACCACCCACCCGGCAGCTGAGGGAGACCTCAGCCGCCGTGGCCACGGCAGTCGCCCGCAGCGCCGCCCACGACGGGGTAGCTCGCGCCACCATCGGCGACGAAATCGAGAATCAGGTCCGCGCAGCCATGTGGCAGCCGAACTACCGACCCGTACAGGCGATCTGACCGCGGAAACCGGCCTCCGTGCGGGGCGGCCACGCTGGGCGGCGCGCCGCCGCCGCCCAGCGTGGCCCGCCGTCAGGTGTGCAGCAGGCTGTTCTGTCCGTCGTGGCCGTCTGCGCCCTCGTCGTCGAACCAGTAGTCGCCGTGCGCGAGGTAGCGGAACGAGATGTGCTCATGACGCGGCAGGGTCACCGTGACGGCTCGTGTGCCGTCCGGGCGGGGCCGAAGCGGGTGCCTGCCGGGCGTCCACCGGTTGAAGTCGCCGACCACGCTGGTCTCGCCAGCGGGGTGGTGAGCAGGCAGGACGAACGTGACGTCGATGGTCTTTCCGGACTTGGTGCGTTCCAGCATCGTCTTGGGCTCCTTGAGAAATGGGATCGGCAGATACGCCTGCGCCGATCATCACCCCGCCGTCCGCCGGCCAGCACTTGGCGATACGCCACCCGCGCGGGGCATTACCCCGCCCGGCGCACAGCTCTGGCGATGTCGTGGTGCCCTGCCCTGCCAGGAGCAGCCGGTCGTAGCGCACGGCGTGCTGCCGGTCCTCGCTATTCGTCCAGCTGACCTGCTGCCAGCGTGTTCTCGCCGGCCAGGTTCGGTGAATTCCAGGCGAGGCCCGCTTGGTCCGCTCGTCGGTTCTTCAGCAACTTGCCAAGCACTGCCATGGGTTTCTCCTCGTCGGGATGGTGCCGGGGCGGGCCACAGCCGCCGGGTGTCCGCGGGTGCGAGCAGGGGCTCGGCGAAGCGGCAGGTGGTCTCGGCCGCTCCGACCTCCGATCTTGGAGGTGGTCGTGGGGCGTCGTCCGGGAGTGTTCCTCCGGCCGGTGAGCACCGACGGTTGTAGCGGGCCGGGGGAGCTCGCGCTGCAGTTGTTCGTGGGGCCATCAGACCCCTGCAGCTCACCACTGATGTGCCGTGAAATCGATTGTTTGCGGCTGCAGTCGACGTGTGCGAGCGGTCAGCGCACGCAGCTGCTCGGCCATCTCCTCGGGCGCCAGGTGCTTGCGGTCGCCGTGCCCCGGCAGCACCCACTCGAAGCGCAGCAGGGGCGCGGTGCTGGCCAGGGAGGCGGCCAACGCCTCGATGGAGTACCAGGTGACGTGCTCCGCGACGGCCAGCGCGGCCTTGGTGCGCGACCAGTAGATGCTGTCGCCGCTGAAGCAGTACCGCTCGTCGGCGACGTAGAGGACGCTGCCCTCGGTGTGGCCCGGGAGCGGGTAGGCGATCACGCCGTCGGCGATCTCGGCGGGCCCGGTGCCGCGCAGCACGCGGTCGGCGTCGGGCGCGGCGGCCAGGTCGCCCTCGTGGATCCACAGTCGGGCACCGAACCGGTCCGCGTACTGGCCCCCGTGCGCAGCATGGTCCCGGTGGGTGAGGAGAACGTCGGTCACCCGCCCCAACGCCTCATAACGGGAGGCGAGTTCGCCCGACCAGCGAGGCGTGTCGACCATCATCAGGGTGCCGAACGGCCGTCGGAGGAGATAGGAGTTGGCGGCGGCGGTGTGCCGGGAGTTGTGGCCGCAGAGCAGCACGTTCTCGTCGAGTGCCAGCGGGAACGGGTCCACCTCGCCGTTGAGCGGGCCGGAGCGCCGGCGGATCGAGCGGGTGTGACAGGCGAATGCGGCGGCGTTCAGTCGGGCGAGGTCGGCGGCGTCACGCGGCTGGCGCACCATCTCGGAACGCCCGTCGACCTCCTTGATCAGTCCGGGCGCGAGCTGCCGCGCCGCATCGCAGTTGGTGCATCGGTCGTTCACGTACCAGTCGTCGCCCATGGCGGTGCCCCCGGGATTTTGGAGTGGGTCGGTGACGGGCCCGACGGGCCTCGTACTCCAGAAGTAGCCCGAGCCAGGGGGAAAGTGGAAGGGGGTTTGGATCTTGTAGTTCGGCGGGAGTGCTGCTCTGGCCGGGGCTCGCGTTGAGCGGTCTGCGAATGACGGTCCACCGGAAGCCGCCAGAGAGCGCGTCGACCGGGTTCAGGATCCGAGGCGTTGGCCGAGATCGTTCTCGCGAAACAGCGCTGTGGACCGGGGTGATGGCATCGGCTTTGTCGGGTGGGCTATGTTGTGCGGCATGACTACCGGGACGGCATTGCGCCACACACGGATTGGTGACCCGGTGCTCCTCTGAGTGCCGTACGGGCCGGTGTGGGCCCGCTGTTCGATCGAGGATCCGGCGCTGCTGCGCGGGCCCCGCCTCCGTCGTGTTGATCACAGGCTCGACACGTCAACCACGACAGGAGAATTCATGCCCACCAAGACGCTGCCGATCCCCACCGCGGACGGCCGGGCCGACGCTTTCGCCGCCTTCCCCGACCGTGGCGAGCGGCACCCGGGGGTGCTGCTGTACACGGACGCCTTCGGCGTGCGGACCGAGCTGGAGGAAAGGGCCCGCGAACTGGCCGAGCACGGGTACTACGTGCTCGTCCCCAACCTCTACTACCGGCACGGCCCAGCGCCGGTGATCGAACTTCCCGAGCACATCGGAGAAGCGATCCGACCCGCGGTCATCGCCCGGTTGATGCCCTTGATCGAGGCGCACACCACCGAACGGGTCCTGCGCGATGCCGACGCCTACCTCAGGTTCCTCACCACCCAGCCCGAGGTCAGCGCCGGACCGGTCGCCGTGATCGGCTACTGCATAGGCGCCGCCTTGGCGATGCGCACCGCGGCGGCCCACCCCGACCAGGTGGCCGCCGTCGCCGGATTCCACCCAGGCTTCTTGGTCACCGACGCGCCCGACAGCCCACACCGCCTCGTCTCCACGCTCACCGCGCGAGTCCACCTCGGCCTCGCTGAAGGCGACATGTCGGCCAAATCCATCAGCGAGCTCAACAGGGCCCTGGACGCCGCAGGCGTCGGCTACACCACCGAGATCTACCCCGGCACCATCCACGGCTACACCATGTCCGACACCGACGCCTTCAACCCCTCCGCACTGCAGCGCCACTGGGACCGTCTGCTCCCCCTCCTCGACCGCACCCTGGCCAACAGCTGAGGCTCCGGCCCGGAAACCGAACCTGAGGTACACGGCTCCGGAGTCCCAGGGGTGGTTCGAAGTCGGTGAGGGCGCAGCCCGCCCTCACCGACTCGGGAGCCATCGGAGAGCCTCTTGTCGGCTCACCCGATCCAGCGACAGCACCGCACCTGTTGCACACGGTAATGTCCGGCCGCACTGACGCTGAGCTGCACAAAGCCGTCCCGACTCGCCTCGCGCCACGCCTCTGCTCCAGAGAACCGCTGTTCCGCGCTGCAGCTGGTCTCAACGGCCCTCAGCGGCCGGGTTGTCCGCCTGGTGGCGGGTCAGCCGCCAGATCTGGTCCTCGCCGGATTCGGCCGGAGCGAGACGCTCGGCGGGGCGGCGCAGGCGTTCGCTGAAGCCGAGGCGGGCCGGGACGGCGCCGCTGGCACGGTTGGCCGGGTCATGGACGACCTCGACGTAGTCGACGTCAGGGAGGCGGAAGGCTTGCGCGATCAGAGCGCGCACGGCCCGGGTGGCCACTCCCCGGCCGGTGGCGGCGGGGTGAAGCCAGTAGCCGATCTCGCGGCCGTTGTCCGGGGTGTCGTCACGCCGGAAGAGCTGGCAGGCGCCGACGATCGCGCCGTTCAGCACGATCGCGTAGGTGAACTCCTCACCACTCGCCCAGCCCTCCGCGCGGCGGGCCAGGAAGTCGGCGGTCTTGGCCAGGCTGTGCTCACCGACCCATGCCATCCACGGGCGCAGGTGCTCCAACGACTCTTCGATGACCCGGAAGAGTTCCGGAAGGTCTGCCTCGCCGTTGAAGCGGCGCAGCGTCAGGTCGTCCAGCTCGATCACCTGCTGTGGAAGGTCCATGCCAGGAGGATCGTATGCGGCCGCTGCCGTCGGCAACGTGATTTCGAACTCCGCAGCCCCATCGGTAATGGCGCCCGTCTCGAGGGTCGGCTGAGTACCGGATGGCCCCGGTTCCGCGACGTACAGTTCCCTGGGTACGTGGTCGTGGACCGAACTGGGTACTTTCACTTCCACGCGAACGCCGGCACCAGGCGGCCGACCTCACCGGGAAGGGTGCTTCCAACGGGAAGACGGAGCGGAAGTTCGACATGGTCGACGGCAACGCCCATGAGCGGCTGGCGATCTTCGCTATCCGTAAGAACGGCCTCGCGAGCCGGAACCGGACCGCTCGTCTCACCTGAGCGTGTTCTTTGACCTCTCGACCTTGATGCTCTGCCCGGTGGGGCGGCGGGTCACCGGGTTTCTCCATGGCCCCGGCTCGGCGGGGCGGAGTCGGCCAGGTCGAGGCGCCAGTCATTGCTGTGCATCAGAGTGCCGCTACCCACCGGGTATTCGAAGTCGCAGGCGCCGAGGAGGGTGAAGCCGAGGCGATTGCAGAGAGCGTTCGAAGGGGCGTTCTCGACCGAAGGGAAGGCGTGCAGGTGGCGGGGCCTGTCGGGTTGGCCTGCGGCCTCACGCACGACGGCGATCAGGGCGGTACCGGCTGCGGCAGCTATACCGCGGCCCTGGTAGGGCGGTAGGACGTTCCAGCCGGTTTCGTAGATCCGCTCTTCCTGCCAGTCTCGCTGGTGGTAGGCGATGCTGCCGACCATCTCGTCGCCGAGCAGGACGGCGAACATGCAGCCGCGCCCGGTTTCCGGCATGGCGAGGTAGCGGCGGTGCCGGGCGAGTAGCTCCTCCTCCGACTCGGGACCGCCGACGTGGTGGCGCATCCGTGGGGTGTTGATCCGCCGTAGGAGGCCGAGAGCCGATTCCGACCAAGGCTCGAGATGAACGTCCATGCAACGCAGCTTGGCAGGCCTCCGCGTCGTCGGGCATCTCATTTCCGCTCGGTGCGGGTACAGGGCGGCTTCGGCCTCCGGCCAGTCCGTCGAAAGGTTCCAAGTGGCCCGCCACGAAGCCGACGAGCCTGAGGACGAACACCGCGAGCGCGATGAGGCCCGACGGTCCAGGTGATCTCACTGCAGGAGAACGGCCAGGAGTTCGGCGAGATTGGGGCCGGCGTCCGCCGGATGGCGTAGTTGCTGGGCGGCCAGGACGTGGTAGTGGTTGCTGCGGCCGTCGCGTTCATGAGTCAGGTAGCCGGCCTCTTCGAGGTCGACGATGATCCGTTGGACGGCCCGCTCGGTCAGCAGGCAGCGCGCCGCGATGTCACGCACCCTGATCCCGGGATCGCGGGCAATCTGCACCAGCACGCGGGCGTGGTTCGTCAAGAAGGTCCACCGCCGCGCCGTCGAGGAGCGTTCCTCCATGGCTCCAGCTTACGACCACCGATTCACGAAGGCGTAAGCACGAAAAACAATCCGCGTAACCGTTGACATGTATCGATTGTGGGCGAATGGTTGAAGGGCAAGCAGGATCGCCTCGCGAACCGTGATCCCTGGCCACCGCGCGAAGAGGTCACCGTGGACATCCTCACCCGCGACAACCTGAAAGTCCTCACTGCCTTCCTTTCGCTGGGATGACCAGCCGATCGCTGCTCCGGCACCACCTGACCGCAGTACAGGGTGAGGAAAGCCGTGACCACCCCGCAGTGCCCGCCACTCGGTGGGCCTCACGCCTGAACCACGCCCCCGGACGACGCCCCGCCGCAGCGACGCCGACCCTCCGCCGCAGGGCATCTCCCGTCGGGTCGACCGGAAGGCGCACACCATGCCCAGCCCGGACCTGAAGACGTCCACCACCCGCATCGACGACGCCCTGGTCTGCTCCCTCGCAGGCTACGTCCACATGGACAACGAAGAGCACCTGCGCCACGAGCTGAGCCAGGCCCTCGCCCAGCACCCCGCAGTCCTCGCGATCGACCTGCACGCCGTCGACCTGTTCACCACCAATGCCCTCAACGCGCTGCTCACCACCCGCAGCGCCGCACTCGCCCTGGGAGTGCCTCTCGTCCTTGCCGCACCCAGCCCGCAGGCGCAACGGGTGCTGAAGATCACCCAGACCGATGCCGTGTTCCAGGTGCGCCCGACCTTGACCGAGGCCCTGCGCCACCGCGCGCCTTCAACGTCGGGCGCTCCGCACCCGGCCGCCAGTTCCTCCGGGTAGGGTCGTCCCGGTCCGGATGGAGCGCGTCGGACGGGTTGGCCGACACCACGCCGAGCCTCGCGGCGTAGGTGTGGAACGACCAGCTGTGGAGAGTGCCCTGGGCGAGGCCGGCCGGGGACGGCGGCGTGCCGGGGCGTGCCTACCGACACATGCCGCCTCATGCTGGCCCGGCTGTTCAGCCAGCGTCTGCCCACACCAGGACCGCGATCACGCGTATCCCCTGCTCGTTGAGGTCCTCTCCGCTGTCCGAGCCGAGCGGGAGCCGGCCGTGCGACAGCAGCTGAACGGTGACCGCCAGCTGGGCCACCACCGTCGGGTGGTATCGCATGGTCGGACAGGTCATATACGGCATCAGAGGTATCTGCCTGGTCGCCTGGGCCGCCGCAACCAGAATTGCCCAGGCTTTGGGCGAGTGGCCCGGTAAATCCAGCCAGGGATTTATCAATTGGTTGACACGATGTACCAGGCGCCCCGACGCTGATGGCGGCCGAGTACCATCAGTACCATCGGCCGCCATCAGTCCGATTGTGAGTCTGCCGGATCCGGTCCTGCTGGTGTTGGCTAATGCTTCAGGGCGTCCTTCATCTTCTGGCCGGCCTGCTCTACATCGCCTTTGATTTGCTCACCCTTGCCCTTGGCGACGAGACTCTCGTTGCCCACCGACTTGCCAGCCGCTTCCTTGACTTTGCCCTTGGCCGTTTCGGCGGCGTGCTTGATCTTCTTTCCTGTGCTCATGTTGTCCTCCTTTGTGGAGCCAGTCTCTCGCTTGCCCGTTTTTCGTGTAGCTAACCTACTTATGGAAAAATCGTTTCTGAATAGCAGAAAGCGGCTGTCGGTCCTGATCGGTTGGCAGGGAGGCATCGAGCCTTAACCGAGTCGTGGCACCGCCAGGCTGGTCCCGCTGAGCCTTCGACGTCGATGAGGATCGGTTCTTCCGTGCGCGGCACGGGGATCCGCTCCGCCATCATGTGGGGCGCCACTGGCAGTGACGGGGAGAGCTCAGCCCACACGGTCCTCCTCGTCTTCGCCGGACTCGTCCTCGCCGCTCTCCTCTCCGTCGCCGTACTCGTCTTCCGGTTCTTCCTCGTCGTACCTGTCCTCGCCGCTCTCCTCTTCGTCGCCGTACTCGTCCTCGGGTTCTTCCTCGTCGTACCTGTCCTCGCCGCTCTCCTCTCCGTCGCCGTACTCGTCCTCGGGTTCTTCCTCGTCGTACCTGTCCTCGCCGCTCTCCTCTTCGTCGCCGTACTCGTCCTCGGGTTCTTCCTCGTCGTACTCGCCCGTAGGCCGGCTGTCCCAGGCTTCCTCTTCCATGGCTTCTTCGTGGGTACGAACGACCTCGCCGTCGCGGATCTCACCGCGCCAGCCCTCGGCCTCGTCGGTGGCGAGGGAGACGTGCCGTTGGAAATTCTTGAAATCAAGGCGCAGCCGACGGCCCTGGGCCCGCCAGATGTTGCCGGTCTTCTCGAAGAACCCTGAGGGGTAGTACTCCACCACGAGGACTACGCGGGTCAGGGTCGGCGTCAGTTCGTGGAAGCTCACGGCTCCGCGAGTGGTGCCTTTGGCGCCTTCAGAAGTCCAGACGATGCGTTCGTCCGGGACCTGTTCCTGAACCGTTGCTTTCCAGCCCCGGGTTGAGGGTCCGACCTTCACCTTCCAGTTGGTGGACACCTCGTCGACCGGGGAGACGCTGCGTACGCCCTTGGTGAAGCCGCTGAAGTCCTCGTACTGGGTCCAGTGGTTGTACGCGGCCCGTACAGGCACACCGATGTCGAGGGCCTCCACGATGTTCATGACCTTTTTGCCGGCCTTACGGCCGGCCTTGCCCCTACCGAACGTCTCCTTGACCTTGTCAATGACGCTGTCCTTGATGCTCTTCGCCTTTTCGCCGAGGAAAGCCTTGACCGGTGAGTCGCCCTGTAGGACGCGGAGGCCCACCTTGGGCAGCACGCCTCCGTTCGCGGCGATATCCGTGAGGTGATCGGTAACGTCGGCGATCTTGTCTCCCGCCTTGTCGACCAGGTGCTCCAGCTGGGCACCGAGGTAGTTGACGACTTCTTCGCCGAGCCGGTCGATGTTCGGGAGCGAGGGAGGAGGCTCCTGTTGCGTCCTGGGCATGATCTACCTCCGCCGGGTGGATTGCTTGGATGCCTTGGCGGCGGTGTCCCTGCCTGCGGCGGTCTTCTTGGCCGGGGCTTTCTCCCTGCCCGCGGCGGTCTTCTTGGCCGGGGCGTTCGTCGTCGATGCGGTTGCCTTCCTGCCTGCGGCCTTGGAAGCCGTGGTTCTGGACGGCGTGGAGCGGGTCGGCGACCTCTTGGCGGGTGTCGTCTTCGCTGGTGCTTTCTTCGCTGCCGGAGCCGTCTTTTTTGGGGCGGCGGCCTTCTTCGCGGGCTTACGCGCGGCTGGGGCCTCGGACGTAGCGCTGACGGCTGCCCGCGAGGCGCGCGGGCGCTCGCGTTCCTCGGCCACAGGGGCAGTGCGACGGCGGCGCACGGGACGCTCCCGGCGCGGTTCTTCGGGCTCCTCCTCCTCTTCTTCCTCTTCTTCGAGCTCTTCTTCAGGCTCTTCTTCTTCAGGCTCCTCCTCTTCCTCTTCGGGCTCCTCGGCCTCGAGCTCCTCCTCGTAGGCCTCTTCTTCCTCTTCGGGCTCCTTGGCCTCGAGCTCCTCCTCGTAGGCCTCTTCTTCCTCTTCCGGCTCCTCCTCGGACTTCGGCTTGCCCAGGTTGAGGGTGCGTTCCCGCAGGGAGTCCGCGAGATCCCCGATACGGCGGTTGGCCACGGAGGCCACCGCGTGCTTCCCGGCTTCCAGTAGTTCTCCCCGGACCTGTTCGTTCAGCTCCGCCACCTGCGGTACCTCGCCAAGTCGTCGCAGTCCCTCGGTGGCGAGCTGCCGCGGATCGAGTCCGAACCGTCGGCCTGCAAGGTACGTCGCGGCGGCGAGTGCGAGCCGCCCTTTCTTCGCCCGGCCCAGCACGTACCCGCCGATGACCGCAGCCGCGAGGGCGATTTTGGTGGTGCCATTCATGGGGGTCATCCTTTCCGGCATCCGCCCCTTCTCGATTGGACCGGCACAGCGCCAGGGACTCAGTAATGCCTCAGTCCCAGGGTGCCGAGCCCGGAGGGTCGGCAGCAGTTCTGCAGTCAACGGAAGGTTTCCGACCTTCAGTTGCACAACTGTCCACGCATCACGTTGCGGCAGCCCGCAGCTCCATGAGGCCAAGGCGGCTGCGGTGGTTCAAGGACGCCCTTGTCGGCCCCGGTGGTTGATGTCCGCGGCCTTGGACTTCGGCGGTCCGGCGCCCTCAGACCCGATGTCCGCACCAGCGCGCGCTCCGTACTTTGAGTCTGGCCAGCCAACCCGGCGTGTACACGTGGGGAGCCAACACTGGTAGGCGGCAGCCACAAGCCGGATGTCTCACGATGAGTCGCATCTCAAGGCGCAGAGGTCTGTGGCGAGTTGGATCCCCGAGGACGGGTAGACGGTGGAGAGCAAGACGGCGGTTCCGCACGCGGGTGCGCTGCAGGGCTGGCCAGAGGAGGATGGCCATGAAATGGGTTGCCCGCAAGTGCAAGCCAGCACGGCGCAGAACGGCGTCTCAATTCCCGGAGAAGGAAAATGGCCCCAGACAAGGAGGATGGCGCCAGACCACGAAGGCCTGCCCACGCAGACCCGCCCGCTGGCCGCGCCGGTTCCAGTGGAACCCGCCGCGAGGCGGGGGAGACGAGACGACCTCCTCGACGCCGGGTCTCGGCGCCGCAGGCAATGCGCTACGCCGCGCAGCAGCTCACGGAACTGCTTGGGCGCCCCCCGGAATCCGTCTCGGCGCTCAAACCCATCGAGGACGGCTGGCAGGCCGACGTGGAGGTCGTGGAACTGGAACGCATCCCCGAGACGACCAGCGTGATCGCCAGCTACCGGGTGACGTTGGACCAGGAAGGCGAACTCATGGCGTACGAGCGGATCCGCCGCTACACCCGCGGACAGATCGACCGACCTACCTGAGATTCCCGCACGGGAGCAGGTGAGAGCCTCCCGCTGCAGCGGCAGGCACGGAAGGGAGGCACCATGACTGTGGTGCCGCAAAGCGCAAGCAGTGTTTCCAGAGGTGGAGGTGGTGGAGGTACCGCAAGTCTCTACGACATCCTCGAACTGATCCTGGACCGTGGGCTCGTCATCGACGTCTTCATACGCGTGTCCCTGGTCGGCATCGAAATTCTCAAGATCGACGTTCGGATCGTCGTCGCCAGCGTCGACACCTACCTGCGCTTCGCCGAAGCGTGCAACCGCCTGGACCTGGAGGCCGGCCGCAAAGCACCGACCCAGCTCACCGACGTCGTCGGAAAGATCACCGAAGGCGGAGCCCGCGGCAAGACCAAGGGCGCACTCACCGGAGCCGTCGAGGCCATCACCGATTCCCTCCGCCAGGAGAGCGACCGCGATGACGAAGAGCCCGAGCTCAGACGCGCAAGGCCCGTTCGCCGGCCCGCCAGACGGCGTGAGGAGTGAACATGGCCGTCTACGTGTACTCCATCACCGCCGCCACCCACCCCCAACACCTGGACGGCCTCACCGGTGTGGGAGACCCTCCCGCTCCGCTGCGCACCGTGCGCGCCGGACCGCTGTCCGCGATCGTGAGCGATGCCTCCGAGGACCTGCGACCCAAACGCCGCGACCTCTTGGCCCACCAGACCGTCCAGCAACGGCTGATGGCCGACGGTACCGTCCTTCCTCTGAGGTTCGGCCTCACCGCCGACGACGACAACGCCGTGCGGGAGGCGCTCGAACAACGCTGCGACGAGTACACGCAGCGACTGACGGCGTTGGAAGGCTGTGCCGAGTACCACCTCAAGGCAGCCATCGACGAAGACGTACTGCTGCGCCAGGTCCTCACGGAGTCCTCTGAGGCCAGACGCCTCAACGACGACATCAAAGCCGGTGACACCAACCCGGACCTGCCCCTGGCCCTCGGCGAGCTCGTCGTCCAGGAGGTCCAGACCCGCCACCAGGCCCTGGCCGCCGGAATCGCCGAGGCGCTACGCCCCTACACCCGCCAGGAACGAACCTCCGAACCGACGGGGGACGACTTCCTGAACATCTCCTTTCTGGTGGACCAGGAGAACCAGGAGCGGTTCCTCGCCGCCGAGAAGGGCCTCACCGAGGAACTCGGTGAGGATTTCGACTTCCGGATGTACGGTCCGCTGCCTGCTTACAGCTTCGTCTAGGAAGGACTCCCATGGGCCTGATCACGCAGATCCTCACCCTTCCACTCGCCCCCGTGCGCGGCACCGTGTGGGTACTGGAACGCGTTCTCGAGGCCGCCGAAGACAAGTACTACGACCCCGTGCCCGTCGAACAGGAGCTCGCCGCACTCGAAAAGGCACTCCTGGCAGGCGACATCGACGAGGAAACCTTCGACCGGCGCGAGGACGAACTCCTCGACCGCCTGGACGAAATCAGAGCCCACAAGCAGTACAGCGATACGTGACCACACCGCACGTACCGTCGGGGAAATGAGGTGGAGAGGCCGTGACAGAACCCATCGCCAGCCGTCTCAGCTCGCTTCCCTCCCGGGCCGCTCCACCCTACGGTCAGTCCTCGACCAACCTTGCCGACATCCTGGAACGAGTCCTCGACAAGGGCGTCGTCATCGCCGGCGATATCCAGATCAACCTCCTCGACATCGAACTGCTCACCATCAAGCTGCGCCTGCTGATCGCTTCGGTGGACAAGGCCAGGGAGATGGGCATCGACTGGTGGGAGCACGATCCCTCGCTGTCCTCCCGCGCCGGCGGCGGCTCCGCACTGGAGGACGAGAACCGGCGTCTGCGCGCGCAGATCGAGGCTCTGCGCAACGGAGGCGCCGCTGCTCTGCCGCCGGCGGAGGACGTCGATGAGCGACCTACGGTTACCAGCCGTCCCACCCGCGTGAAGCGAACGGAGCCCCGCTCCCGGCCCGGCAGAGGAGATGAGTCATGACCGCCGGGTCGCTCGCCTACACCTACGCCGTCGCACGGAACGCCGACGCCTTGCGGCAGACCGTGGAGGGCTTGATCGGCGTCGGCGGCGCGCCAGTCCACCTCGTGCACACCACTCAAGGCGGCGACGTGGTGGCCGCCGTGAGCCACGTGCCCGAGGAAGACTTCGACGAGGCCGCACTCAGCCGCCATCTAGAGGACCTTGAGTGGCTGGAGGCACTCGCCCGTGCCCACCACCGCGTCATCGAGGCGATCGCGGCGTGCACCACTGTCCTCCCGCTGCGCCTGGCGACGGTGTATCTCGACGACAACCGGGTGCGGACCGTGCTCGACGACCGGCGGGACGTGTTCCTCGGCCGACTCCGCCGCCTGGCCGGTCACGTGGAGTGGGGCGTCAAGCTCTACGTCGACGCCCCGCCCATCGCACCCACGCCGAGCCCGGACCTCAGCCCTGGACGCGCCTATCTGCGCCGGCGCCGGGCCGAGCAGGACTCGCGACAGGATGCCTTCCGGGCGGCCGAGCGGGCCGCAGAGCGGATCGAGGCCGTGGCCCGTGTCTATGCCGTCGACCGAGTCCGCCACCGGCTCCAGGAAGGAGAACTGGCAGTCGGACCGGGTGTGAACGTCAGCAACGACGCCTACCTCGTACCGCTGGACCAGGCGGATCCGTTCCGGGCCGACATCCTGCGCTCGACCGACAGCCTGGCCGGAGTCCGCGTCGACATCACGGGGCCGTGGGCGCCCTACTCCTTCGCCACTCTGCAGGAGGAGGGCGCACCATGACGACGACCGGCCCCCTGCCCGCCCGACCCGAGGCGGCGGCCGTGCCGCAACGCCAGGTCGCGCTCATCGACCTGCTGGACCGGCTGCTCAGCGGCGGCGTGGTCCTCACCGGAGACCTCGTCCTGTCCATCGCGGACATCGATCTCGTCCGCGTCTCGCTGCGCGCACTGATCGTGTCCGTCAGCGAACAGAATCCCGCCCCCCAGGTGCTCAGCGCCCCGTCGCGGAGACGACAGCCATGACCGGCGACGCCCGCCAGCCCCCCGGTCGTTTCGACGAGGTGGCCCGAGCGGCCGAGCGCGCCTTCCGTCTCCTGCCGGCCACACCGCAGAACTCCCCGTCCACAGGCTCCGGAGCACCACACCGGCGGCCGCGCAGGGTCACCACCAACCCGGAAACGGTCGAACGGGACCTGATGAAACTCGTCCTCACCATCGTCGAACTCCTGCGCCAGCTCATGGAGCGCCAAGCCCTCCACCGCGTCGAGACCGGCGACCTCAGCGAGGAACAGGAGGAGACGCTCGGAGCCACCCTCATGGCCCTCCACGACCGCATGGCTGACCTCTGTGCGCGATACGGCCTGACCATGCAGGACCTCAACCTGGACCTGGGCCCCCTCGGAACCCTGCTGCCACCTCCTGACCAACAGTGACGGGCCCGTGCAGCCGTCGTCCTGATCGACAACCCGCCTTCCTCTCCCAGTTGTTGACATCCGGCACGGTCGATGTGGCGGAGGATCAGTGAGGTGGCCCCGCTGTCGAATCGGTGGCAGCGAGCGGAGGCGTAGCAGGTGCGGCTGGTTCGTCGAGTGGCTGCCGGTCCGCCTCGGCGCTGAAAGTCACCTCGACCGTCTCCTCCGGTCGGCGTTCCTCCACCTTCGCGAGCAGGGTGAACGCGTCCTTGTCCTGCGGTGTGAAAGGGGGTTGGGTCATGGAACGCGGCCACAGCCGGTACCGCAGGACGACGTTGATCTCCGCCGCGAGCAGGGTCAGTCGAGCTCCGGTGAACACCCAGGTCAGCAGGCCGATCACGATCGCGAAGAAGCCGTACACGTCGGCGGCGTGATTGATGACGTGGCGGACGTAGACATTCCCCACCGTCTGCAGCACTTCCCAGAACGCGGTCGCGATCACCACTCCGATGAGCACGTCCCGCACCCGTACGGTGGCGGCGGTGAGCATCGTGAAGGCGGCGAGGAAGACGCCGAAGTTGACGAGCGTCGACGCGACCCAGGTCCACGCCCCAGCCAGTGGCCCGAACCGGGGTGCGTAGCCGATCAGGGCGCTCGACAGCAGAACGCCGAGGACGTGGGGGTGTGAGTTGCGGGCCGTGCCGGTTCTTCCAGGCTCGGGAGGTGGGCGAGTGGAGCGTGTCGGCGGTGGTCGCCGGGCATGAGGACGAGCCGTTCTTCGCGCATCCGGTCGCTCCGATCGCCTCAGGCGATCGATTCCGAGCGGTCCGCAACCGGATATCGTCGAAGTCGCCCGGCACTACGGCACGACCAGCCGCACTCGCGTGCCGGCGGACCCGGGGACCCGGAGTTCGACCGAACACCGTGCCCGCTGGCGTTTCCGTCGGGAAGGACCGGGAAGCCGCCAATCGACAGGATCGCTCACGACCAGGGGTATGTCATGTCTACACAAGACCCTGATCCCTACCTGACACCGGGACTTGACAGCCACCGGACTCTGCCCGTAGGTGAGACCCCACCCGTAGAGGGCAGCATCTCCGGCATCTCCCGTCCGGAACCGCCTGAGGTTCGCAGGGCATGGGGGGTCTGGCTTGCGGTACTCATCGTGCTACTCGCCGTAACCGTCTCAGTCATGCTTATCGGGATGGTCATCGCGCTCAGCAGTTGAGCCCCGATCCGAGCCGTGGAGCGGCAGAGTGCCGTCACCTCGCCCTACGAGGACCGCGGCACAGTTGCCTCGCAGTCTTCCGCGACGAGCTGGTCACGCTGTTCCCGACGACCTGGCCGCCGCTCGCCTGGCGCGGCGCAGCGTCCGCTCGGCGACCTGCTGGCCGAGCGAGGCTATCGTCCGCCGCCCCTGCACGCCCGGGACGAGCGACCCTGCGTGCCCTGCTGCCGCTGCTCGCGCGCAACGACACGCGCCGGTACCGGAGTGACTGCGTAGTGGTGTGGATGGCGCCCCGGGCGCCGGGGAGGTTGGAGCCGGCGGCGAGGGGCACATCCTGACTCATGCGTGAACGACATCGGGCCCTGGCCCGTGACGGCTGAATAGCTTGTCGTGCGCGGCATGCCCGCCTCCGCCACACCCGCCGAGCTAGACGTCGGCAGGGTTTCCATTCGGTCGTGCCGGCGTGATCACGGCCGCGAAGCGTTCTGTGGAGCGAGCAGGTCTTGCGCGGCCGCCGCTATCGAGTCGGCGTCGATGCCGGCAGCGTGGAGTGAAGAGCGTGCCGTCAACGAGAACGGGCTGCCTCGCGAAGAACCGCTGTGTCCGCCTAAGACAGGTGAAGGCGGCACGAGGCTCATGCCGGAGGCGACGCCGCGAGTCGGTGGCGGTTTGCTCTTACCCTCGCTTCATGACCGAGAACGAGATCAAGCTCAAGGCTATTGCGGCGCTCACCGCCCTGCGCAGTGGTGCCGGAGCGGACTATGTCTCGGACCTGCTCGGCGACGTGATTCCTGACTACTTCATCGTTCCGGCCGACGCGGATCCGGAGGAGGCCGGACTCGCCGTGCTGAGCCAGCTGTCCCGGCCTCTCAGCGCGCTGATCACCGGATTCGTCCTGGCTTTCCAGTCCGTCGCAGACGTCTATGAACGAACCGAGCCCGAGATGTCGACGGAAGAGATCCTCCAGGCGCTCGCACTCGAGATCGCCGGAAGCCCCGAGTGATCAGGCTTCACACGTGGCCGAGACCGCGCACGGGGCAGTGACGCGGGGTGAGCTGATCGGCTGAGCCGACCTCGCCGTGCACGGCCACGCGCGCGGGACCAAGCGCAGCCTGACCGATGGTGGGGGGACCACCCGGCAGACGGTCCGACGCTGGCGCGCCCGGGCCCAGCTGTAGGGGACGGCACCCAAGCCGGAAGTCAGTCCCCGGGTGGAAGTTCGACGTTCTCGATGCGCACGACGCGCACGACGTGCTGGGCGGCGATTTCGCCGACCGACAGGTTGAGGTCGTCGCGTCGGCCGCTGTTCCTCTTCGCTGCCGGGCGGTCGCCGACCGTTCCGCGAGGGGCCTCCCCGGCGTGGCTCCTGGCCTTCTTCGCCGCGTACCGGACCTTGTCCGCGCTGTTCATGGCTGTCTCCTCGTTCTGCAACAGTTGTCAGGCGGGCGTCTGCCCAGGGCAACGTTGGCCACACGGAGACCCCGTGTCTCAGTACCGGAGTTGTCGGGACCGCACGTCGTGTCCGGCGGTGTGGTTCGGGACGAGTGAGCAGCCGACTACCAGGGGCGGGCGGAGATCCGGCCGTTGCCGAGGGCCATTCGCCAGCCGCCGCGCCGGGCCTTGTGGGATGGCTTCCCCGGCAGGTCCCGTTCAGACGTACGATTCGAGCCCGCCGCGGCGCCGGATGTCGAGTGTCGCGCAGTGAAATGATCCGCCGAACGGTGCGTAATGCAACAGGTCGCACGGGATGGGCTCGAAGCCCCACTTCTCAAGCGCCCGCAGCGTGTTCGTGTGATGGCGTTCGACGATCACGCGTTTCTCGTCGATCATGAGCGTGTTCATGTTCAACCACTTGCCGCACATTGACGTGATGTTGAGCAAGCGCTCGTTGATAGGGTCGGGTTCGGGGGCGATCAGGATGTCCCACGAGTTCAGTACGTCGGGCAGGCGATCTACGTCGATGTATTCGGGATTGACCATTGCCTTGCCGGGTGCCAGTAGAACGAACGTCGTGTCGATGTGCATGGGCGTACGGCAGCGGCTCTCGATCTCATGGACTCGATATGCAGGCCCGAGATGCCGGCGAAGCCATTCGATGCCCATGCGGTTGGTGACGTTGCTTCGAGTGACGAACAGATCGCGTCCTGCGCGTACGAAATCCGCCGCGTCGAATACCGGCTCGTACTCGGTGAGGACGTACCGCATCGGCTCACCCGCGGTGGGGGTGCGGAAATCCGCCTCGAAGAGCTCGTCCGTGAGCTGTGGCCTCGGCGCTGCGGTCCAGCGTGCGCCTCGCCGGAAGTACTCCTTGAGCACCGGGCGGTAAGAATGAGTCTCGAAATACCGGCAAGGCCATGCCATCGGGGTTTCGATGATCTCGTCACCGACTACTAGAAGGCTGTCACGCGGACAGGTGTTGCAAAAGCCATGCGATGACCAGTCCGGCGTGCGGAAGCGCTGCCTGAAGTCGACCGCATCGGGGCGCCGGACCGTGATGCCGAGGGATTCGAGGAGGGCGATGAACTGATCGAGCTCCTGTTGTGCCTGCTCGATCAGGAAGCGCGGATATCTGAAGCCGGCGGCAAAGCCTTGTAGTCGCGCAGCCCACGGCGGGATATTGCATGCCACGACCGGATGGTGGGAGGGGATCGTCGCGCCCTCAAGGCGTCCGACGATGACCTCCTCCAGCGGATCCCACTCGTTGTGGGAACCGACCGGTGATGCGGAAATTTCCATGGCGTCCGTAGTCGGGGGCGACGGTTCCGGCATCACGCGCACCTCTTGGCTCGACGATGTTCATCGACGTCTGCTGCCGCCGGGATGGACGGCCCCTGCATTACTACCACGATCATCGAGCTACTCAGGGTAATGAGTGCGGCTCTCGCCGCTTATGCGAGGGCCAGAACGACCGAGTAATGGCCAGGTCGGCCGTGCCGGGCAGGCACGGCCTGTTATGCGTTACCGACCGTCCACCACCTGGGGCACCCAGACCCCGGCGTCCGGCAACGCCTGCCCGTCGGTCGCGCCCCAGGCACCGCGAGCCGGACGCCGGAGTCTGGGAACTGAACGACGACCGGTGGGCGCACAGTCGCCTGATCTGTGCGGCCGGCCTGCGTGCGATCGCCGCCGCGGCGCCCCGCGATCGCCCGCGCCTCCGACGTCGGAAAGCCGGCCTGGCTGGAGGACACCCTCACCCGGTTCGCGCAGGTGAGGGACTGAGGCTCACGCCTCGTCGCTCGCGCGCCGCGAACGGAACGCCGCTGCCTTGACCCGGTTCTGGCAGGCCGTCGAGCAGAACTGGCGGCCGGCGTTGCGGGAGCTGTCCACATAGACGCGGTCGCAGCGCGGCGCCGAGCAGACCCCGAGGCGTCCGGCGTAGTCGCCACCGAGGGCCATGGCGAGGCCGGTGGCGCAGCCGGCGCTCCAGCCGACGGCGTAGGAGTCGTCGGCGCCGTGGAAGTGGACCTGCCACGGCTCTCCGGGAGCCCGGTCGAGCTGGGGACGGGCGCCGGTCTCGCGCAGCAGCGCATTGAGGGCGGGGGCCGCGTCGTCGATGCGGTCAGCGGCCACGGCCTCGAACACGGTGCGCAGGGCGCGGGCGGTGTCGGCCAACCGGTCGGCCTCGTCGACTCCCAGGTCCGCCCCGGCGGAGAGCGCCGCGCGGACCGCGCCGACCCGCTCGGCGCCCTCGGGTGCGAGGTAGCGACGGCCGCGCGCCTCGCCGTCGGTCAGCGCGTTGACGAGTGCCACGGAGGCATCGAGCAGGGTGCGCATGTGACTGTCGAACAACACTTGACCAGTTACCTTTCGCCCGCCTACGGTGTCCGTCACCAACATTAGGCGATTCACCAGTGACGGGAGGCGCTGTGTCGCGCTCCGAAGCTCTGCCCCGCACCGTCCGCCTGCTGCTGCTCGCCCGGGTCGTCAACCGGCTCGGAGCCTTCTCGCTGCCCTTTCTCACCACGCTGATCTGCGCCGACCACGGCGCGAGCCTGACCACCGCCGGGCTGGTCAGCGCCGCCTTCGGGCTCGCGACGATCCCCTCGCGGCTGGCCGGGGGACGACTGGCCGACCGGATCGGGCGGCGCACGACCATCGTGCTCGGGCTCTGCGGATGTGCCGTCGCACAACTGGCGATCGCAGCCTCCGCGTCCCTCGCCTGGGCGGTCGCCGGAGCGGTGCTGCTCGGACTGGCCTTCGAGCTCTACGAGCCCCCGAGTCAGGCGATCATCGGCGAGTCCGTGCCGGAGCGGCACCGGGTGCGCGCGTTCAGCCTGTTCAGCGCCGCGCTCGCGGCGGGCGGCATGGGCGCAGGGCTGCTCGCGGCCCTGCTCGGCCGCTGGGACCTGCGCTGGCTCTTCGTCACCGACGCCGCGACGTGCCTGGCCTGCGCGCTGCTGATCCGGCTGGCCCTCCCGTGCGACCGTCCCGAACCACCCGGAGCGGACCAGGACGACACCGCCGTGCGACCACTGCGCGACCGGGCCCTGCTGAGCATTCTGGCCACCGGAACCGCCTACGCCCTGATCAACCAGCAGACCGTGATGACCCTGCCGCTCGCGCTCGCGCGGCAGGGCCGGCCCGCCGCCGACGCCGGGCTGTTGTTCACCGCCGCCGCGGCCACCACCGTGCTCGCCCAGCCGCTGGTCCGGCTGCGCTGGACGACCCGGCTCACCACACCCGTCGCCCTCGCCCTCGCCCACCTCTTCCTGGCCGCGGGGCTGACCGGCTACGCCCTCGCCCGCACCCTGCCGGCGCTGCTCGCCTCGGCTGCTGTGAAGAGTCTCGGCGACCTGCTGGTCATGGGCCGCGCCTACGCGCTCGTAACCGACCTCGCGCCACCCGGCGGAAGCGGCCGCTACCTCGCCGTCTTCGGCACCAGCTGGGGCATCGCCGCGACGCTCGCACCCGTCCTGGGCACCCAGTTGCTCGCCCGCGCGGGTACGACCGCGCTGTGGTCCGCAATGGCCGCGCTCTGCCTGCTGCTCGCCGCGCTGCACCTCCGGGTGACACTGGAGTCGGCCCGGTCGCCGCGACGTGGGAACCTGCTGCCACACGCCGCCCGCGAGGCCGTCACCACGCCGAGCCAGGCCCTGGATGACGCCACGGCGGCCAGTTCGGCCGACGGTACATCAGGTCGCGAGGAGACCGCGTAGCGGCGGGCGCAGCCCCTGCCCGGGTACTGCGCCGTGGACGCTCCCCCGCGGCGGCCCGCCGCAGGCTCGCGAACCTCCGATCCCTGGTCGGAGCGCCGTGCGGGCGCGAGCCCGGTTGCAGCCGCGTGCGGGTCAGGGGCGGCAGGTGATGTGCAGGTGGGCCGCGGCCTCGTTGGCGTATCCCCGGGGGTTCCACACGGTTGCGGGGGATTCGGGCTGAACGGCCGCGGTGGAGTCCCAGGCGCGGGCGATGAGCTCGATCCCGCCCGGGGGCAGGGTGAGCGTGGTGCGCCAGTGCTGCCACGTCCAGGGATTCTCCGGTGGGTCCAGATCCGCGCGGGTCCAGGTGTTGCCGTGGTCGGCGGTGACATCCACGCGTGCCACGGTCCGGTTGTCTCCCGCGAGGGCGAAGCCGGTGATCTCGGTCGGCCCGGAGGGCAGTCGGGCGTCCTTGCCGGGCTGCAGGATGGCGCAGTGGATGGTGATCGGGCCAAGGGTGATGCCGTCCCCCGGCTTGGCCCGGTGGGGGTCGGCCTCAGGGGGCAGGACGCTGTACTCGCTCTGGAAGTAGTTGTCGGACGGTTCGGCCAGAGCGGTGACGCACTGGAGCCACTTGACACTGCGGGCGCCGATCCAGCCAGGGACGACCACGCGCAGTGGGGCGCCGTGCGCGGTGGGGAGTGGCTGACCGTTCATGGACCAGGCCAACAGCACTTCGCTGGAGGTCGCCTTCGCCACCGGTACCGAACCGCCGAACGGCTGCGGCGGCTCGGCCTGCTGGGACAGATCGGCACCGGTGAACGCGATGTGGGCCGCCTCGGGCCGCACTCGCGCCTCGGCCAGCACATCCGCCAGGCTCGCTCCGCTCCAGCACGCGGTGGAGACGGCTCCGGGGCCCCAGGGCACCTGGCCGGGTATGTCGCGGACCTCGATGAGGTCGGCACGGCGGTTGCCCGCGCACTGTAGTGTCGCCACCACGCTCCGCTCGCCGAAGCGGTGCCGCAGTTCCTCCAACGACAGCTCCAGCGGGCGATCGACCAGTCCCTCCACCCGGAGTCGCCAGCTCTCGGGGTCGATGCGGGGGATCGGCGCGTGATTGCGACCGTAGAAGGCGTCCAGGGGAGTGATCGAACCCACGAGGGCGCCAGGAGGAGATTCGGCGTTGTACGGCTCGGCCTGATGCACGAGCATATCGTCCCGTTTGCTCCATATGCCCATGTAGCTACTGTTCACCACGCCTGGCGATGACGCCACGCGGCCGTGCGGGAGCGCAGGGCGGCGGCGAACGGACAGTACGGGCCTCGCCGACATCGAACGGCAGAAGTCCGCGGCGTTTCCCGGCTCGGAGAAGAGGCCGACGCGGGTACGTCCCCGACCGGGAGAGGACCGTGCGGGCCTGCGTCCGGCAAGCCGAGATCCTGCCGCGGCGGTGTACACCGCAGTACGTCGACGAGTTCCCCGGCGGATCTCCGCCCGTTTCGCGGCCGCGTTCGCTCCACGATCGGCAACTGCCGGCCACCATGCGGAAGTTCTACGGCTTTCCGGCCGCTACCGGGCCGTGGTGATGGCCGCGGCCACGTCGTCGTTCCCGTGTCCGAGGGAGATCGCCTCGTTCCAGCGCTTCGACAGCGCCTCGGTGAGCGGTAGTTCGATCCCGTGGCGGTCGGCGGCATCGAGTGCGCGGGCGGCGTCCTTGCAAGCGTGGTGCAGCGGGAAGCCAGGGGTGAAGTCGCGCTTGACCATGGCGCGGCCCTTGGCCGTCGCGTAGGCGGAACCCAGCTGGCTCTCGGCGAGCGTGTCGAGGAGGAGGCCGGGGTCCAGGCCCAGGGACGTGGCGAGACCGATCGTCTCGGCCATTCCCTCCGCCAGGACGGCCAGCCAGTTGTTGAGTACGAGCTTGAGCCGGTTACCGTCGCCGGGGCGGTCCAGCCACAGGGTCCGGTGGCCGAGGGCGTCGAACAGCGGTCGCAGGCGCGGTCGCAGGGCCGGGTTCCCAGAGGCGAGGATGAGCAGTTCCCCTCGCTCGGCGGGTTCCGAACTGCCGGAGACGGGAGCGTCCACGAAGCCGACGCGCTTGTCGGCGAGCTCGGCCAGGCGCTGCGTCGCTGCGACGCCGACCGTGCTCATCTGGATCCACACCGCGTCCGGGGACAAGGCGGCCAGGGCGCCTTCGGGGCCCGTCATCGCGGCTTCCACCGCGGCGCCGTCGGTGAGCATGGTGATCAGGAACTCGACGTCCGAAGCCGCCTCGCTCGGAGCGGACGCGACGCTCGCACCCTGGGCGGCGAGTGCTTCGGCCTTCTCCTTTGTCCGGTTCCACACCGTCACGTCGAAGCCGGCGTGCAGCAGGTCCCGCGCGATGGGGGCTCCCATGACGCCGATGCCGAGGACGGCGACTCCTGTCCTTCCGGTCTTGGCTTGATCGGTCATCACACGCTCTCCGGGGTCGGGCCGGTGACCTGCGTGGCCGCGGCCGTGATGGAGTCGATGTCCTTCAGGTCGGCCTCGTCGAGCGTGATGTCCGCCGCCGCGAGGCTGTCGTCGACGTGGTGGGCGCGCCGGGCGCCGACGATGGCCGCGTGCACTCCGGGACGGGCCAGGGCCCAGGCGATGGCAAGCTGACTGATCGTCATCTCGTGCGAGGTGGCGAACTCCTGGAGCTCACGGACGACCGCGAGGTTGCGACGGAAGCTCTCGCCGTGGAAGACGCCGCTCCTGGCACGCCAGTCGTCGGCGGGGAAGACGGTGTCCTCGCCGAGGGTGCCGGTGAGCAGGCCGTGCGCGAGCGGGCCGTAGACCAGCACACCGATGTCGTGCTGCCGGGTGTAGGGCAGGACCGAGTCCTCGATCTCGCGGCGGAAGAGGTGGTACGGCGGTTGCAGCGTCTCCACCGGCAGGGTCCGGGAGAACTCGGCCATCTGCTCGGCGTCGTAGTTGGACACCCCGACGTGGCGGATCTTGCCGGCCTCGATCAGTTCCTTCAGTGCGCCGGCGGTCTCGGCGAACGGCACCTTCGGGTCGGGCCAGTGGACCTGGTAGATGTCGATGTGGTCGACGCCGAGCGCGGTCAGGCTGGCGTCCACGCCCTCGCGCAGCGCCCGGGGGCCGGCGTCACGGGCGACACCGGTGTCGGTCCTGCGCAGGCCGCCCTTGGTGGCGATCACCAACTCGTCGCGGCGGCTGCGTAGTTCGCCGCGCAGGAACTCGCCCAGGAGGCGCTCCGACGCGCCGAAACCGTAGGCCTGGGCGGTGTCGAAGAAGTTGACCCCGAGGTCGAGTGCCCGGCGGACGGCGGCCTTGGCCTCGTCCTCGGCGAAGCCGCCCCAGTCGCCGCCCAACTGCCAGGTGCCGAAGGCGATGCGGGAGACCTCAAGTCCGGTCATTCCCAGTGTGGTGGTACGCATGGTCATTCTCCGCACGGAATTGTTCGTTTCCTGCTTTCCGGGTGGGCGAGGAGATCCGGGCGACTCCTCCCTCGTGAGGGAAGTGCTGGACGAACCCGCTCACGGGCCCCTGTTCCGATTGTGTGTCCGATGCCGAAGACGGCAGCGGCGCCACCCGCGGCATGCCGAGGCCGCGGCGGCGCGTGAGCACGCCGACGGCGGCGAGCAGGGCCAGCACAAGGGTGGTGAACCACGTCGTCGCGGTCGTCACGGTCATGGAGCGGCTGGCGACGCCGAGGCCGACGGGCAGCAGGGCCAGGCCGAGGTAGGAGGCGAGGAACAGGCCGGCGAGAGCTGCGCCGCGCCGGGCCGGGGCAGCCGTGGCGGCCACGTGGCCGACGGCGGACTTGAACAGCACTCCGGCACCCGCACCGGCGGTGACTCCGGCGAGCAGGAACACCGGCAGGCTGGCGGTGCGCATGCCAGCCGCGACGGCGGCCATACCAGCGGCCAGCACGAGCAGCCCGGCCGTCCACCGCGCCCCGTCGCCGAGGCGACCGGTGAGCACCTGGGCCGCCGCGGCCGCGCCGAACACGGCGAACACGACCAGCCCGGCCAGCGCACGGGACGGGTGATGCAACGTCCCGCCGACGAACCCGGGAACCAACGAGGTGAACAGTCCGAACACGGCCATGGATGTGAAGCCGGCCGCGGCCGCGGCGAGATATCCGCGGTCGCCGAACCCGGTGCCGACCCGCTGGGGACGGTACACCGGCCGGACCGCCGGCATCCGGACGGTCTCGGGCGTCACGGCGACGGCGGCGATGCCGGTGAGCAGCAGCACCCCGAAGACCGCGTACGGCAGGCGCAGCGGCGCGTCCACGCACTGGGCGAGCACTCCGGCGGCGAGCGGGCCGAGGCCCAGTCCGCCGATGTTGGCAGCGGTCGACACGATCTCGAACCGTCGCGCGGAGGTGCCGGGCCGGTGGGCGCGGTGCAGTTCCTGCAGATACGCGGTGGCGGTCGCCGTCAGCATGCCGACGCCGAGACCGGTGATCAACCGGGCGACGATCAGCACCGGCAGCGACGGCACTGCCAGGAACAGCGCGGCAGCGAGCACTTCCAGCGCCAGTGCGGCGGTCATGGCCTTCTTGCGGCCGAGCCAGTCGGAGACGTGCCCGGCGAGCAGCAGGCTCGTGAGCACGCCCACGGCGTAGACGGCGAACACGACGGTGACGGTGAACGTGGAGAAGCCGACGACTGCACGAGCCTGCTCGGCCGCCCTGCGGGCAGCATCGGTGTGATGCAGAGCCTGCACGCCGGTCTCGGCCAGGCACTGGCCGACTTCCACCGCGAGCACCCCGGGGTGACGGTCCGACTGCGCCAGGCACCGGGTGGTGACGTACCGCAGACCCTGCGCGACGGCATCCTGGACCTGGCCGTCGTCGCACTCGACACCCCGCACCTGCGGGGACTGACCACCCGGCTCCTGACGAAGGAGGAGATGGTCCTGGTGACCGCGCCGACGACGGGTTCCCCGCCGTCCGGGCAGCCGGTGACCCTCGCCGAGACCGCCCGCCTGCCGCTGGTGGACTTCCCCCGGGGCTGGGCGATCCGGCACGAGGTCGACAAGGCCTTCCGCTCAGCCTCCCTGGAACGCGCCACCACCTTCGAGGTGAACGACGTGCTGACGGCCGTCGACCTGGTCCGGCACGGCTTGGGCGTGTGCATCGTGCCGCAGTCGCTCGCGGCACGGTTCCCCGAACTGCCGGTACGCCCCTTCACCGCGCACGCACCCGCGTGGACGGTCAGAGTCGTCCACCCGCGCGGAGACCTGCCCCCGGCGGTCGCCGCGCTCCTGCGGCGCATCAGGGTCAACGATCCGGCCAGACGGCGTGAACCCGCACCACGGCGTTCGTAGCGTCACAGCCGTCTTGAGCTCCCGTGTCCGAACCCGGCGCCGGCCGGGGCTTCGCAGACAAGGCCCCCGACGCTCGCCGGATCCTGTCACCGACATGCGGATCGAAGTCGTGGGCTACGGGCGAACGGCGATAAAATTACCCGAATCGGTGGCCTGGCTTCCGGGCCCAGGCTGCCGCCCGACCTGTGTGACGCGGGAGAGCGACACGGTGGCGAGGTCTCCTGAGGAACGCGGAGTCCCGCACAGTGCTGGTGTGCGGGCCAAGTTGCTGCCCGTGCTGCCTGCTCTGCTGCTGTTCATCGGCCTGCTCATCGGCCTCTTCACACCCCGCGATGTCAGGCCGGATGCCTTCCTCGCCACGGCCATGATCGCCGCCGCCGCGCTGCTGCCCCTGTGGGGGACGGTGCTCACCGGAGTGGGCGCGTGCGCCATCTTCGTCGGCCTGATGGTGGACTTCGACGCGCTGCGGGATGCGACCGCCTACTCTGAGCTGGCCACCCTCGCGGCGATCGCGGCATTCGCCGTCTTCCTCAACCGCCTGCTGGGCCGACGCGCCCATCAGCTGGTTCAGGTCCGCTCGGTGGCCGAGGCCGCCCAGCTGGCGGTGCTGCACCCGGTACCACGCCACCTCGGGCACGTCACGCTCGAGAGCCTCTACCTGGCCGCCGCGGCGGAGGCCCGGATCGGCGGCGACCTGTACGAGGCGATACGCACCCCGCACGGCGTCCGGCTGCTCATCGGCGACGTACGCGGCAAGGGCCTGCTCGCGGTGCAGACGGCCGCGGCGCTACTCAGCGCCTTCCGCGAGGCCGCCCACGACGCGCCCGACCTGCCCCACCTCGCGCGCCGCCTGGAGACGAGCATGAGCCGCCACGCCTCCCAGTACCCGGGGGTCCCGGGCTCGGAGATCGCCGAACGTTTCATCACCGTGCTCCTCGCCGAGATCCCGGACGACGAACCGGTCGTCCGGACCGTCACCTGTGGCCACCCGCCCCCGCTGCTGCTGCACCGCGGCGGGGTCCGGAAGCTGCAGCCCGCCGCTCCCTCGCCGCCGCTCAACCTGGGCATGCTGGTGAGCGACGGGTACCACGTCGACCTCGCCCCCTTCCACCCCGGAGACCAGCTCCTCCTGTACACCGACGGGGTCACCGAGACCCGCGACCGCTCCGGCGCCTTCTACCCCCTCGCCGAGCGCATCCGCTCGTGGAGCGGTGATGCGCCCCACCAGCTCCTCGAGCACCTCCACCGCGACCTGGTCGCCTACAGCGGCGGCGAGCTCGACGACGACATCGCCGCCCTCGTCGCCCGGCGGCGCCCGAGCCGCTGAGCCTGACGGTGTCCGCCTGACGGTGTCCGACCGCAGGGTGGAACCTCATCCACGGCCGAGAAGTCGAAGCGGGCCGACACCGCGGTCACGGACCCACTGCGACGCCGTAGGGGCTGGTGCCGACTGCTACGGTTGCGGCAACCCTGAGGTTCTTGGGATCGATGACCGCAAGGGTGCCCGCTCCCTGGTTCGTGACGTAGACCGCGCCCGAGGTGACCGCCAGGTTGAACGGGTCGGTGCCCGGAGGGCCCACGGCAACGGTCGCCGAGACGCGGTGGCTACGGGTGTCGATCACGGATACGTTGCCCGGGCCGAGTTCGGCCACATAGGCCCTTGAACCATCAGGTGCCAGCGCCACGTCGAAGGGGCCTTCGCCGACCGGGACCGTGACGGCGACCGTCCGCGTGCGGATTCCCACGGCGGAGACGGTCGCCGCCGTCTCGTTGGCCACGTAGGCCGATTCGCCGTCCGGGGTGACGGCGACGCTCACCGGAGAGCGGCCGGCGGGCAGGCTCCCGACGACGCGCCGGGTACGGGTATCGAGGACTGACACACTGTGCGACCCGGCGTTGGCGACGTAGGCCGTGGCACCGTCGCGACTGACGGCGACGCTCACCGGGGAGACGTCGACCGGGACCGTCGCGGTCACCCGGTTGGTTCGGGTGTCGAGCACCGAGACACTGTTTGAACCGCCGTTGGCGACATAGAGGCAGGTGCCGTCGGGGCTCAGCCGGACGCCAGTGGGGCCGTGCCCGACCGGCACGGTGGTGGTGATCTTGTTGGTGCGGGTGTCGAGCACCGAGACCATGGCCGATCCGTTGTCTGCGATGTACGCGTACCTGCCGTCGGGGGTGATCGCAATGCCTTCAGGCGCGTTGCCGGCCGGGACGGTCGCGACGACCTTGTTGGTACCGGCGTCGATCACCGAGACGGTGTTGCCGAGCTGATTGGTGACGTACACGTGGCCTGTGACACCCGCGAGTGGAGCGGCGGAGGGCGACGGGGACGACGCCGGGATGAGGCGCGCGGCGAGGAGGTCACCGGCCAGCAGGAGCCCGATGGCGGCCGCCGGCTCCGGCCGGACCGCTATCCCGCCCAAGCCGCGGCCGGTGTGGATCCGGAAACGCATCTCGCCTCCTGGGCACTTCGTGGAACTTCGGTTTGCGAGCCGGACCGTCTCCCGCACAGCCGGTCCGGAAGCAGCGGTCAGGTCAACAGCCCACGGGCGAAGTAGTCCTGGTTGTCGCGCACTCCCGGAAGGGCGAAGAAGTAACCTCCGCCGCGCGGACTGATGTACGGCACGAGCGCCTCGGCTTCCAGCCGGGTCTGCATGGCGATATAGGTGTTGAGTTCGCGCTGGAAGCAGCAGAACAGGTGCCCGAGGTCCGGACGGCCCTCCACGCTGGGACTGCGCTCGTAGTCGTAGCTGCGACGCAGGATGGAGCTGGTCGACGCGGTCTGAGGAGTCTGCGGGTTGGCGAGCCGGACATGGCAGTTCAGCGGGGTGATCAGTCCCTGCGGGTCGTTGGTGTAGATGGGATCGAACGTGTCCGGCGCGTCGTCCGAGAGGGCGTACAGCGGAGCGCCGCTGATCTTCCGACGGCCGAAGATCCGTTCCTGTTGGGCGACCGGCACCTTCTGCCATGCCTCTAGGAAGAAGTGGACGGTGCGCAGTACCTGGTACGTCCCGCCCGCCGTCCAGGCTGGCTCGTCGGTGTTGGGCTGCACCCAGACCACCTTGTCCATCTGGGATGTACTGGTGGTGTCGGGGTTGGTGATGCCGTCCTTGAACCCGAACCAGTCACGCGGAATCCCGGTCGGGCGAGGCGGATTGCGCTGGCAGTGGAAGCTCCACCGCTGCTTCAGCACGCCCTTGGTGTGGCTCAGGATGTCGAGCATCGTGTGCACGGTGCTGTCACGGTGACCGGAACACACCTGTAGCAACAGGTCGCCGTGGCACAGTTCGGGGTCCAGGTCGTCGTGGAGGAACGGCACCATCGTCTTGAGCTGGACGGGCTTGCGTGCGTGCAGTCCGTAGCGCGTGTCGAACAGGCTCGCGCCGACGGCAACGGTGATGGTGAGATCGTCCCGCACGACTCCGGGACCCAGGATCCCGTTGTCCGCGGGCGGAGCGTCCGCGGACGCATTCGGATCCGTGCGCCCCGAGGTCAGCAATCGGGCCCGGGAGGTCAACGCGCGGAAGAGCTCGATGAGTTCTGCACGGTTCGCGGCTGTCACGTCGAAGGACGCGAACGCTCCAACGGTCTGGGGCGGGGTGGCGATGCCTGCCTGGTGGTAGCCGTGAAACGGAATCAGGGTCCCGGTCGTCCGGTCGCCGTCTTCTCCCCGGGCGAGGGCTTCCCGGTCGCCCAGCAGGCTCCCGCCGGCCACCCCGACCAGGCCGGCGGCCGCGCCCTGAAGCATCGACCGTCGCGCGAGGAGACCCGCCGGGCACCCTCCGCCATGCCACCAGTCCGCCGGGGCTGAGCCTCTCCCGTCACCCATTTCTCCCTCTCGGATCGAGCACGGTGGTGTGCGTCTGCGGCCTGGGCGGATACCCCGCCTGACCGACCTGGCTGTGATGACCGGTGGGGGTCGCCCTCGTCGGTACTCGGACGGTGACCGGCCGCATTCCGGATGTCCGGAGTGCCGGGGACTCGTCCGGAGCACGGGTTCCACCGACAGTGGCATGCGACCACGGTCAGCGCTCACCCGCATCCCGGGCGTGCCGTTCGGTCGCGGCGGCCGTCTACCCGTCCGAGGAGCCCGGGGCGGCCTGACACCGGTCCGGATTTCACTCGGACAGACGCCCTGGACGGCGACCACCCGTCGGGACGACCAGACTCCTTGCGGGCTCTGTCGTCGGCTGTCCACCAGTCCGAGACCGGTCGATGGTGACGCAGGACCGGCGCGATGACAGGTTGGGGATTCCGCCCGGGCCCGCAAGACGGCCACGGTTGGCGGGTTGTCCGAGGAGCCGCGCCGTCGTCCGCGGGCCCAGCGATCTTCCACCCCGGTTCAGGAGGGCACATTGCGTGCGAGACACAGCTTGGTCCTGATATTCGTGGCCGCGAGTGTCCTGACGTCGGCCATCGGCAGCTCGCCAACCTCGACGCAAGAGGCGGAAGCGGGGCTGGTACAGGGGTCGGGCCCCCACGTCGGTACGGTCCCCGGCTCCTCGCCGACGCAGAAGGCGGTTCCCTCCGCCGAGCCGGCGCGAGGCACGTTGCTCCAGGCCCCGGCACTGCCCGGAGCACAGCCGATCTCGGGCAACGACCGGGTGTACACCGCCGATCAGAGCTCCAACACGGTCAGCGTCATCAATCCCGCGACGAACACGGTGCTGGGCACCATCGCCTTCGGCAAGCCGCGGATGGACCCCAGCGCGGACGTGCTGGGAGCGATGTACGACGGCGAGATCGACGTGCACGGCCTGGGCTTCTCCCGGGACGGCAAGTGGCTCGACGTCATCGACGTCACCACCAACGCCGTGCACGTCATCGACACCGCCACCAACCAGGTAGTGCGCACCGTCTACCTGGGTCGCGCGCCGCACGAGGGATTCTTCTCGCCCGACGGCACCCGGCTGTGGGTGGCCGTGCGCGGCCAGGACTACATCTCGGTGGTCGACTGGCAGGCCGGCAAGGAAGTCGACCGGATCCACACCGAGGACGCGCCGTCGAAGGTGGTCTTCAGCCCGGACGGCAGACTCGCCTACGTCAACCACCTGCGCGTCCAAGTGCTCGACGTGATCGACGTGGCCTCCCACCGGATCGTCAGGCGCGTACCGATCCCCGCGGAGGCCGGGGGCTCCTCCGACGAGGCGATCTCCCCCGATGGCAGGGAGATCTGGCTGGGCATGCCCACCAACGGCCGGACCACCGCCGTACTCAACGCCGGCACCTACCGGGTGGAGGCCGTGCTGCGCACCGGGCCGCGCACCAACCACCCCAACTTCGTCACGGTCGGCGGGGCCGACTACGCGCTCCAGACCGTGGGCGGGCTGAACGAGACCCTGGTCTACCGCCGGTCGCACGACGGGACGCCGCCGACACTGGTGAAGACCATCCACAACAACGGCCACGGACCCCATGGCATCTGGCCGAGCCCCGACAACACCAGGGTCTACGTCGCCCTGCAGAACTCCGACGCGGTCGACGTCATCGACACCAGAACCATGTCCGTCACCACGACCATGCCCATCGGCCAGTCGCCGATGGCCCTGGTGTACGTGGCACGCAACGCTCCGGCCACCACGACGCAGAACCTGGGCCGGCAGGGCCTGGGCATGCGTACGCAGAACCTGCCCCTGCAGGTCCCCGGCACCTCTGCCAAGGGAACGGCACTGATCCGGGCGCTACCCGGCATCGACGAAGTCGACATCAGGGCGACGGGGCTGGCGCCCAACCAGCTGTTCACCGCCTACGCCGGCAACGGCACCAGCACGACGGCGCTGATGTCCATGACGAGCAACCAGTTCGGCGACATCGACGAAGGGCTGTCCTACTCGTACTTCTTCGCCAACCACTACGGCTCCGTCGTCCTCAAGCCGGGCGCTCCGCGCTGAGAGTGTGCCTGCAGGATCGTGCGAGGGGCGGTCGCGCTGGGCCTCGCTGACTCGCTACCGCCAGTCGATCGAGGTGACCGGGCCGTTGCGCGGAGGGCTTGACTCGGTCCACCCGGAGGTGGATCCTCGGCGATTCACCATCGCATCGTGGCTAGCAGGGGGTGGGAGACAGCCAGCAGCAGTCCCAGGGAGGCGGCGGAGAAGGGGACGATACGGCGGGGGCTGATCGCGGTGAATGCCGGCGCACCACGGTTGCGGCCCCGCCCGGTCCATGGCGGCCGGTGCCCGCCGTGGTGTCGACCAGGACCACGTCGTTCTCGGTGAGAGCCTTAGCAATTTGTAGCCTTTTCATTCGGGTGGCGAAGAGGTGGAAGGCTCCGTACTGTCGGAATGGCGGGGAATATTCAGGCCCCGCGAGGCTGATATTTCATTCCGCTGCCTCAGGCGCGCAATGGCCTGCCTGAGGGCCCTCAAGCAACCCGTGGAGTGCCTGTGCGCGCTGTGGTGCGACTCATATCGGCGGCAGTTTCCTCCGTGTTGTTCCTCCTGCTTTCTCCGCTGCCTGCAGTGGCGGTGGGGCCCGATGCCATCCAGGTCTCGCTTGCGCCGTCGAGGGCCTCCGCAGCAGTGCCGGCAGCTGCGACTCTGACCGTGCGCGCCAGGCGGTGTTTGACGGTCATGTCGCTCGGCGTCGCAGTCCGCGACGAGCGGGGGACCAACTTGGACTTCCCGGGGGCGGCGCACCAGGTGCGCATCTGCCCATCCGGGCTGACGGTCACCACTGGAAAGCGCGCATTCGAAGCGGGAAGCTATATCGAGTTCGGGTACTACCAAGACCGGACGGGCTATCATGAGCTCGGCGCCCGAATGCTGACGATTACACCGCCAACGCAAGAGGTTGGCCATTCCCCGGCCGCCGGGAAAAACCTCGTGTTCAACGAGGATTTCGGCTCGGCCATTGCATGGGGAGATCGCTGGCAGGGCAGGCGGACGAGTGCCTACCGGTATGGCAGTCACAATCCGGATGACGCCAAGCTTGATTGGCTTGCCTCCTCGGCCGTGACCGTGTCCGGTGGCACCGCGACGTTCACCGCCCGCCGCAGCCAGCGTGACCTGGAAAACGGACGGCGCGCCTGGGACACGGGCATGCTCACCACCGAGGGAACCGCGCAGGGCTTCCAGGCGAGGACCGGCGACTACATGGAGACCCGCGTGAAGCTCCCCACGCAGCAGGGAGCGTGGCCCGCGCTGTGGACCTGGAAGGACGGCAACGGCGAGGTCGACACCTTCGAATATCACCCGGACCACGCCAGTCTGCTGGAGCTGACCAACCACGTTCGTCCGGCCGGCTACTACTACACCAACGCACATGCGATCGCCCCTGGCAGGTGGGTGACGATCGGAGTGCACTACGGTGCCACCTGCAACGACTGGTACGTCAACGGGGCCAAGGTGTTCTCCGACCACACCGGCGTGGGCGACGACTGGTCCGCCTACTTGATCCTCAACCTGTCGGTCGACGCCGGCGAGTACCATGCCGCCCCGCGTGACCGGGAGCCGATCGCGTTCTCGGCAGCGTATGTGCGCGTGTGGCGCTGATGGCGTGGTAGCCGGTTCGCGCCCACGGCCTGACTGGCGCTGGACGACAGATCCAGCCCTCCGGCAACGAGCCGGTCGAGTTGATGCGAACCGTCACCGCGCTCGTCCGTGAACCAGCAGGCCGGACGATCGACTTCGTGATGGCATCGGCACCGGTGTCCGACTGCCCAACTGCCCAACCATGGACGATCAGCTTTCTCCCTGGTCGGCGGGGCGCCGACCACAGCGGTCGGCGCCCCGCCGCGCTTCACCCAGAGCTCACTTCGACGGAGAGGTTTGAGAAACAGGCGTTCAGCTATCGGCCCGACCTGCGGTCTGGCGATCCGTCAGTGGTGATCCGTCAGTTCTGCCAGGGCCGGGGGAGTGTCCATCCAGACTTTGAGTCGCGCCTGCTTGTTGTTGTCCGGTACGCCGGCAGCGGCGGCGGCCTCCCGCAGGTCCACCGCGCACAGTGCCTCGGTGGCGGCGGTTCGCAGGTCTCGGATGTACTCGCGGTTCGTCTGCACGTCCTCGGGAGTGCCGAACAGGGCCATGTGACCGGATACGACGGTCTCGAAGTCGTATTCCAGCATCTGGTCCATGGCGGCGAAGTACGCGGGCACACGGGCGGAGAAGAGCAGCCGGAAGAACGGCGCGTTCTTGACCGTGAAGCTGTCGATCGCCGTCAGGACCTTCTGTTCCGGGAGGTGGATGAAGAGATTGCCCGGCTGATGCCAGTCGCCCGTGTACTCGAGGACGAACCGCTCGCCGTCGCTGCTCAGTTCGCTTCTCGTCCCCGTGAAGGTTTCGTTGGGCAGTGGACGATCGTCGTCGTGCGCCTCCTTGATGAACCGGGCGGTGAGCTCATGCGAGATGATCTTCAGGTCGTCGCGCGCCAGCAGGTGGGCGGAGCCGATGTGGTCGGCGTGCGCGTGGCTGTAGATGAGGTGGGTGATCGGCTTCGGGGCCACCTCCCCGATGCCCGCCAGCAGCGCTTCACCCAGGTCCGGAGGGGCATCCACCACGACGACGCCGTTCTTGGTCACCAGGAATACGGTGTTGACCATCCCGCTGGTGATTCCGTAGGCGCCGCCGCCCAACTCCGTGACGTGATAGCCGGATTCGGGGATCTCCGGGCCCAGGGCGAAATCGGGTACGGGTGCGAACTCTGCCATTGACGTCTCCTTTGTCGTCCGGTCGGTCGCTGGTCGCCGGTCGCCGTCGCGGAGACCAGGCCCGGCTGCCGTCCTGTGGGGGCGACCAATGCCGTTGCTTGAGCTTCTAAATCAATTTGGGGAGGAGCTTGACGATCTTGGGTGGGATGCGTCTGGTCGGTTGACGTTTCCAGCCCTTGGGCGGGTCGGCGTACTTGAGTTTCAGGCGTTTGACGAGGCGGTCTGCCTCGCGGTCGCGGCGCGGACCGATGTCGAGTCGCCATGAGCCCGACACGCTTGACGGGCGTTACCGGGCGCAGGAACACGTATCCAATATGGGGTATTTGATACGTTCTGATCCATGCTGACGATGGCGGACGTGATGGCGAGACTCGCCGTTGGATTCTCAGGCACCGCCCGGACGGGTGCTGAGCGATGTGTGGGGGGAAGCCTTGGGCCGGTCGATGCTCCGGCATGCCGTCCTGACGCGCCCCGGGTGTTGGGTCCCAGCCGTCCGGTCGCGAGCGGACACATCTTCACCCGCGGACGGCTCCGCCTGCCACGCGCGGTCTGTGCTGCGGTCGTTGCCCTCGCGTTCGCGTTGGCCTGGGTCGTGACCGGTCCGTCCGACGCCGCCCGGGCCGCGACCGCGTGTACGGCGAGCCTGTGCGTCCTCAACCCGAGTGCTGCGGACGCCCTCTACGTCCACCCCGGCAGCGTCCAGGTCACCGGCAGCATCCTGGTCAACTCGACGAACAGTCAGGCCGCGCTCGTAAGTGGGAGCACCTCGGTCATCGCGAACGGGGGTACCATCGGCGGCCCGGCGGCACCGGCCGGCTTCGCCACGTCGAGCGGCGGCGCGTACAGCCCGGCCCCGACCAACCAGCCCGCCGGCACCGACCCCTACGCCTCCTTGGCCCAGTGCCCGGCCGCGTCGGCTTGTCCTTCGACGCCGACCCCGCCGTATCCCTCGGTCAACCACGTCACGGGGAACCAGACGATCAATCCGGGGGTGTACTCCAGCATTTCGTCCGTGACCGGCACGCTCACACTCAATCCCGGCACGTACGTCATCACCGGCACCACCGGCATGACGATTTCCGGTGGGAAGGTGAACGGCACCGGGGTGACGATCTACCTCGCCTGTCCTTCCTATCCGACGGCGTGCGCGGCGGGCACCAGTGGTGCGGCCTTCACCGACCAGAGTGGTGGCAAGACCACTCTCAGCGCACCGACCACGGGGGCCTTCGCCGGTTTCTCGGTCATCGCCGACCGCAACAACACCGCGGGGGTCGCGGTCACGGGAAACGGCACCTCGATCACCGGCGGCGGCACGATCTACACCGCCTCGGGGAAACTGACGGCCGCATCCGGGGGCAAGGCCAGCTTCACCCGCGCGGTCGTGGACAGCGTCGAGACCAATGACAGCAACAGCTCCCAGATCACCGTCATCCCGACCACGGGAACGCTGTCGATCAGCGTGCCGGCCACCGCGGGCCTGGGCACCGCGGCGCCCGGCGGCACCCTCAGCGCGGCCCTCGGCACGGTGACCGTCTCGGACCAGCGAGGACTGGCTACCAGCACCTGGACGGCGACGGTGTCCGCCACCAACTTCACCACCGGCGGCGCCACGCCCGCCGAGACGATCACCACCTCGAACGCCTCCTACTGGTCCGGACCCGCGACGAACACGAACGGAATTGTGACGGCCACACCGGGTCAGAGCAGCGCCTCGGCCGCACAGGCGCTCAGCAGCCCGAGAACCGCCTTCACCGCCAGCGGCAACGGGAACAACTCCACGAGCTGGAGCCCCACCGTGGTGATCACGATCCCCGCTGCTGCGGTTCACGGCACCTACACGGGCACCGTGACCCACTCCGTGGCCTGATGTCACAATCCCCTGCCGGTGAAAGCATCCGGACGCGGGCCGGGTTCAGCTCACCCGCCTGCGGCGTACCACCCCGTAGCCGCTGACGACCAGGAGGACGACGGCTGACACGCCCACGGTGAGGCCCGGCACCATCGAAGCGGAGTCCGCCACGGTCGGTTTGACCGGCGCGGCGGCTTGGGAGCCGCCGGGGAAGGTCATGGTGGCCGTGACGGTGTGCTGGATGAGACCGCTGGCCAGTGTGAGGCGGACCTTCCAGGGGCCGTTGGGAAGCCGCCCGTCCAGGGGGACGGTGACAGGCTCGGCCTCGCCGACGCCGAGCGTGGTGCCGAGGTTCGCCGTGAAGGGACCTGCGCTGAGAGATCCCGGCCCGTCGGTCATCGACATGGTTCCGGTCAGGTCGAGGGCACGCTTGCCGGTGTTGTGGACCTTGGCCACCACCCTCGGGGTGCCGTCGGAAGCACGCGCGGGAGTCAGCTCCTCGATCTGGAAGTCGGACGGCGGGTCACCACCGGGACCGACATCGAGGTAGATCCGGACTCCCACGCGGTTGACCAAGCGGATGTTCGCAGCCGGGCCGGCAGCGCCCGCGATCTGCGCCCAGAGGACTGCGTACCGTTCGCCGGCGGACGCCTTCGGTGGCACCCGGACGCTGACCCGGACCACGGCCGTGCCGTGCGCCGGGACGTCGCGGACGGCGGCGGACGGCGGCGTGGACGACCGGGTGGCCCCTTCCGTCCGGGGTGTGCCGCAGTCCGTCGCCCTGCTGGACACATCCGAGTCCGAGATGCAGTCGTCCACCGAAACCCAAGTCGTGAGCTCGTTCGGGGTGCGGTCCGCATCCATGGTGAAGGTACCGCCGTTGACCACGGCGGAGCCCGCGTAGAGGTCGACGCGCTGGTCGACGTCGGAGGTGTTCGTCACCTGCAGCCGGCGGTGGATGACGTCGCCGGGCGCGAGGTGGTCCACGATGTACATGTGTGCGCGCGGGTCGGGTTCACGGTCCCGGGGCGCGTCGAGGAGCTTGAGGCCGATGCTGCCCTCGGAGGGCGGCGTCTCGCCCTGAGCGCCGACCGGGGCGGTGCTTGCGCCGTAGGCCAATGCGAGCACCGCCGCTGCCGTGCACAACCGGCGGGCCCGGCTATGCGATCGAATGTGTCACCGTCCCGGTGTAGGTGCCGTTCACCGCGCTGGCGGGGATAGCGATGACGAGCGTGGGGTTCCAGGTCGCGGAGTTGTCGCCGGTGCCCCCGCTGAGGCTGTAGGCGACGCGGCTGGTGTCGAGGGTCTGGGCTTGGCCCGCCGTGGCCTGGCCGGGCGTGAAGGTACCCAGGCCGGTCGTGGCGCTCGCGGTTCCCGACCAGTAGGAGACCGCGCTGGTCGGGACCGTCTCCGCGGTCGTGCCACCGCCGGTCTTGAAGCTGGTGGAGGTCACGGACGCGGTCCAGGCGGCCGTGAGCAGAGCTCGGGCGTCGGTGACAGTGACATTGCCCAGCTGTCCGCTGATGCTGTTTCCGGGCGCCCCACCTCCCAGGCTTGCCGAGCCCGGGACGGAGATCGCCAACGAGCCACCCGAGACAGAGAACGTGACCGTCGTGTCACCGGGCGCGGCGCTGGCCACTCCGGCGACGGCGACAACGGTCGCGGCTCCGGCGACCAGGGAATATCGGATACGCATGGGCTCTCCTACGTCGTCAAAGCATGGAACGGCACGATTCGGTGCCAGTCCGATGTGGGCTCATATTCGTATATGGCGATTAACGCCACTCTCCCCGCGATGGAGCGCGAAAACGGAGCCTCAGGGATTGAAGCGGGAATCGAGCGCATGATCAGATGTCCAGAGGATTTACAGAATACAATCATAGGAAAGACGTGATGCTGGATCCCGAGGAAGCAAGTCCAACATTCCGCTCCAATTGGCGTTTCTGACGTCAACTCAGTGGGGATTGTAGGTGTGCAGCGCGATCGCGAAGGCGCTATCGGCATGAGTCGCGTGTCGCGGTATCGGGCGGCTGCGCCATCTCTCCCACCTATAAGCCCGACACCGGTGATGCGTGCCATACCGGTGGTCCGGCTCCCGGGGTGTCCTTCCGAAAGGTGTCTCATGTCCCACCGTCCTGGCCGTCTCAGGCGGCTCTACCGTGCGCTCGTCGTCTTGGCCCTGACGGCCGCTGTCGGCGCGACCGGCACCGTCGCCTTCGGCGCCTGCCCGCACCGTCCCGGATCCCTGCGCCCGTGGGTGAAGTCCTGCCTCCGGCACCGGGGGCCGACGGGGCTCGTCGGATGCCTCGCCGGGGGGAAACACCTCCGAGCGAGGGCGCCACAGCCCCGCCAGACCCCCACCATCAGCGAACTGGCGACACCCACCGCCAACTCGGCCCCGGTCGGCATCACCCCGGGGCCGGACAGCGCCCTGTGGTTCACCGAGAACGCCGCCAACGCGATCGGGCGCGTCACCACGACCGGCACCTTCACCGAGTACTCGGTGCCCACCACCAACGCCGGGCCGGCTGAGATCGTCACCGGGCCGGACGGCGCCCTGTGGTTCACCGAGTCGAACGTCGACAAGATCGGCCGGATCACCACCGGTGGCACGTTCACCGAGTACGCGCTCCCGACCTCCGGCGCCTACCCGTGGGGCATCACCGTCGGATCGGACGGCAACCTCTGGTTCGCGGAGGCGGGTGGCAACAACATCGGCCAGATCACCACCGGCGGCACGGTCACCGAGTTCGCGCTCCCGACCTCCGGCGCCTACCCGCTGAGCATCACCGCAGGGCCGGACGGCAACCTGTGGTTCACCGAACTACTGACCGGAAGCATCGGCCAGATCACCACCGGCGGCACGATCACCGAGTTCGCGGTCCCCTCGCTGAACTCGCTGCCCGTCGGCATCACCGCCGGGCCCGACGGCAACCTGTGGTTCACCGACGCCGGAGCAACGCAGATCGGACAGGTCACCACGGCGGGTTCGTTCACCGCCTACAACCTCACGGACGCCGTCTTCCCGTTCCCGTGGGGCATCACCACCGGACCGAACGGCAACCTGTGGTTCACCGAGAACGCCAGCAACGACATCGGCCAGATCACGACGTCGGGGACGATCTCCGAGGTGGCGATCCCGACCTCCGGCGCGAGCCCGTTGGAGATCACCACCGGATCCGACGGCAATCTCTGGTTCACCGAGAACTCCGCGAGCCAGATCGGAACGGTAACCCCCTGACAGGGCCGGCGGCGTGAACCCGCACCATGCCGGGTCGGTCCCCGCTCCCGCCAGTCTTGGCGGGAGCGGGGACCGACCCGGCATGGTTGGCGGGAGCGGGGACCGACCCGGCAGCTGTAGACCGTGATGCATTCCGGCGCGCTCGGCGGGACCGGCCCGTGCCGGGTCGCAGTCCACCTCACCTACGCGACCGGCGCCGGACCCGCCCTGATCGGCCAGCAGCACTCGCGGCCACCCGCCATCGCCGATGAGACCAGCGCAGCCACCACCCGACACGGACCCCAAGATCGCGCTCTACAGCTGCCGTGCCAGTTCCCCACGGAGTCCAGCCTGAGGGTGGTAGTAGGTGACCTCCAGCCGCGCACCGGCTCCAGGTGCCGTCGGCCCGAGCGGGCCAGCTCGGCGGTATGACCTTGTGGCAGCCGAGGGCGTCGGCAACGACGGGCCTTGCCCGACGTGGGGTCAAGCCGCCCGCGTTGGAGTCCGGCACGCTGGACCGACGCATCGTCAATGGCCTTCGATCGACTGAACGAATCGCCATCTCCGTCAGATGCCTCCCAACTCGAGATCACTTGATTCATGACTTTCCCGGCGACGGCGCCACGAGCGGAGGATCGGGACTGCGAGTCCGCCGAGAACGGCCAGCCCTGCTGCCGCTGGTCCACCCACAAGGATCCATTCGGCGGGTAGATGTGAGAGCAGTGAGCTGGAGTGACCTGCCGTGCCGGCGTCGGGAAAGGTGATGTGTCCCGTCCCGGTGTGACTCACGAGCCCGCTGGCGAGGTTCACATCGATTTTCCACGGGCCGTTGGGCAGGTCGTTGGGGAATGCCACCGTGACCGTTCCGGGCTCGCCGGGGGCGAGGGTGGTGCCGTGGCCGACCTCGAACGGGCCCGCGCGCATGCCTGCCGGCCCTTCGGAGAGGCTGACCGATCCGGTCATGTCCAAGGCGCGGCCGCCGGTGTTGCGCACGTGGATGCTCAGCGAGGGCTGTCCGTGCGGGGCGCGCGCGGGGGTCAGCTCGCCGATGGCGAAGTCGGACGATGGCTCGCCGCCGGGCCCGATGTCGAGGTACATCCGGATGCCGACCCTGTTGATCTGGGTGATGTTGGCGGACGGATTCGGGCTGGAGCTTGCCGAGGCCCAGATCACCGCGTAGCGTTCGCCGGCCGCGGCGGTGGATGGGACCTGGACGCTCACCTCGACGCGAGCGTCGCTGTGCGGCTGCAGGTCCAACTGCCGGCGGTCGAGCGAGACCCAGGACGTCAGTTCGTTGGACGCGTGCGCGGCTCCGAAGCGGAACTGTTCGTCGGTGACTGTTGCGGCGCCAGGGTAGACCTCGATGTGCTGCGGTTTCGGGGATTTGTTCACGATCCTGGCCTGCCGCTGAATGGTGGTGCCGGGCGGCAGGTGATCCACGATGTATCTCAGCGCCCGCGGGTCGGAGCGGCGATCGACGGGTGCCTCCAGCAACTGGATCCCGATGACGTCCCGATCGGGTTCCTCTGCGGCCGCGCCGGCCTGGGCAGCAGGTCCCAGGCCAGCGCAACACAGCATCGCCAATGACATCCATCCGACCAGTCGGCCGCGGTGATTACGCAACAGAATGCGTCACCGTTCCGGTGTAGGTGCCGGACTCGTTGGCCTGCGGCACATGAACGTTCAGCGAGGGGGTCCACGTGGCAGTGTTGTTACCAGTGCCACCAGCGTGGGTGAGCGCGGTCAGGGGCGTCGTGTTGTTCAGCGGCGCCGCGTTGCCGGAGGCGGGCTGACCGGGAGTGAAGACGCCGTTGCCCGAGCTTGATGTCACGGGTCCCGACCAGTAGCTCACGTCGGTGGCTGGGATCGTCAGGCCGGAGCCGCCGGCCCCTGACGTGAAGTCGGTGGAGATCACGCTTGCGGTCCAGGACGCATCGGCCAGGGCCCGCCCGTCGGCGACGAGGACGTTGCCGAGCTGGCCGCTGATGGTACCGCCCGGAGGGCCCTGGCCGATGGCCGCCGACGCGGGCGTGGTGATGTCCAAGGTGCCGCCCTGCACCTGGAACGTCGTCGTTGTGGGGCCCGATGAAGCTGCCGAGGCGGGCACCGTCGTCAGCCCCGCCGCCAGGAGAGCGGCGGTACCGATCACGAGAGATCTAATCGTGCGCAAATTATCCTACTTTCTGTCATTTCGGGGACTTTGCCTCAAATCCACCGAAAGGAGCCATTTGTCTCAGCAAGTTATCCGATTCGCTCCTTTTGGTGAGGTATTTCACCGGCCTTTCGAGAGGGGAGATGCGAAGACCGCGCTGGCGCGCAGACGTTGGGGTGTGCGACACGCCGTCAAGCTGCGGCCGGAAGGCCACCGCGCCCAGGTCGACGGCATCCTCACCGGCACTCTGGTCTCGGCGCGCCACCCACCCACTCGATGCGCCTGTCGGTTCTCGCGCGCTCGCGGCGGTCACCGTCGTGTCGCGTCAGCGAGTCCACTCGCGGAAACATAAAGTGACATTCAGATCGCAATGAGTGGTCAGCGGCTTGTCGTCGGCGCCCTGGCCTGGCGGAGGCCGCTCCTGCGTGAAGCGGAGACATAGGTGTTCAGACACGGGAGAGGGCGGGCTGGAGCAAGCCGCGGCACGGGAGGCATGGGCGGCATGTTTCGATCGTGGCCTTCGGTGTGGCGGGCCCGCAAAACGGGGGTGGTCATGATGGTCGGGTTGGCGCTCCTGGCGATCGTCCCGCCCACGGCCTGGGCCCCCACGGTCCAGCGCGCCTACGTCGCCGGCTACGACGACAGCACGGTGCCCGTTATCGACACCGCCGCCACCGCCGCCACCGCCGCCACCGCCGACCCTGCCACCACCGACCCCGGCGGCACCGGTGTCAGCTTCACGGTCATCCCGGCCAGCCGCCCCTCCCTGACCATCACCGAGAGCCACGCGGGCACCTTCGCCCAGGGCGAGGGCGGCGTCTACATCATCACCGTGGGCAACGCCACCACGGCCGGCCCGACCAATAACGCCAAGGTCACCGTCCACGGCACCCTCCCCGCAGGTCTTTGGGCCGACGGCATCACCGGTAGGGGGTGGCACTGCACCCTGGCCGACCTCAACTGTGCCCGCAGCGACGTCCTGCCTGCCGGGAACAGTTACCCGCCCATCATCCTGAAGGTCCGCGTCTCCTGCACCGCCCATGCAGAGGTCACCAGCACCGCCACCGTCACCGGAGGCGGTGACACCACCACCCACACCGCCACCGACACCACTAGGATCAAGCATCACGGGCATCACGGCCACCACGGGCACCACGGCCACTATGATCACTGCGATCACCACGGCCACTGACAACAACAGCCCAACGGCGGGGCCGATTCGTGCGGCCTCGTTCACGTTCAGCAGAAGCGTTTGTCTGCGAGTTCCGGCAGCAGTTGACGGGTGCCGGGCTCGCGGACCTTCGCGAGAAATGACGGCAGCAGGGTGTTGTTCTCGGGCACGGCCGCCTACTACCAGCGCGGGAGGCTGCCAGAAGCCCCCGAGCTGACGGACGTGCTCGCCGAACTCCGCGCTCGGCGCTTTCGCGACTGGCCTCGGCGATCAGTCGGTCGTCCGGATCCACGCCGACGACCTCGCTGAACAGATGCGCCGAGCTCAAGGCGAGGGTGCCCGACGCCGTATGTCAGTGCTCGGACGTAATCTCGCGCGCATGACGCTGAGTTGGAAACTGGTCATCGACAGTACGAACGCACCCGCACTCGCGGAGTTCTGGGCCGCGGCGCTGGGCTATGAGGTGGAAGATCCCAGCGCGCTCGTCGAGCAGTTGCTGGCCTCGGCCACATCGGCGAGGAGGCGGTCGCCGAGCACCGTGGCCGCAGGACCTTCCGCGGTTACGCTGCGATCCGCCACCCCGAGGATCCGTACGACGAGACCAGCGGCATCGGCCGCGGGCGGCGACTGCTCTTCCAGGACGTGCCCGAGGGCAAGGCCGGCAAGAACCGTCTACACCTCGACGTCCACGGCGAGCCGGGTGGCCTCGACGAGCTTGTGACACGGCTGGAGGAGCTGGGTGCGACCCGCGTCCGCGAAGTGGACAAGGGGCCTGCCGGACACTGGTGGATCATGCGGGACCCGGAAGGCAACGAGTTCTGCGCTGCGTAGCTCCCCTGATCGCCCGGGACTCCGCACCCCGCCACGCAGGACGACGTCCACTACGTAGCCAGCGGAGCCCGTTCGAGTGGCGGCCTGGGTGGATTTCCGGGTGCGACTCCAACGACCCACCGCCCTCGAGGCGTTTGTCCGGAGCGTAGCCCCAGGTGCCCTCCAGGCCGCCGGGCGACCGCCGCACGATCGCATCGCGTCCGAGTGCAGGGCGGGGACGGCCGCGGCGTCGTCCACGGTGCCGCCTCCGCCGTCCAGGAAGCAGGCCACCCGCCGGCGCTTGGTGGGGGCCGCTGCGGAGCGCAGACGGGACCGGCGATATCGCGGCGATACAGCGACGTTGTGGCACCTGCCTAACGTCGTCTCCGAACCGAGGGAGGACGGATGAACAGACGTCGACTGGTCGTCGGCATCAGCGGCGCGACCGGCATTTCGTACGGGCTGCGGATCCTGGAACACGCCCGAAAGGCCGGGCTCGAGACGCACCTGGTCGTGACCCCTGCCGGGCAGCAGACCCGGGCCTACGAGACCGACCTTTCGGTGGCCGACCTCGCCGCCACGGCAGACGGGACCTGCCGCTTGGGACCGGAGGATCGGCCCGTTCGTCGATGGCGTCCCACTGAGTGGTGGAGCAGAGATCTTGGTGTAACCCCTGGTCATGAAGCAGCCATCGCGCAACTCTCCGAGTGGGCATGCTCGTTGAGTGAGAGGTGCGCGATGGCCCTGTCCCAGTTTTCAAGATCGACGACATCACGATGACTCGGGCCAACATCGCCGTCACCCGCGCGCCGTCCTGCCCCACGTCCACCCGGAGGGCATCGACTGGCCCGCCGTCCGCACGGCCCTCACCGCCCCGGCGCGCCGCCTCGCCACCGCTTCCTGTTGACTTCTGCTGCTCCGTGCCGGACTTCGACGCTCAGCCGGTGCTCGGGCGCCGCACCGTGTACCGGCTGGACCGCTCCACCCAACTCGTCCTCATGGCCGCCAGGGAGGCGCTGCACGACGCCGATCTCGATCCACAGAGCCTGGGACGGCGCTCGCGTCGGGGTCGTCATCGGCTGCGGCATCGGCGCCTCCCAGACCTGGGAGACCCAGCACCGGCGACTGCTTGATCGAGGACCCAAACGCGTCTCACCGCTCCTGATCGCCATGATCGGGCCAAGCACACCGGCAAGCGAGATCGCCGTCGCCTGCGGCGCTCTCGGCCCGAGCCTGGTGACGGCGACCGCCTGCGCCTCGGGCTCGACGGCCGTGGCCGTGGCTCGAGACCTGCTCACCAGTGGCCAGTGCGACATCGTCCTCGCCGGCGGCACCGAAGCGTGCAACACGCCCCTGATCGCGACGGGCTTCGCGCAGCTCGGTGCACTGTCGACCCGTTGCGACGACCCCTCGACCGCCTCCCGGCCCTTCGACCGGACTCGGGACGGTTTCGTGCTGGGCGAAGCCGCCGCGGTCCTCGTCCTGGAACGGGCCCGGGATGCCGCCGCCTGCGGCCGCAAGCCCCGAGCCCTGTTCGCCGGGTGCGGATCCGCCACCGACGCCCACCACCCCACCGCTCCTCATCCCGAAGGCCGCGGGGTCAAGGAGGCCATCCGTGCCGCCCTGGCCGACGCCGCGCTCACCCACCAGGACGTGGACCATGTCAACGCCCACGGCACCTCGACCCTGCGGGGCGACGCCATTGAAGCGGACGCGATCAGCACGGTGCTGCCCGGTGGCCCCTTCGTCACCTCCACCAAGGGAGCTCTGAGTCACTCCCTCGGGGCCGCCGGCGCGGTCGAAGCCGCCCTGACGGTCCTCAGCCTCCAGCACTCCCTGATCCCGCCCACCGCCAACCTCGAGAGCCCCGACCCCGCATTCGACCTGAATCTGGTCACCAAAGCCGCCGCGAACGAACGCATCAACGCGGCACTGAGCACCTCCGTCGGCTTCGGTTGGCCACAACGTCGTCCTGGCATTCCGCACCCCCTGACCGCACCTCGGGAACAGTGAGGCCGGCTCCCAGCGACGAGAAACGACCTCGCGCCAGAAGCACGAACTACCTCGTGGGCGAGTGGATGGTCGGCCGATCATCCATGCCGGAGCGATAGCAGTCCTGCCAGAGCACCGCTTCGGGTGGCACCGTCAACATCCAGTCAGCTGGTTGCATATGGGCTCCCGCCAGCGCGGATGAGGTTATCGGCAGCAGCAGCCGTTGTTGGTGCTCCGGCGGCGCTGACGGCCTGGGCCGACCAGAGCCCGCGAGGCATGCCGGGCTCGTCGCCGCTGACAGCTAGTCAACTACGGCCCACCGCACGGGAATCGTCTTGCAGATCAGGGTTTCGTGCGGCGTGTTCCTGGCGAAGTACTTCAACCATGGGCTTATCGCCGGTTGCCGGTCATCCTGCTGTCGCTGTCTTCCGTGAGCCCCGAGGCGGGCGGCCCGTCCCGGTGCTGGGTCCGAGCGTCGATGCTGAGGCGAAGCGGACCGCGCGCGTGTTGGCCGCGGTGGCGACCCATGCCAGACCTGTCGAGCGGACCGCCGTGCTGCGGCAGGCCGCTGCGGTGGCCGGGGAGTTGGTGGCGGCGCTATCGGCTCTGGCTCCGGCGGTGGCCGGTGAGGATGTTCCGGCGGAGTCGACCAGTCAGTCGTACTTCCGGGTCCGTGAGGTGGAGTTGTCGGATCAGCAGGCTGCCCTGCACGGTGTCCTGGTCATCCACCGCGGTCTGGAGGATTTGTGTGATGCTCCGCTGTCGGGTGCCGACCTGGCGCTGGAGGTGGCCGGGATGCGGCAGTCGGTGCTCGACCTTACCGGCGCAGCGCCGGGCGCTGACCCCGACCCCGTCCCGCCGGTGGCCGTCCCTGAGCCTGGTGCTGGGGCGTCGTTGGAGAGCGCGTGGAGTGCTCGGTGGCTCATCGGGCACCAGGTCCATGTCCTGTTCAACGTCTGCGCTGCGGTCGCCGTGGCCGATGCCACCCGCCATCTGCGGGACGGCGACGGCGATGCCGCGCTGCTGCGGCTCGCCGATGCGACGGTGTACGTGCGCGGCTTCCCGGCGGCCATGGACCACGCCAGTACGATCCCGGCCGACTACTACATGGCGGCGATCCGCCACACCATGGCGCCCCCGTCGACGGACGTCCCGTTGAGCGGGCGCCAGCATCGCGGATACAAGCTGTTCCGGGCAGCGATGAAGGACCTGCTCTCGGTGGTGCCCGACTCCTACGAGCACCTGGCGGCCCGCGCCCCCGAGCTGGCCGAGGCACGGGGCGCTCTGCTGGAAGCCGACATCGTGGACGCCGAACGGCACGTCACCCTCGCGTACTCCATGGTGCAGCTGCGCCGTTCCATCGCTCAGCGACCCGAAGGCCCCGACAACGCCGTCGCCGAACTACGGCTCATGCGCCACCGCCGCGCGGCCCAGTACGCCCCCCTGATCCGATTCGGGGACCACTACATCGCCGACGCCGTGGCCGGCCTGCGCCACTCGTGAGTCCGCACGTCCGCCGCCCACACCACCGGCAGGAGACCCCGATGCCCGAGACGACGCCCGACACCACCCAAAGCACTGTCGCCGCCGCCGACTGGGAACTGGATCCGGCCGATGCCGGCGCGTGCGAGCGGATCGCCCGCACCCTGTGCACCAGCGGGCACGACCAGGTCGACAGCCCCGAATGGGTGGCACGGGCCCGCGACGCCTGGGAGGACCTCCCGCTACCGCTGCGCCGCGCGGTGCGCCGGTTCCGAAGGCACTCCGGCCCACACGGCACCATGGTGATCGGCGGCCTGCCCGTCGACCAGGCGGCCCTGCCCGCGACACCGGCCGTACTCGGCTCGGTCCAGCGCCACGCCACCGTCCCGGCCGCGCTGCTCACCATGGTGGCCTGCGGGCTCGGCGAGCCCCTCGCCTACCTGGCCGAGAAATCCGGCGCCCTCGTGCAGGACGTCGTGCCCGTGCCCGGGCAGGAGACCTTCCACGGCAACGCCGGATCGGTGCCGCTGTCCTTCCACACCGAGAACGGCTTCCACCCCCACCCACCCGACTATGTGATCTTCCTGTGCCTGCGCGCCGACCACGACCGGATCGCCGGCATGCGCACCGCCGGCATCCGCCAAGCACTGCCGCTCCTCACTCCGGCCAGCCGCCAGGCCCTGTTCACTCCGGAGTTCCTCACCACACCACCACCCTCCTTCGGCCCCGACGCCGCCACGAACGAGCCCGATGCCAAGCCCCGACCGGTGCTGTCGGGAGCAGCCGAGGATCCCGACATACGCATGGCCCAACTCGTCACCACCCCGCTCACCCCTCGGGCCACCGCGGCGCTGACCGAATTCGGCCGCGCCTGCGAGGCGAGTGCCCGCACCCTGCGCCTGACACCCGGCGACCTGGTCATCATCGACAACCGCGTCACCGTCCACGGCCGTACCGCCTTCCACCCCCGCTACGACGGAGCGGATCGCTGGCTGCAACGCACCTACGTCACCACCGACCTGCGCCGCTCCCGCGACCATCGCCCCCACGACGGCCACGTACTCGCCCGCTGACGGGTGGTTAAGGGGTTTTCGCCGACCGGCGGTGCGAGCCGTGAACCCTTCCCGATAGCCCGCCGCACGGGCACCGGCGAGTCAGCCGATCACGGAGTCCACGTGAAAGTGAACCGATTGCTGCCGGACATCCTGTAGGAGAGCCCGACGGGCAGTTGGCTCTTGTCCGTGTCGATGCCGACCACGCCGGTGCCCTGGTCGTAGGTGAAGTACACCGATCCGCTGGCGATGTCCTGCGAGGTGGGCAGGCGGCGGACGATGATGTGAGTGGCCTGGGTGCTCTGGGTGTCGATGGCCTGGCACGGCGCCCCGGAGGTCGGCTGCTGTTGGTCGCCGCCGACCTTGAAGGCCAGGGCGTAGGCGTCCTGCGGGTCACCGGTCGTGTGGAGCGAGGCACAGATCTGCCGGGGCTGGAGCGGTCCGCAGTCCGGATCGGGCTCCTGCACCACGGCCAGGGTGTGCACGCGGCTGGCCATGGCCGTGACCTTTTTGCCCGCGGTGGCTTGCAGAATCCCCGACACCTGCTGGTGGTCGTCCCATCCGGCGGCCAGGAGTACGCCGTCCTCGGTCACCGCCGCGGCGAACGCGAGCCCGGTGTGAACGGTGGCGATTTTCTTGCCTGTGGCGGCCTTCAGGATCCCCGGCACTTCATTTTCAGAAACTGGCCGGCTCAGCAGAGGCCGCAGTCGAAGGCGAAGTGCAACATTCGTGCGGCCAGCCGGGTGACTCTATGTGACATTACATTTACTTTTCGTAGGCATCTAGTGCCGTGACCGCATAGGTTCGCCGGGTTGGCGGTGGCGATGCCTGAACCGGTTGGATGTAGACGGACATCCGATTCGGTGCGGGGAGGCGTGG
>NZ_BAAATR010000051.1:0-51756 GCF_039533515.1 Kitasatospora cystarginea | reverse complement strand
GGCCGCATCAGCAACGCCCTCAAGAACGACGGCACCACCGAACTCGACATCCGCGCCACCACCTCCAACGGCGACATCACCGCCCGCAGCCTGTGAGGGGCCCGCAGTGCGGCCGGGCCCACCGCGACCGAGATCCTGCCGGTCGCTGACGGCCCGGCCGTCCGTCCTCTGGAGCCTGCGACCAACGTGCAGGGCCTGGCGAAGCCGTCCAACAGGCCTGGCGCGACCGGGGGAGCGGGCTCGCGGCAAGAAGTCGAAGGGTTCGGAACGCTTCAACCGCACCCTGCTCGACGAGTGGGCCCCGCTCAGCCCTGCCGCACCGAACGGGCAGGACGTAACGCCTTTCCCGCCTGGCTCCACACCTACGATCGCCACCGCGGACACACTGCACTCAAGGGGAGCCACCCGTCAGCCGCGTCCCCGACCTCGCGGGGCGGCACAGCTGGCCGAGCATGACCGTTCTCACCGATGACCGCTGGACCGACGCTCCGAGCGCCGCCACGATATGCCCGGTCGTCGATGCCCGCCGTGGTCTCAATGGCGACTCGGAGCAAAAACCATCACGGCTCGGCTGTAGCGCGGCACCTGGAGATACGCGTTCACGAGTCGCCCCCTGATGCAGCACCCATGCCCCGCGGCTCCGCGCCGGTTGCCGCCGCGCGATGCGGGCTGACCAGCCCCAAGGCCAGCATCGTCCTCAATTTCTACTCGGGAACGACGCGCAGCCGGTTTCAGACGACCAGGACCCGGCGCCCGCGCGTGTGACCGGTCTGGCTGTCGATGTGCGCCACCGCGGCCTCGGCGAGCGTGTACGACTTCTCGACCGGGATGCGGAGCTTTCCCCGCGAGATGAGGCCGACGGCCTCGGCGAGCGCTTCCGGCACGCTCCCGGCCACGCCGGAGAATCGGACACCGAACTTTGGCGCGGCGAGGTCGGCGATGGAGATCACCTTCTGCGGATCCCCGGTCAGCTCGACGAGCTCGCGGATCACGCCCGAGCCGGCCAGATCGAGAGCTGCGTCGACATGGCCGAGCCGCTGCACCCGCCCGACCCAGCCTTCGCCGTACGTCGTGGCGAGGGCGCCCAGGCCGCGCAGGTAGTCCTGGTTCGCGGCCCCAGCCGTGCCGATCACCCTGATGCCGCGGTCGCGGGCGATCTGCAGCACCGCCGATCCGACTCCCCCGGACGCACCGCTGACCAGCAGCGTCTGCCCGGCCTCCACGCCGACCTCGCGGATGATCCGCAGCGCGGTCTCCACCACGGAGGGGTACCCGGCCGCCTCTTCGAAGGTCAGCCCCTCGGGCATGCGGGCCCAGGCCGACAGAACGGCGAACTCGGCATAGGTGTTCGAGCCCTCGCCGAACACGTGGTCGCCGACCTCGACCCCTTCGACGCCGTGACCGACCTCGTCCACCACCCCGGAGGCGTCCAGCCCGACTCCGGAGGGCAACTCGATCGGATGGGCCTTGAGGATCTGGCCTTCACGGATCCTCCAGTCGACGGGGTTCACGCCCGCCGCCCGCACGGCGATGCGTACCTGACCGGGTCCCGCGTGGGGCTCCTCGGCGTCGACGAGTCGCAGGACGTCCGGACCGCCGAACTCAGCGAAGCTCACTCTCTTCATGCCGCCGACCATAACCATAACGGTTAGTGTTTAACAACAGTTCTGGCTTCGGATCTGATAGCGTTGTGGCATGACCGTGCCGTCCGGGCGACGTGAGCGCAAGAAGGCCGCGACCCGTCAGAAGATCGCCGATACCGCCCTGCGGCTCTTCCTGGAACGCGGGTACGACACGGTGGGCATCCGCGACGTGGCCGCCGAGGCCGACGTCGCCGTCACCACGGTCTTCTCCCACTTCGCCTCGAAAGAGGCCCTGGTGTTCGAGCAGGACCAAGACTTCGAGCAACGCCTCACGCAGGCGGTCACCACCCGGGCGCCGCACGAGCCGCTCATCCCCGCACTGCGTCGGGAGATCCAGGCCCTGGTGCGACATTGCACGGCGGACAGCGCCGCCCCGATCTGGCGGATGATCGACGAATCACCCGCCCTGCGCGAGTACGAGGAGTCGATGAGGCTGCGCCATGCAGAGTCGCTGGCGACGGCCATCGCCGCCGATCCCGACCTGTCACAGACCACAACGGCCTGCCGGACGATCGCGAGGTTCGTGATCGACGCCTACTCCCTGGCCCGTGACGCGGCCGATCCGCAGACCGCGGTGGACGAGATCTTCCAGATGATCGAGGCCGCCTGGGCCGTCACCCGCCCCTCCGGAAATCCCACCGGCACGGCCTGACCCTGGCCAGGACTCGGCCCCGCCCGGCGCCGTCCCGCCGAACCCCAACGGCAGGGCGAAGGAATCTGGGGCCGGTACGCCACCGATGATCACCTACGGTCACCAACCGGCCGGGCACCGCGACGATCTGACGACAGTCGAATAGGACCAGTACCAAGGCCGGAGTCCAGGGTGCTCCTGGCCGCCTGCATCGCCGCCCGGACGCGCGCGGCCCCGGCGGCGGCGAACAGGGATCCGCCGCCCACCGCGACCGTTTGCGCACCCAGGCCCGCGCAGGCCCGGCAGATGCCCGGCTGTGGCACGGGGTCGTGGCACTTGGCGCACTCGGCGCGCCGGTGCGGTGGGGGTTGCTCGGGGATGGGGGCGGGCGGCAACTTGCGTTGCAGGCGGCTGCGGAGCACTCCTGCGGGGGAGTGCACGATCGCGGGCAAGCCCGACAGCAGCGCCCGGGCCAGATCGGCTGCGGTACTGCCGCGCTCCAGCCACTGGGCGACCAGCGGCGCGAGTTCCCGGGCCTCGGCTTCGCCCAGGCGCAGGCGCCGATCCGGGCGGATCACCCGGTACAACGTCGCCACCGCTTCGCGGAGTTGTTCGTCCCGTGCTGCCGAAGGCTGCTGGATTTCCGGCTGCCCTCCGGGGCCGTCGGTCGCCTCGGGGTGGGCCGAGGGCCGATCGGCCCGCGCGGCGGGGAGGGAGGGTTCTTGGTGCCGGTTCTTTACAAGAGGACTGCCACGCCGGCCGGTTACCGCTTCACCGGAGGCCGGACGGGGGACACCCGGTGCCGCGAGCTGCGGGGTGTCGAAGACCCGGGCCTCCGAGCGGACGGTGCCGTCGGGCATACGGACCTTGTCGACCCGGTAGTACCCGGCCTCGGTCAGCTCGCGGAGCGCCCTGCGGATCGCCCCACGCCCCTGCGGACTGGTGTCGGCCATCTGCCGACCGTCCTCGCGCCGGCCGTCGGGGCGGGAGAGGAGATCGGTGAGCAGGCCGCGGGCGGTGTAGCTGAGCCGACGGTCCTGCAACAGGCCGTTCGGCAACACCGTGAAATTGCGCGGGTGTTGGGTACGATGGATACGCATCGGGAGTTGCTGCTCCTGGCGCCGGGCCCCGGGGTGTTGGTAGCACCGCCGGGGTCTTCTACGTTCCGCTGTCGTCGCGGAACGTAGCACATCGCATGCGGAGAGTGTGAAAGCTTCGTTCGGCGAACTGATCACGTACCTGGGTGATCGCCTGCTGATCACTTATCAGCGATGGATGTCCATGTGTCGGTAGCCCGTTGAGCGTGTCGCCGTGTGATCGGCCGCCGGGGCTTCCCCTGTCGAAGCCCCGGCTGGGTCGCCCGGGGCCGCTGCAGCCATGCAGGTACCACAGCCCCGGCCTGCCGAGTCGGGGAGTCCGCCCCGGTGGGGCCCTTCTCGCTGCGGATCCGGGCGAGGGGCTCCTGACCGGCCGGTCGAGTTGGGGCGCCCATCGGTCTAGGGGTGGCGGCGGACGACCGTTCCGGGCTCGTCCAGCCAGAAGGTGTGGGCGCCGTCGGCTGTCACCGTAAGTCCGAAGCGGGCCGGGCCGGGTCGGCCGTTGGTGAGCCACCAGTGGTGCGCGGCCTCGACCTCCTCCCACAGGCGGCGGGGGCCGTGTTGCCAGACGGTGAACCGGTCGTCGTCACAGCCGTTGTAGTCGACTGCGGCCCACGAACCAGCGTCCGTGGTGGCGACCCACAAGCGGGACTTGACGCCGTCCACGTCGGGGTCGTGGTGCCAGTCGGCCGGGGCGGGGGCTCATTGGGGCTGGCGCTGTTCAGTGCCGACGTGCCGACATGAGCGGCGTGGCCGCCAGGAGAACGACGCAGGCGCTCGACAGGACGTACGCGATGAGCGACCCGAGCGGATCCGGGCATTGCCGCTGTCGGCGCTCGGCGACCTGGCGGTACTCAAGCTGCAGGTCGTCCACGGTCAGGCCACCGGCTTCTCGCGGCGGACGCGCACGAGATGAGATCGCCCGGCCATCGCGAAGCTCAGGACCATCTCACCGCGAGCGAGGTGGTCCTCAACCCGCTGCTCGGCGCCTTCGCCGAGGAAGTACCGGTACGCCTCGTGCTGTTGCCAGCCGAGCGGCAGCTCCCGGAGGGACGCCCACAGTGCGGCCAGTGCGTCGGACAGGCGGCTGAACGTGGCTGGTGCGGTGATGTCTTCGATCTCGACGACGATCCGTGCTTCCGTCGATGTGGGCACTGGCCGCCTCCGTACTCCGGGTTGGGCTCAACGGTGGGTTGTGGGATCGACACCACAACCTGGTTAACCAGGACGGTAGGGCGTGGGGCCATGCAGGACGGCCAGGATTTCTCCGGATTTCTACGGCCGCTTTCCAGTCTTCTGGATGTTGCTCACGTCGACGCAAGAGCTCCCCGGGCACGAACGACCAGGCGATGAGCTGATGGACCATACACAGCAGTCTTGTTGAGCCTGTTCCAGATAGCGGAGTACAGGGCCACGTCGGCGTCGTCGTCCAGCCACATCTCCGTGTTCCAGGTCTCAACGATCACCAGGCGATCATCGAAGATCCAGAAGCCGTGCTTCGGCACCACTGTCACCGGGGCGCCGAGCGGAACGATTCCTAGTGTCACGGTATCCATCCCCAACAGTCCCGTGAGTCTGTCGAGTTGCGTTATTAGAACTTCAGGCGGGCAGATTCGGACGTAGAGCGCTGCCTCGGCCAGAATGAACTGGAAACGCTTTCCCGGTTCGTACAGCGCCTCCTGGCGGCGGATTCGGGCACGCACGCCTTCTTCGATGTCCCGAGGGGTGCCGTGGAGATCCGTGAAGTGGGTCAGAACCGAGCGGGCATACTCGGCGGTTTGGAAGACTCCCGGGATGATGCCGCTCTCGTAGCCCCGGGTCACAGTGGTCTCACGGGTGTGGGCGATCCCAGCCTCCTGCCGGGCACGATGGCCCCCGGCAAGCAGGCGCTTCCAGGTCCGATACCGGGACTCCAGGCCGTGCAGCCGCCCCTTCAACTCGGCGACGGCATCGGGTTGTCCGGCGGTCTTGGCCCAAGTAACAAGGTCGGCGATGCTGGGTGTCTGCTTGCCGTTCTCCAGCTTGGAGACCTTCGAAGCCGGCCAGCCGAGCTGTACAGCAAACTCGCGGCCGGTCAGACCGGTCTCGGTGCGCAACTCGCGGAGTCGCGCACCGAGGGATACCCGAGCGTGCTGGAAATCAGTACTCACACAGCGGACGGTACTCGTGCCGCGAAGTCGACGGTGGGGATCGCATGATGCCAGGCGGCATCGCGAGCCTGGCATGCGCCGAGCACCTGAGCCGGGTCTTCGATGACCTCGACACCAAGCGTGTGGTCGGTGTCATCGAAGTGGAACTTCACCATCGTGCGGGAGTCGAACAGCCAGTAGTCGAAGTCGGGAAGCCCGAGCTTCGCGGCGGTCGTCCGGTTGAGGTTCCTGATGTCTTCCCCGGCTTCCACGTTGCCGAGGCCGCTGATGAGAAGGAACCGCTGCCCGGCGGTAAGCGGGTCGTCCACGAGGCGGACACGCTCGAACCGCTTGCCGAGGCCGGTCTGTCGCCGCACGTTGGCGTGCCATGGATTCGTCGCGTCGAACGGCAGCTCTTCGCCGCGCAGGAAGCGCTCGAACCGCTCAGTACCGAGATCCACCGCGTAGCCGCGTCGGGTCTCAAGCCGCCAAGCGGTGTGCTCGAACTCCTCGAAGAGGTGGGAAATGTGTTCGAAGGGGAGAATTTCGGGCACCTCGCCTACTCCTTCGGGGTGAATCGGGTGAGCAGATCGCGAGGGACGACGACGAACGTCTCGCCGGGTAGCACATCCCTCAGCTGTCCGATGGCCTCGTCGTCGGTGAGACGATAGCCCTGGACGACGATGTCGCCGGTCTCCGTTTCGTAAAGTGTGGGGCAGTTGCCGCCGTCCGAGGTGCTGCCGAGGAACTTGAGCTTCATGGTGCTCTCCCTCTCTGCTGGTCGGGGAACCAGGATGGACCGTTGACGGATGCCATGAAGGCCATTCGCCCGAAATGCGACAACCATGATTTGTCTGAGCGAAGTTGAGCATGAAGGCAGGCCGCCGAGGCCGTCGGCCGGCCCCCGTTGTCTCAGGACGTGCTGCGAAGGATCACGGATGTACTTGGAACCTGAGCCGGACACTGCCAAGCGGATGCGCAAGATGCACTTGGTAGCAGCGGAACAGCTCCACGCAACGCCGCTGGGCTCGCGTGAGGCATGGGGCTGGCGCGGGCGCACCCTCAGCCGCCCGGTCGCCACGGCCTCCGGAGACGGCTGGCTCCGCCTGGTATCCGCGCAGGCCGACAAGGCCGGCGGCAAGCTCTGGGAGGGACCGCAGGAGGCCGAGCGCCTCATGCCTCCTGCGGTACCCCGCCCCCGCTTGCGCGAGCGGCACGTTTGGACCGAGGGAGAGTACGGCTATCTGGCGGAGCTGTACGAGGCAGTGACCACGCCCACCATCACCACCCGCGAGCCGATTCTCCGTGAGGCGCCGGCCCTCGATGGTGCCTGGTGGGACGGCCTCAGGGGCGCGCTTGACGCCATCGCCACAGTGTCCAGCAGTCGAGTGGCAGTTCGTCAGGAGTACCTCGACCGGGCCATGCCCGAGTACCTGGGCATCCCCATCGACACCGCCGCTCCTGTCTGGACGACGGCTCATGGCGACCTGCACTGGGCCAACCTCACCGGACCGACACTCACGGTGCTCGACTGGGAAGGCTGGGGCATCGCACCTGCTGGCTATGACGCGGCACTCCTCCATGCCTACAGCCTCCTCGTTCCGGACACCGCTGCCGAGGTTCGGCAGCGGCTCGGCCACATCCTTGACACTTCTGCCGGGAGGTTCGCGGAACTCGTGGTCATCACCGAGTTGCTCCAGGCCGTCACCCGAGGCGACAACCTCGAACTGGAGGAACCACTGCGTGCGCGGCTGGCCTACCTGGCGGCCCAGAGCTGAGGTGGCAGCCAGCCCGCACGCTCACCCCTTACCGCGATAGATCCTGCCAGTGGCGCCTGTCCGGAGTTGTGATCACGTGGCGGGGAAAAGGGTTGAACGGATGATCATCCGGCTGCTAGCTTGCGGTTGACCGTGATACCACCCAAAGGAGGTGAGACCCGTGAACGCTGTATCGATGTGGGTGCTCCCCCTTCCCGTCACGGCTGGCGATTGATGTAGGTGTCGCCGGGAGCGCCTTGACAACCAGGCAATCCCGGAAGGCAACAACCCATGAATTCTCTGCAGTTCACCGCCGAGTCGTCGTCGAACGGCATGGTCGAGCGCGACTTCACCGTGGGCGGGGTCCCCGGCGTCCTCTGGTCCCCTGTGGCCGGCGCGGACCGTGCACCTTTGGTTCTGATGGGGCACGGTGGTGGCAACCACAAGAAGCACCCGGCGATGTCGGGCAGGGCACAGCGCCTGGTGGAAGCCTGCGGCTTCCACGTCGCCGTGATCGACGCGCCCGGCCACGGCGACCGGCCGCGCACGGAGCACGACGAGCAGGAGATCGCCGCGCTGTTCGCGGCGCGGGCGGCCGGCGAGCCGGAAGGCCCGATCGTCGTCCGCTACAACGCACACCTGGCGGATCTCGCCGTTCCCGAGTACCGCGCGACCCTGGACGCCCTCCAGGCGCTTCCGGAGATCGGCGCCGACGGGCCGGTCGGCTACTGGGGCATCAACATGGGCACCGCGATCGGCGTACCGCTCGTGGCGGTGGAGCCCAGGATCACGGCCGCGGTCTTCGGCCAGCACTGGCCCCACGTCCTGGCCGAGAAGGCGAAGCAGATCACCATCCCGATCGAGTTCGACCTGCAGTGGGACGACGAGCACATCTCGCGGGAAGAGGGACTCACGCTGTTCGACGCCTTCGCCTCGAAGGAGAAGTCCCTGCACGTGAACTCGGGCAAGCACAAGGAGCTGCCCAGGTTCGAGGCTGACAGCGCGGTCCGGTTCTTCGCCCGGCACCTCGGCGGAGCGGTTACCGCGTCGGCCTGACGCGCGTGGTTGCGGTGTCTGGCTGTGCGGTGTTGCTCGACACTTGGGCGGCTCCGGAGGTTCGTGAGTTCGGGTTGAGCACATGGTCGGGCGGATGACCATCACGATCATGTGGTGTGCGCGTCGTTCCAAGACGGCGAGGCGGGAGACCGCCGCGCGGAGAAAGTGGACGTGAAGCCACCTCGGAGATCAGGTGGTGCGCCGGAAGTACGACAACCATGTATCTGCCCACCGGGTGCGCGGCGGAGCCCCGCTCACGCCCGCCGACTGCGCCGGTAGTAGTCCGCGGCGACCACGGCGAGGAGGGGGCCCCAGGCGAGGAGAGGGGCGTAGCAGGCGGTCATGATGTGGCCGGCGAGGCCGTGCGGGGCGTCGGGGCCGCCCATGGCGCCGGGGCCGTACCAGCCGGAGGCGGACCGCCAGGTGATCAGGGTGACGGCGAGGGCGCCGAGGGAGGCGGGGACGACGGCGGCCAGTGGGTGGATCCGGCGGCCGCCGATCAGGGGGAGCCAGGTGGGGGCGATCTGCCCCCAGGGGCGGACCAGGCCCATGCTGAGGAAGGCCAGGGCTTCGGCGAAGGTGCTCAGGGCGATGGCGTAGACCGTGCCCCGACCGGGGACGTGAAGCTGGCGCACCAGCGCACTGCTGAGGCCGACCGGGATGCCGGCGCCGAGGGCGAGCCGCCAGAGGCCCGAGGGGAGGGCGGTGAGGGCAGCGAGCCTGGCGACGCGCACGGCCCAGGCGGGAGCGGGCAGTGCGGCGTTGGGTGGCGCGGCGATGGGGGCGGTGGTGGTGCTCATGGCGAGGTCTCCTCTGGTCGGGGTTGACGGGTCCAGACTCGCGGCGGGCCGGTGGGCGGGGCAGATGCCGATCTGGCTGAGCTGGGGCAGCGTCATATGCCGTTCGGCACAGGCGCGATCGTCGTGATCTGCCTAGGCTGGGCGGTATGGACGGGGAGACGGGGTGGCGGACGGCCGGTGCCGTGCTGTCGGTGGTGGCAGCTGCGGTGCTGGTGCCGGGGGCGGTGATGGCCGGCCGGTCCGGGCGCCCGAGGCCGGTCGTGGTGACCAGGGCGGCCGGTCCGGTGTCGCTCGCGCTGACCGTGCTCGGCTGGGCCGTCGGCCCGTACCCGGAGAGCGACCGGCTGCTCGGTCTGGCCGGAGTGGCCGAACTGCTGGCGCTGCTGGGTCTGGTGACCGTGACGCTCCGGGCGGGCCGGGACTGGTTCCCGGTCGCGCTGGTCGGTGCGGCCGTGGTCGGCTGGCCACTGCGCTATGTGCGGCTGCCGCAGAGTCCGCTGGAGCTGGCCGAGTCGCTGGTGTTCGGGGCGGGCACTGTGCTGCTAGCCGCGCTGCTGGGGCTGTACCTGGGGGTGCAGGACGAGCACCGGCGGCGCGAGGTGGCCACCGCGCGCCGTACGCAGCGGCTCGAACTCGCCCATGACCTGCACGACTTCGTGGCCCATGACGTGAGCGCGATGGTCGCGCTGGCGCAGGCCGGTGCGATCGTGGCGACGGTCGATCCGGAGCGGGCGGCGGAGGTCTTCCGGCGGATCGAGCAGTCCGGGCAGCAGGCGCTGACCTCGCTCGACCGTACGGTCCATCTGCTGCGCACCAAGGAGGAGGGGGTGGCAGCCGCACGTACTCCGCAGCCCGGTCTGGCCGAACTGCCCGAACTGGTGGAGCGGTTCGCCGCCGTCGAGCCGGTCGAGGTGTCGCTGGAGCTGCCTGCCGAGCCGGTCGGGCGGGAGGCCGCCGCGACCGCGTACCGGGTCGTGGTGGAGGCGCTGACCAACGTCCGGCGGCACGCGCCCCGGGCGCGCTCGGTCGAGGTGGAGGTCCGGCGTGCCGGGGGGCGGCTGGAGGTACGGGTGACCAGCGACGGCAGCGCCGGTGAGCGGACGACCAGGCACGGCGGCGGTCATGGACTTGCCCAACTGGCCGAGCGTTGCGAGGCGTTGGGCGGCAGCTTTACCGCCGGCAGGCACGGCGGCAACGGCTGGCGGGTGAGCGCGCTGATCCCGGCCGGCGCGCCGGCCCAGAAGAGCGCGTCGGTGTCGGAGAGCGCGCCGACCGCGAAGAGTGCGCTGGTGTCAGAGAGTGCGCCGGTTCCGGCGGCCGACGGTGAGGTGCGGTGACGGTGGCGGCGATCAGAGTGCTGCTCGCGGACGACGACGACGCGATCCGCAGCGCCTACCGGATCATCCTGGAGGCGCAGCCCGACATCGAGGTGGTCGCGGACGCCGCCGACGGCGCGGCCGCCGTCGAGCTGGCCCACCGCCTGCGGCCGGACGTGGTGCTCGCGGACGTCCGGATGCCGCGCATGGACGGCCTCGAGCTGACCAGGCGGCTGGCGGGGGAGTTCCGGGTGGTGGTGGTGACCACCTTCGACCTGGACGAGTACGTGCACGCCGCGCTGCGCAGCGGTGCCGCGGGCTTCCTGCTGAAGCGGTCGAGCCCGGCGCTGCTGGCGGAGGCGGTACGGGCGGCGGTGGCCGGGGACGCGCTGCTCAGTCCGCAGATCACGGTAAGGCTGCTGCGGCAGCTGGCCCCTCCGTCCGCCGCCCCGGTGGCAGCGCCACCCCGCGAGTCCCTCACCCCGCGCGAGGCGGAGATCGCCCGGCTCGTGGCCAACGGCGCGACCAACGCCGAGATCGCCGCCGAACTGTTCATCTCACCGGGCACGGTGAAGAACCACCTGGCCGCGGTGCAGCGCAAGCTCGGCGTCCGCAACCGGGTCGGCATCGCGGCCTGGGCCTGGGACACCGGGAGTGGCGTACGGCCGGACACCCGTCGGGACGGCTGAGCGAGCACGCGCGGACACCCCTGCGGACGTGCGAGCACCCCGCCTCTCGTGAGCTTGTGAACGAAAGGTCAAGCGGGTGTTCGGGGTGGTCCACTCTGGAGAGTGAGGGCCACTATCACGTCAACATGGAGCCGTGAAATTTGCACCGGGAGCATCATCATTGATATAGGCGGATGCCTCTGACCAGTCGCTTCACAGGAGAATGCGACGGAATGTGTCCATTTGCCTTCGTTGTGTCGATGAATCGCGGCTTGATCGCCTTGGCGATCGTTTGTCAGGTGGCGTAGATCACAAAGATCGTCAGGGACTGCGTGTCGCAGATCACAAGCTGACGGGCATAGGATGCGCTCGATCCGGGCTTTGTGAACTGCCTCACATGAGGTGGATCTCGGGAACCGGATCGCGGGTTCACCGCAGTGTGACCCGTCGGTTCCGATCTGCAGTCAAGGACGACTGGACGGAGGGAGCGGGGGCTATGAATGCCTACGCGCCGATCCTCGTACTCGGTGCCATCGCGGCGGCGTTCGCGGTCGGTTCCGTCGTGATGGCCTCACTCACCGGCCCCAAGCGCTACAACCGGGCCAAGTTGGACGCGTACGAGTGCGGCATCGAGCCGACCCCGCAGCCGGTGGGCGGCGGTCGGTTCCCGATCAAGTACTACCTGACGGCGATGCTCTTCATCGTCTTCGACATCGAGATCGTCTTCCTCTATCCGTGGGCGGTCAGCTTCGACGCCCTGGGGATCTTCGGGCTGGTCGAGATGCTCCTGTTCATCGCCACCGTCTTTGTCGCGTACGCCTACGTCTGGCGGCGCGGCGGTCTGGAGTGGGACTGAGCGAACCCGGTTTGTGAACGGGGGGACAAGTCACCGGACTTGAGAGGACAGAGAGGGATCTGATGGGTATCGAGGAGAAGCTGCCGAGCGGCTTTCTGCTCACCACCGTGGAGACCGCGGCGGGGTGGGTGCGCAAAGCCTCGCTCTTCCCGGCCACCTTCGGACTGGCCTGCTGCGCGATCGAGATGATGACCACCGGGGCCGGCCGCTACGACCTGGCCCGGTTCGGCATGGAGGTCTTCCGCGGCTCGCCCCGGCAGGCCGACCTGATGATCGTGGCGGGCCGGGTGAGCCAGAAGATGGCCCCGGTGCTGCGCCAGGTGTACGACCAGATGGCCAACCCGAAGTGGGTCATCTCGATGGGCGTCTGCGCCTCCTCGGGCGGGATGTTCAACAACTACGCGATCGTCCAGGGTGTCGACCACATCGTCCCCGTGGACATCTACCTGCCGGGCTGTCCGCCCCGCCCGGAAATGCTGATGGACGCGATCCTCAAGCTGCACGACAAGATCCAGCACGAGAAGCTCGGGGTGAACCGGCGCCGCGCCGAGGAGCAGGCCGAGGAGCTCGCCCTGCACGCCACCCCGACCAGCGAGATGCGGGGGCTGCTGCGATGAGCGACATCAACGGCAGCAGCGGCGCGAAGAACGTGAACGGCGGCGCGAGCGGCGGCAACGGTGCGAACGGCAGCAACGGCGCGGGCGGCGGCGCCGTCCCCGCCACCCGCACCGAACTCCCGGTCGAGGTGATCGGCCGGCGCCAGGGCATGTTCGGCGCCAAGGGCACCGGCGACACCTCCGGCTTCGGCGGGCTCAGCGCCCCGATCGCACTGCCCCCCGCGAGCAGCCGCCCCTACGGCCACGGCTTCGACGAGGTGGCCGACGAGTTCGAGGGCGCGCTGGAGGAGCAGGGCCTGGACGTGGCGGAGGTGATCGAGAAGACCGTCGTGGACCGGGCCGAACTCACCTTCCACATCGCCCGCGAGCACCTGCTGAAGGCGGTCCGGATCCTGCGCGACGACCCGGCGCTGCGCTACGAACTCTGCCTCGGCGTGAGCGGGGTGCACTACCCGCACGACACCGGGCGCGAGCTGCACGCGGTGTACCACCTGCGCTCGATCACCCACGGCCGGCTGCTGCGGCTGGAGGTCAGCGCACCGGACGCCGACCCGCGGATCCCGTCCGTGGTGAGCGTCTACCCGACCAACGACTGGCACGAGCGCGAAGCGTACGACTTCTTCGGGCTGGTCTTCGAGGGCCACCCGGCGCTGACCCGGATCATGATGCCGGACGACTGGCTGGGCCATCCGCAGCGCAAGGACTACCCGCTCGGCGGCATTCCCGTCGAGTACAAGGGCGCCCAGATCCCGGCGCCCGACCAGCGGAGGTCGTACAGCTGATGCCCACTGACTTCGAGAACGCGGCCGAGTACCGGCAGGCCGGCGAGCGCGAGACCACCGAGGGCCGGGTGTTCACCGTCACCGGTGGCGACTGGGGCGAGGTGGTCGAGGCCGTCGCCCGGGCCGACGACGAGCGCGTCATCGTCAACATGGGTCCGCAGCACCCGTCCACCCACGGGGTGTTGCGGCTGATCCTGGAGATCGACGGCGAGACGGTGAAGGAAGCCCGCTGCGGCATCGGCTACCTGCACACCGGCATCGAGAAGAACATGGAGTTCCGCAACTGGGTCCAGGGCACCACCTTCGTGACCCGGATGGACTACCTGACTCCGCTGTTCAACGAGACCGCGTACTGCCTGGCGGTCGAGAAGCTGCTCGGCATCACTGCCGACGTCCCCGAACGGGCCGACGTCATCCGGGTGTTGATGATGGAGCTCAACCGGATCTCCTCGCACCTGGTCTGCCTGGCCACCGGCGGTATGGAGATCGGCTCCACCACGCTGATGATCTACGGCTTCCGGGACCGCGAAGTCGTCCTGGACGTCTTCGAGTTGGTCACCGGCCTGCGGATGAACCACGCGTACGTCCGTCCCGGCGGGGTGGCCCAGGACCTGCCGCCCGGGGCCGTCGACCAGATCCGCGAGGCGGTCAAGCTGCTGCGCTCGCGGATGCACGAGTACGACAAACTCGCCACCGACAACCCGGTGTTCAAGGCCCGCCTGGTGGACGTCGGCTTCCTCGACCTGTCCGGCTGCCTCGCCCTCGGCGCCACCGGACCGATCCTGCGCGCCACCGGCCTGCCGCACGACCTTCGCAAGTCCGACCCCTACTGCGGGTACGAGAACTACGACTTCGAGGTCGCCGTCGCGGAGAGCGCCGACTCCTACGGGCGGTTCCTGATCCGCCTGGAGGAGATGAGGCAGTCGCTGCGGATCGTCGAGCAGTGCCTGGACCGGCTGCGGCCCGGGCCGGTGATGGTCGCCGACAAGAAGATCGCCTGGCCCGCCCAACTCGCCCTCGGGCCGGACGGGTTGGGCAACTCGCTCGACCACATCCGCAAGATCATGGGCACCTCGATGGAGGCCCTGATCCACCACTTCAAGCTGGTGACGGAGGGCTTCAGGGTCCCGGTCGGGCAGGCGTACGCGGCGGTGGAGTCGCCCAAGGGCGAGCTCGGGGTGCACGTGGTCAGCGACGGCGGCACGCGGCCGTACCGCGTCCACTTCCGCGACCCCTCGTTCACCAACCTGCAGTCGATGGCGGCGATGTGCGAGGGCGGCCAGGTGGCCGACGTGATCGTCGCGGTGGCCGGGATCGACCCGGTGATGGGAGGCGTGGACCGGTGACCGATTCCCAAGGCGGCGTCGAGCTCGGCCTGCCGGCGATGCCGGCCAAGCCGTACCCGCCCCAGGTGCACGACCGGCTGGCGGCGGACGCGCGCGAACTGATCGCCCGCTACCCCGTCGCCCGCTCCGCGCTGCTGCCGCTGCTGCACCTGGTGCAGGCCGAGGAGGGCTACGTCAGCCCGACCGGAATCCGCTTCTGCGCCGAGCAGTTGGAGCTCACCACCGCTGAGGTCACCGCCGTCGCCACCTTCTACACGATGTACCGCCGCCGCCCGGCCGGCACGTACCACGTGGGGGTGTGCACCAACACGCTCTGCGCGGTGCTCGGCGGCGACCAGATCTTCGCCGAGCTCAAGGAGCACCTCGGGATCGAGAACAACGAGACCACCGAGGACGGCGCGATCTCCATCGAGCACATCGAGTGCAACGCCGCCTGCGACTACGCGCCGGTGGTGATGGTCAACTGGGAGTTCTTCGACAACCAGACCCCGCAGAGCGCGAAGCAGTTGGTGGAGCAGCTGCGCGCGGGCGGCGAGGTACGGCCCACCCGAGGCGCCCGGCTGTGCGGCTTCAAGGAGACCGCGCGGATGCTGGCCGGCTTCCCCGACGAGCGCCCGGACGCGGTGGACGAGTCCGGCGCGGGCGGCGCGCCCTCGCTGGCGGGGCTCAGGCTCGCCAGGGGCGAGGCGCTGCCCGGCACTTCGGGAACCAAGGTGGTCTCCCCCCGGCACGAAGGGACGGACGCGTGATGACCTCCGTGGAGCCGGCCGAGAAGCTGCTCTCGCCGGTGCTCTCGGCCTCCTGGGACGACACCCGTCCCTGGACGCTCGCCACCTACCGCCGGTACGACGGTTACAAGGGCCTGCAGGCCGCCCTCGCCATGCCGCCGGACGACGTGATCGCGCTGGTCAAGGACTCCGGCCTGCGCGGGCGCGGCGGCGCCGGCTTCCCGACCGGGATGAAATGGCAGTTCATCCCGCAGAACGACGGCAAGCCGCACTACCTGGTCGTCAACGCCGACGAGTCCGAGCCGGGCACCTGCAAGGACATCCCGCTGCTCTTCGCCAACCCGCACTCGCTGATCGAGGGCATGATCATCGCCTCGTACGCGATCCGCTGCGACCACGCCTTCATCTACCTGCGCGGCGAGGTCGTCCCCGTGCTGCGCCGGCTGCACGCGGCCGTCGCCGAGGCGTACCAGGCCGGCTACCTGGGCCGGAACATCCTCGGCTCGGGGATCGACCTGGACATCACCGTGCACGCGGGCGCCGGCGCGTACATCTGCGGCGAGGAGACGGCGCTGCTGGACTCGTTGGAGGGGCGGCGCGGCCAACCGCGGCTTCGGCCGCCGTTCCCGGCGATCGCCGGCCTCTACGCCTGCCCGACGGTGGTCAACAACGTCGAGTCGATCGCCTCCGTGCCGCCGATCCTGGCGCGCGGCAAGGACTGGTTCAAGTCGCTGGGCACCGAGAAGTCCCCCGGCTTCACGCTCTACTCGCTCTCCGGGCACGTCACCAACCCCGGCCAGTACGAGGCACCGCTCGGCATCACCCTGCGCCAGCTGCTGGAGATCAGCGGCGGGATCCGGGCCGGGCACCGGCTCAAGTTCTGGACCCCGGGCGGCTCCTCGACCCCGATGTTCACCGACGAGCACCTGGACGTCCCGCTGGACTACGAGGCGGTCGGCGCGGCCGGCTCGATGCTCGGCACCAAGGCACTGCAGATCTTCGATGAGACCACCTGTGTGGTCCGCGCGGTCACCCGCTGGACCGAGTTCTACGCCCACGAGTCCTGCGGCAAGTGCACCCCGTGCCGTGAGGGGACGTACTGGCTGGTCCAGCTGCTGAAGCGGATCGAGGCCGGCGAAGGCGTCGAGGGCGACCTGGAGAAGCTGGCGGACATCGCCGACAACATCAACGGCAAGTCCTTCTGCGCCCTCGGCGACGGCGCCGCCAGCCCGATCGCCTCCTCGCTGAAGTACTTCCGCGCCGAGTACGAGCAGCATCTCGCCGAGCGACGCTGCCCCTTCGACCCGGCGGCCGCCACGGTCTGGGCCGACCGGCGAGACGCCCACCCGTCCGCCACCGAGAGGGAGGTGCACGCGTGACCGCCACGACCGAGACCGGGTCGGCCACCGACCTCGTCACGCTCACCATCGACGGAGTCGAGGTCCAGGTCCCCAAGGGGACCCTGGTGATCCGCGCCGCCGAGCAGATCGGTACCCAGATCCCGCGCTTCTGCGACCACCCGCTGCTGGATCCGGCCGGTGCCTGCCGCCAGTGCATCGTGGAGATCGAGGGCCAGCGCAAGCCGGTCGCCTCCTGCACCATCCCGGTGGCCGAGGGCATGGTGGTCCGCACCCAGCTCAGCTCGCCGGTCGCCGAGAAGGCGCAGCGCGGCGTGATGGAGCTGCTGCTGATCAACCACCCGCTGGACTGCCCGATCTGCGACAAGGGCGGCGAGTGCCCACTGCAGAACCAGGCGATGACCAACGGCCGGGCGGACTCCCGCTTCGAGGGCATGAAGCGCACCTACGCCAAGCCGATCCCGCTCAGCAGCCAGGTGCTGCTGGACCGGGAGCGCTGCGTGCTGTGCGCCCGCTGCACCCGCTTCTCGCAGCAGATCGCCGGCGACCCGTTCATCGAACTGCTGGAGCGCGGCGCGCTGGAGCAGGTCGGCATCGGCGACGGCGACGAGTTCGAGTCGTACTTCTCCGGCAACACCATCCAGATCTGCCCGGTCGGGGCGCTGACCTCGGCGGCGTACCGGTTCCGCTCCCGTCCGTTCGACCTGGTCTCCTCGCCGGGCGTCTGCGAGCACTGCTCCTCCGGCTGCGCGCAGCGCACCGACCACCGCAGGGGCAAGGTGCTGCGCCGCCTGGCGGGCGACGAGCCCGAGGTGAACGAGGAGTGGAACTGCGACAAGGGCCGGTTCGCCTTCCGCTACGCGCAGTCGCGCGACCGGATCACGACTCCCCTGGTGCGCGCGGAGAACGGCGAACTCGTGCCCGCCGGCTGGCCGGAGGCGCTGGAGCGCGCCGCCGCCGGGCTGCGCGGGGCACGGGCGGCGGTGCTCACCGGCGGCCGGGTGACGGTCGAGGACGCCTACGGGTACGCCAAGTTCGCCCGGGTGGTGCTCGGCACCAACGACGTGGACCTCCGCTCCCGTCCGCACAGCGGTGAGGAGGCGGATTTCCTGGCCGCGGCGGTCGCCGGCCACGGCGTCGACCTGGACGGGACCGGCGTTTCCTATCAGGCGCTGGAGGCCGCGCCCGCCGTGCTGCTGGTCGGTTTCGAGGCCGAGGAGGAGTCGCCGATCGTCTTCCTGCGGCTGCGGAAGGCCAACCGCGCCAAGGGACTTCGGGTCTTCTCGATCGCCTCGCACGCCTCCCGGGGGCTGGCCAAGCTGCGCGGTGCGCTGCTGCCCGCGGCACCGGGTACCGAGGCGGAGTGGCTGGTCGCCCTCGCCGGGAAGGAAGTTCTTGCGGACGACGCCGGGCGCGCCGCCGACGCGCTGCGCAGCCCGGGTGCGGTGATCCTGGCCGGTGAGCGGCTGGCGGCGCTGCCCGGTGCCCTGACCGCGGTGCTGCGGCTCTCGGAGGCGACCGGTGCCCGGGTGGCCTGGGTGCCGCGCCGGGCGGGGGAGCGTGGGGCGATCGAAGCCGGGGCGCTGCCCGGGCTGCTGCCGGGCGGCCGTCCGGTGTCCGTGCCGGCCGCCCGGGGTGACGCCGCCGCCGTCTGGGGCCTGGCCGAACTCCCGGCCGGGCTGGGCCGGGACACCGACCAGATCCTGTCCGCCGCCGCCGGCGGCGACCTGGACGCGCTGCTGGTGGGCGGCGTCGGCCTGGACGACCTGGCCGATCCGGTGCTGGCCGAGGAGGCGCTGGCCCGAGTGCCGTTCGTGGTGTCGCTGGAGCTGCGCCCGTCCGCCGTCACCGAACGGGCCGACGTGGTGCTGCCGGTGGCCGCCGTGGCGGAGAAGGCCGGGACCTTCCTGGACTGGGAGGGCCGGGTGCGGATGTTCGAGGCCGCGATCAAGCCCGACCAGCTGATGCAGCGTCAGCTCTTCTCCGACGTCCGGGTGCTGAACATGCTGGCGGACGCGATCGGACGGCCGCTGGGCCTGCCGGACGTCCTGGCGGCCCGGCTGGAGCTGGACCGCTTCGCGCCGTGGACGGGCGACCGGCCGGCCGCGCCGGCCACCCACCCGGGCCCGCTGCCCCGCCCGGCCACCGGGCAGGCGGTGTTCGCCGGCCACCGGCTGCTGCTGGACAACGGCACCCTGCAGCAGGGTGACGAGCACCTGGCCGGCACCCGGCACGCCGCCGTGGTCCGGCTCTCGGCGGCCACCGCCGAGGAGATCGGCGCCCGCCGGGCCGTCCGGGTCACCGGACCGGCCGGTTCGCTGGTCCTGCCGCTGGAGATCACCGGGGCGATGCCCGACCGCACCGTCTGGCTGCCGCTGAACTCCACTGAGGGCGGCGCCCATCGCACTCTCGGCACCACGGTCGGCCACCTGGTCACCATCGCCGCGGCCGACTCGGCCCCCGCCGTCTCGGACGCGGCAGTCCCCGCGGAGGAATCCTGATGCTCGCCGCGTATGAAACCCTCGGCTTCTTCGGCCGCGACCCGTGGTGGCTGGTGCTGCTGAAAGCGGTGTTCTGCTTCGCCTTCCTGGTGCTCACGGTGCTGATCGCGATCGTCTGGGAGCGCAAGGTCGTCGCCTGGATGCAGCTGCGGATCGGCCCCAACCGGCACGGCCCCTGGGGCATGCTCCAGTCGCTGGCCGACGGCGTGAAGCTGGCACTGAAGGAGGACCTGGTCGTCACGCACGCCGACAAGGTGGTCTACGTGCTGGCGCCGATCGTCAGTGCGATCCCGGCGTTCATGGCCTTCGCGGTGATCCCGTTCGGCCCGGCCGACGACGAGGTGTCCGTCTTCGGCACCCGTACCCCGATGCAGCTCACCGACCTGCCGATCGCCCTGCTCTACATCCTGGCGGTGGCGTCGGTCGGCATCTACGGGATCGTGCTGGCCGGCTGGTCCTCCGGCTCGACCTACCCACTGCTCGGCGGCCTGCGCTCGGCGGCCCAGATGGTGAGCTACGAGATCGCGATGGGCCTGTCCTTCGCGGCGGTGTTCATCTACTCGGGCTCGATGTCCACCTCGCAGATCGTCGCCTCCCAGGAGCCGACCTGGTTCGCGGTGCTGCTGCCGGTGTCGTTCATCGTCTACATCGTCGCGATGGTCGGCGAGACCAACCGGGCGCCCTTCGACCTCCCCGAGGCCGAGGGCGAGCTGGTCGGCGGCTTCAACACCGAGTACTCCTCGCTGAAGTTCGCGATGTTCATGCTGGCCGAGTACGTCAACATGGTCACCGTCTCCGCCGTCGCCAGCACCCTCTTCCTGGGCGGCTGGCGGGCGCCGTGGCCGGTCTCCGCCTTCTGGGCCGGGGCGAACCACGGCTGGTGGCCGTTGCTGTGGATGGTCGTCAAGATCCAGCTGCTGCTGTTCCTCTTCATCTGGCTGCGCGGCACCCTGCCCCGGCTCCGCTACGACCAGTTCATGAAGCTGGGCTGGAAGGTGCTGCTGCCCGTCTCGCTGGTCTGGCTGGTGATGGTGGCCAGCGTCCGGGCGCTGCGCAACGAGGGCTACGACTTCGGCCAGGTGGTGCTCTACGTCGGCGCGCCGATCGGGGTGATCCTGCTGCTGGCCCTGCTGCGGGACGTGCTCCGCAAGGAGCCCGAGCCGGCCGCATCCGACCACGGGGCCCCGCCGGGCGGGGAGTTCGACCCGATGGCCGGCGGCTACCCGGTGCCGCCGCTGCCCGGCCAGCAGCTCCCGCCCGTACCGCGCCGCCGCAGCCGGGCCCCGCAACTCCAGGACGCCCTCAACGGGCCCGACCATTCCGAAGGGAGCTGAACCGGGATGTCGGACGACAGGACTGACAAGACCACCGGGCCCACTCCAACGACCGGGCCGTCGATCCTCGGACCGGCCGCAGGCTTCGGCGTGACCTTCAAGGCCATGTTCAAGAAGCGGCTCACCGAGCAGTACCCGGAGTACCGGAAGCCCACCGCACCGCGCTTCCACGGCCGCCACCAGCTGAACCGGCACCCGGACGGCCTGGAGAAGTGCGTCGGCTGCGAGCTCTGCGCCTGGGCCTGCCCGGCCGACGCGATCTACGTCGAAGGCGCGGACAACCGGGACGAGGAGCGCTACTCGCCCGGCGAGCGCTACGGCGCGGTGTACCAGATCAACTACGCCCGCTGCATCCTGTGCGGGCTGTGCATCGAGGCGTGCCCGACCCGGGCGCTCACCATGACCAACGAGTACGAGCTGGCGGACGACTCCCGGGCCGACCTGATCTTCACCAAGGAGCAACTGCTGGTGGGGCTGAGCGAGGGCATGGTCGACACCCCGCACGCGATCTACCCGGGTGCCGACGAGGGCGCCTACTACCGGGGCGAGATCCCCGCCGCCGCGCCGGGCACGGTGCAGCAGGAGCGCACGGTACGGGACAAGGAGGTGCAGCCGTGACCTCCACCGGAGAGGCGGTCCAGTTCTGGGTGCTGGCCGTGGTCGCGGTCGGCGGCGCGCTGGGCATGCTGCTGATGAAGAAGGCCGTGCACAGCGCGCTCTGCCTGGCGGCCACCATGCTGGCGCTGGCGGTCTGCTACCTGGCGCAGGGCGCGGTGTTCCTGGGCGTGGTGCAGATCGTCGTCTACACCGGCGCGATCATGATGCTCTTCCTGTTCGTGGTGATGCTGGTCGGGGTCACCTCCGCGGATTCGCTGAAGGAGCAGCTGAAGGGCCAGCGGATCGCCGCCGCGCTCTGCGGACTCGGCTTCGGAGTACTGCTCGTCGCCGGCATCGCCAGCGCGAAGCTGGGGCACTTCACCGGGCTGGCCGAGGCCAACGCCGAGGGCAACGTGCAGGGGCTGGCCCGACTGCTGTTCACCAAGTACGTCTGGGCGTTCGAGGTCACCGGCGCCCTGCTGATCACCGCCGCGGTCGGCGCCATGGTGCTGACCCACCGCGAACACGTGAAGGCCCGCAGCACCCAGCGCGAGCTGGCCGCCCAGCGGGTCAGGGACAACATCCAGGTGCCGCCGCAGCCCGCCCCCGGCGTCTACGCCCGGCACAACGCGGTGGACATCCCTGCCCTGCTGCCGGACGGCACCGTCGCCGAGCACTCCGTGATGGGCACGCTGCGCGAGCGCGGCCAGATCCGCGACGTCAGCCAGGAGATGCTGCGCCGGATGGCCGAGCTGGAGTCCGCCACCGCCGATTGGCTGGGCCGGCCGCCGTCCGCGCGCCCGCCGGTCACCGGGCCGCGCAAGGCGCTGGAGACGGTCCCCGAGAAGGCTTCGAAGAAGGAGGCGGACGAGACGTGAATCCCGTCAACTACCTCTACCTGGCCGCCCTGTTGTTCACCATCGGCGCGAGCGGCGTGCTGATCAGGCGGAACGCGATCGTGCTGTTCATGTGCGTCGAACTGATGCTGAACGCGTCCAACCTGGCACTGGTCACCTTCTCCCGGATGCACGGCAACCTGGACGGCCAGATCATCGCCTTCTTCACCATGGTGGTCGCGGCGGCCGAGGTCGTGGTCGGCCTCGCCATCATCGTCAGCATCTTCCGGACCAGGCACTCCGCTTCGGTCGACGACAGCAACCTGATGAAGCTGTAGGCGGAGGGCCCAACACGTGAACTCCCTTATTCCGCTGCTGGTCGCGGCCCCGCTGGCCGGCGCCGCCCTGCTGCTGCTCGGCGGACGGGCACTGGACCGGATCGGGCCCTGGCTGGGCACGCTGGCCGCCGCGCTCTCCTTCGCCTTCGGCGCCGTGCTGTTCTCGGACATGCTGGGGCGCCGGGCCGAGGCGCGGGCGGTGCACCAGCACCTGTTCAGCTGGATCCCGGTGAACGGCTTCCAGGCCGACGTCTCCTTCCAGCTCGACCAACTGTCCATCACCTTCGTCCTGTTGATCACCGGCGTCGGCACCCTGATCCACCTCTACTCGGTGGGCTACATGGCCCACGACGAGCGCCGCCGCCGCTTCTTCGGCTATCTCAACCTCTTCCTGGCAGCGATGCTGCTGCTCGTGATCGCCGACAACTACCTGCTGCTGTACGTCGGTTGGGAGGGCGTCGGGCTCGCCTCGTACCTCCTGATCGGGTTCTGGCAGCACAAGCCGAGCGCGGCGACGGCCGCCAAGAAGGCGTTCATCGTCAACCGGGTCGGCGACATGGGCCTGTCGATCGCGATCATGCTGATGTTCACCGAGTTCGGCAGCTTCGCCTTCGAGCCCGTCTTCGGGGCCGCCGGACGGGCGAGCGAGGGCAAGCTGACCGCGATCGGCCTGATGCTGCTGCTCGCGGCCTGCGGCAAGTCCGCCCAGGTGCCGCTGCAGTCCTGGCTCGGCGACGCGATGGAGGGCCCGACCCCGGTCTCGGCCCTGATCCACGCGGCCACCATGGTGACCGCCGGGGTCTACCTGATCACCAGGTCGGCCGCCGTCTTCAACCTGGCCCCCGACGCCCAGACCGCCGTGGTGGCGGTCGGTGCGGTGACGCTGCTCTTCGGTGCGATCGTCGGTTGTGCCAAGGACGACATCAAGAAGGCGCTGGCCGGCTCCACCATGTCGCAGATCGGCTACATGGTGCTGGCGGCCGGGCTCGGCCCGATCGGGTACGCCTTCGCCATCATGCACCTGGTCACCCACGGCTTCTTCAAGGCCGGGCTCTTCCTCGGTGCGGGGTCGGTCATGCACGGCATGGACGACGAGGTGAACATGCGGCACTACGGGGGCCTGCGCAAGTACATGCCGATCACCTTCGTCACCTTCGGCCTCGGCTACCTGGCGATCATCGGTTTCCCCGGTCTGTCCGGCTTCTTCTCCAAGGACAAGATCATCGAGGCGGCCTTCGCCAAGGGCGGGACCGAGGGCTGGATCCTGGGCCTGTGCGCCCTGGTGGGCGCCGCAGTCACCGCGTTCTACATGACCCGGGTGATGGTGCTGACCTTCTTCGGCGAGAAGCGCTGGCAACCGTCGGCGGAGACCGGCGAGGAGCCGCACCCGCACGAGTCGCCGTCCGTGATGACCGTCCCGATGGTCCTGCTGGCCGTCGGTTCGGTCTTCGCCGGTGGGCTGTTCACCCTGAACAGCTCCTTCCTCAAGTGGCTCGAACCCGTCACCGGGCACGCCGAGGGCCACTCGCCGCTCCAGCCGCTCACCGTCACCCTGCTCACCACCCTGTGCATGCTGGCGGGCGTGGGCCTGGCGTACCTGATGTACGGGCGCTCGCCCGTACCGGTCACCCCGCCGGTCGGCTCGCCGCTCACCCGGGCGGCCCGCCGTGACCTGCTCCAGGACGACTTCAACCACGCGGTCCTGGTCCGCCCCGGCTCCGGGCTCACCGCCGCGCTGGTCTACCTGGACAGCAAGGGTCTGGACGGCTTCGTCAACGGCCTGGCCGCCACCATCGGCGGCCTCTCCAGCCGCCTGCGCCGGATCCAGACCGGGTTCGCCCGCTCCTACGCGCTCTCCATGTTCGGCGGTGCGCTGCTGCTGGCCGCCACCACTCTCCTGATGAGGTCGGTCTGACCATGCGACAAAACACTCCTCCAGGAGGCAGGCCATGAGCTATCTGCTGTCCGCGACCTGCGCCGTCCCGGCCGCCGGCGCGGTGCTCACCGCCGCGCTGCCGGCCGGCACCTCCGAGGCCCGCCGCCGGACCGGGAAGGCCGTCGCGCTGGCCGTCTCGGCGGCCACTCTGGGGCTGACGGTCGCCGTCGCCGCGAGCTTCCGCCCCGGCGGGCCGCGCTACCAGCTCACCGAGTACCACCCCTGGATCCGCAACTTCGGGATCGGCTTCTCGCTCGGCGTGGACGGCATCGCCGCGGTCCTCGCGCTGCTCACCGCGGTACTCGTTCCGATCGTCATGCTGGCCTCCTGGCACGACGCCGATCCGCCCTCCTCGCCTGCCAACGGGCGGGGGCACCCCCGGCCGGAGGCTGGGGGCGAGGGGCCCGGCACCCCCGACGGGACCTTCGAGAACGTCCGCCGCACCCAGGGCTTCTTCGCCCTGGTCCTCGCGGTGGAGGCGATGGTGCTGGTCTCCTTCCTGGCCACCGACGTCTTCGTCTTCTACGTGTTCTTCGAAGCCATGCTGATCCCGATGTACTTCCTGATCGGCGGCTTCGGCGACCGCGCCGGCGGCCCGGACTCCGGCGCCCAACGCTCTTACGCGGCCGTGAAGTTCCTGCTCTACAACCTGCTCGGCGGCCTGGTCATGCTGGCCGCCGTGATCAGCCTGTACGTGATCGCGCAGGACCAGGGCGAGGGCACTTTCAACCTGCCGGTCCTGGCCGACGCGATCGCGAGCGGCAAGCTGGCGATCGACCCGACCACCGGCAAGCTGCTCTTCCTGGGCTTCTTCTTCGCCTTCGCCGTGAAGGCCCCGCTCTGGCCGCTGCACACCTGGCTGCCGAACGCGATGGGCGAGTCCACCGCCCCGGTCGCGGTGCTGATCACGGCCGTGGTCGACAAGGTCGGCACCTTCGCGATGCTCCGGTACTGCCTCGGCCTCTTCCCGGACGCCTCCCGCACCTTCGGGCCGTACATCCTGGTGCTCTCGCTGATCGGGATCGTCTACGGCGCGCTGCTGGCGGTCGGCCAGAAGGACATCAAGCGGCTGGTGGCGTACGCGTCGATCTCGCACTTCGGCTTCATCATCATGGGCATCTTCGCCTTCACCAGCCAGGGGCAGTCCGGCGCCACGCTCTACATGGTCAACCACGGCATCTCCACCGCCGCCTGGATGCTGGTCGCGGGCTTCCTGATCTCCCGTCGGGGCTCGCGGCTGATCTCGGACTTCGGCGGAGTGCAGAAGGTCGCCCCGGTGCTGGCGGGCACCTTCCTGATCGGCGCTCTCGCCACGCTCTCGCTGCCCGGGATGGCGCCGTTCGTCAGCGAGTTCCTGGTGCTGGTCGGCACCTTCAGCAGGTACCCGGCGATCGGCGTGATCGCCACCATCGGCATCGTGCTCGCCGCGCTGTACGCGCTGCTGCTCTACCAGCGCACCATGACCGGCCCGGTCAAGGCCGGGGTCGAGGGCATGGCCGACCTGCGGTTGCGTGAACTCCTGGTGGTGGCACCGCTGGTGGCGCTGACCCTGTTCCTCGGCGTCTACCCCAAGCCGCTCACCGATCTCGTCAACCCGGCGGTGAACGCCACCCTCTCCCAGGTCCACCGGACCGACCCGGCCCCCGTCCACCCGGTCGCCGCCACCACCTCCGGAGGTGAGCACGAATGAGCCAGCTGCTCGCCGCCGCCGGCGGCAACAGCCCGAGCATCCCGGCTCCGCACATCGAGTACGGCCAGCTCTCCCCGATGCTGGTGGTCTTCGGCGCCGCGATCGCGGGCATCCTGATCGAGGCCTTCCTGCCCCGCCGGCTGCGCTACGTCACCCAGGTGGCCGTCTCGCTGCTCGGCCTCGGCGGTGCCTTCGCCGCCGTGGTGGTGCTCGCCGCCCAGGGCCACGCCACCACCAAGTCCGGACTGCTGGCCATGGGTGCGGTGGCCATCGACGGCCCGGCGCTCTTCCTGCAGGGCGTGGTCCTGCTCTCCTCGGTGCTCGCCGTGCTGATGTACGCCGAGCGCCGCCTGGAGCCCCGCCGAGGCGGCCACCGGGTGGACGCCTTCGCCGCCCAGGGCGCCGCCGTACCGGGCGGCGAGCAGGAACGGCAGGCGACCACGGCCGGGTTCACCACCACCGAGGTCTTCCCGCTCACCCTGTTCGCGGTCGGCGGCATGCTGCTCTTCCCGGCTGCCGACGACCTGCTGACCATGTTCGTGGCGCTGGAGGTCTTCTCCCTCCCGCTCTACCTGCTCTGCGCCCTGGCCCGGCACCGCCGGCTGCTCTCCCAGGAGGCGGCGGTCAAGTACTTCCTGCTCGGCGCCTTCGCCTCGGCGTTCTTCCTGTTCGGCACCGCGCTGCTGTACGGCTACGCGGGCAGCGTCCAGCTCGGCGACATCGCCGACGTGGTGTCAGGGGTCGCCCCGGTCACCCCGGCGCTCGCGGTCACCACCCAGAACGACGTACTGCTGCTGATCGGCCTGGCGATGCTCTCGGTCGGCCTGCTGTTCAAGGTCGGCGCGGTGCCGTTCCACGCCTGGACCCCGGACGTCTACCAGGGTGCGCCGACCCCGGTCACCGGCTTCATGGCGGCGGCCACCAAGACGGCGGCCTTCGGCGCCTTCCTGCGGCTGTTCTACGTGGCCTTCCCCGGCCTCAAGTGGGACTGGCGGCCCGTCATGTGGGCGGTGGCGATCCTCACCATGGTGGCCGGGGCGATCCTGGCGGTCACTCAGCAGGACGTGAAGCGGCTGCTGGCGTACTCCTCGATCGCGCACGCCGGATTCATCCTCACCGGCGTGATCGCCACCAATCGGCAGGGCCTGGGCGCGGTGCTGTTCTACCTGCTCGCGTACTCCTTCGTCACCCTCGGCGCGTTCGCGGTGGTGACCCTGGTCCGCGACTCCAAGGGCGAGGCCACCCACCTGTCCAGCTGGGCCGGACTGGGCCGGCGCTCGCCCCTGGTGGCGGCGGTCTTCGCGCTCTTCCTACTGGCCTTCGCCGGTATCCCGCTGACCAGCGGGTTCACCGGGAAGTTCGCGGTCTTCCAGGCCGCGGCGGCGGGCGGGGCGACCCCGCTGGTGATCGTCGGTGTGCTGAGCTCGGCGGTCGCGGCCTTCTTCTACATCCGGGTCATCGTGCTGATGTTCTTCTCCGACCCGAAGGCCGGCGGCCCGGCGGTGGCCGTGCCCAGCCCACTCACGGCCACCGCGATCGGTATCGGCGTCCTGGTCACGCTGGTCCTGGGACTCGCTCCGCAGTACTTCCTGGACCTCGCGAGCAAGGCGTCACTGTTCGTCCGTTAACGGTCCGTCCGCCGGTTCCACACCGGTCTTCCGCCAGTTCCACACCTCTTGACGCACCACCCGGCCGGGGCCCGCGGCACATCATCGCGGGCCCCGGTCGCGCCCGCTCCGCACCCCGCCATCGGACGGGGGCACCTTCGGCCGTCAGACGGGGGCCGGAGGACCACACACCGCAGGGGCCCATGCCCGTGCTGGTGATCCACTCGTGACCGGATACCCTCCTTGTAGGCCAGCGGCGGCACTCAGGGACCGGGCCGCTAGATCGACCAGGGACAGGAGTGGTCTTCGTGACCGTCGTGGGGCCCTTCGGGCTGAGCGTGCAGGACCGCGATCTGACCCGCGACGTCCAGGTCGGCCTGGACGCCGTGGAGCGCGCACTGACCGAGACGGTCAAGAGCGAGGTGCCGTTCATCACGGTCACCGCCAGTCACCTGATCCAGGCCGGCGGCAAGCGCTTCCGCCCCCTGCTGGTCATGCTGGCCGCGCAGTTCGGCGACCCGAACGCGCCCGGCGTGGTCCCCTCCGCCGTGGTGGTCGAGCTGACCCATCTGGCCACCCTCTACCACGACGACGTGATGGACGAGGCCCCCGTCCGCCGGGGCGCCCCCAGCGCCAACTCCCGCTGGGACAACTCGGTCGCGATCCTCACCGGCGACTTCCTCTTCTCCCGCGCCTCACAGGTGCTCTCCGAGCTCGGCCCGGAGGCCGTCCGGCTCCAGGCCGACGCCTTCGAACGGCTCGTCACCGGCCAGATCCTGGAGACCGCCGGCCCCGGCCCGGACGACGACCCGCTCCAGCACTACCTGGACGTCCTGGCGGGCAAGACCGGCTCGCTGATCGCCGTCTCCTGCCACTTCGGCGCGCTGATGGCCGGCGCCGAGGAGCGGACCGTCGGCATCCTCACCCAGTACGGCGAGAAGATCGGCATCGCCTTCCAGCTCGCCGACGACGTCCTTGACATCGCCAGCGACGGTGACGAGTCCGGCAAGACCCCGGGCACCGACCTGCGCGAGGGCGTCCCCACCCTGCCGATCCTGCTGCTCCAGCAGACCCCGGTGGACCCGGAGGACCCCTCGGACGTGCGCCTGCGCGAGCTGCTCACCCTCGACCTCGCCGGGAACGACGAACTGCACGCCGAGGCACTCCGGCTGCTCCGCCGGCACCCGGCACTGGAGCGGGCCCGCCGCGAGACACTGCGCTACGCCGAAGAGGCCCGCGCCCTGCTGGAACCCCTCCCGGACTGCCCGGCCAAGGACGCCCTCCAGGGACTCTGCGACACCGTCGCCATCCGCACCATGTGACGGAGTGCCCCGGGGCGTGCGGGGCGCCGCCCGGCTCGGCCGCGTGCCCGGGAAGGGGAGCCAGCGCGCGCCCGCCCGGCGCCGCGAGTCGCACCACCCTCCCGGTCGGGAGTGCCGGGTAACGCGCCCGCCGGCCCCGACGCCCGCCGCCTCGCGCCCTTCCGCGCGCCCCGAAGACTCCGAAGGAGCAACCCGCATGCGCGTCGTCATCGCCGAGGACTCGGTACTCCTGCGGGAGGGCCTGACCCGCCTGCTCACCGACCGCGGTCTGGAGGTCGTGGCCCAGGTCGGCGACGGGGAGGCGCTGCTGCGCGCCGTCCAGGAGCTGGCCGCCGCAGAGGCCCTGCCCGACGTGGTGGTGGCGGACGTGCGGATGCCCCCGACCCACACGGACGAGGGCGTCCGCGCCTGCGTGGCCCTCCGCGGCCTGTACCCGGGCCTCGGCGTCCTGGTGCTCTCCCAGTACGTGGAGGAGCGCTACGCGGGCGAGCTGCTGGCCAGCTCCAGCCGGGGCGTCGGCTACCTGCTGAAGGACCGGGTGGCCGAGGTGCGCGAGTTCGTGGACGCGGTGGTCCGGGTGGCCGGGGGCGGGACGGCGCTGGACCCGGAGGTGGTGCAGCAGCTGCTCAGCCGCAGCCGGAAGAGCGATGTGCTGGAGCTCCTCACCCCGCGTGAGCGCGAGGTGCTCGGACTGATGGCCGAGGGCCGGACCAACGCGGCGATCGCCAAGCAGCTGGTGGTCTCGGACGGTGCCGTCGAGAAGCACGTGAGCAGCATCTTCCAGAAGCTCGGCCTGGCCCAGAGCACCGAGGACCACCGCCGGGTACTGGCCGTCCTGACCTACCTCAACGGCTAGCCGGAGGGGCTGAAGACCCGGCCCGAGAAGAGTAATCTCGATCTTGAGGGCAGGCCACCCCGCCGAGCGCTGACCACCGCAACTTCCGGGCGGGGAAGGCCGAACGGCCCGCTTGGGGAAGTCGGCACCGTACATTCGCAAGTTACGGGCCGGTCAAGATGAGCGAGCTTAGGATGCCTTCTGGTGCACCAGGCGGACGGGGCACACGGCTCACGCCCGCGGCTGGTGCTCACGAGGAGGTCTGCGGTAGTGACCAGCCAGGTCGATCAGACAGAGGCAAAGGGCGGCTCGGGCGGAGAAGGCCAGGGAGTCGCGCCCCCGGGGCGGGCGCAGGCCAAGCCGATCCGGCGGCTGGACCGGGTGATCATCCGGTTCGCCGGCGACTCGGGTGACGGCATGCAGCTGACCGGTGACCGGTTCACCTCGGAGACCGCCTCGTTCGGCAACGATCTCTCCACCCTGCCGAACTTCCCGGCCGAGATCCGGGCACCCGCCGGGACGCTGCCGGGTGTCTCCAGCTTCCAGCTGCACTTCGCCGACCACGACATCCTCACGCCGGGTGACGCCCCGAACGTCCTGGTGGCGATGAACCCGGCCGCGCTCAAGGCCAACCTGGCCGACCTGCCGCGCGGCGCGGAGATCATCGTCAACACCGACGAGTTCACCAAGCGCGCACTGGCGAAGGTCGGATACCCGGCCGACCCGCTGGCCGACGGCTCGCTCTCGGCCTACAACCTGCACAAGGTGCCGCTGACCACGCTGACCCTGGAGGCGCTGAAGGACAGCGGTCTGGCCCGCAAGGACGCCGAGCGGGCGAAGAACATGTTCGCGCTCGGTCTGCTGTCGTGGATGTACCACCGGCCCACCCACGGCACGGAGAGCTTCCTGCGCCAGAAGTTCGCCAAGAAGCCGGACATCGCCGAGGCCAACATCAAGGCCTTCCGCGCGGGGTGGAACTTCGGCGAGACCACCGAGAGCTTCGCAGTCTCCTACGAGGTCCCGCCGGCCCGGCTCCCGGCCGGCACGTACCGGAACATCTCCGGCAACCTGGCGCTCGCCTACGGACTGATCGCCGCTTCCGAGCGCTCCGGACTGCCGCTGTTCCTCGGCTCGTACCCGATCACCCCGGCCTCGGACATCCTGCACGAGCTGAGCCGGCACAAGAACTTCGGCGTGCGCACCTTCCAGGCCGAGGACGAGATCGCCGGGATCGGCGCCGCGCTCGGCGCGGCCTTCGGCGGCGCGCTCGGTGTGACCACCACCTCCGGGCCCGGCGTGGCGCTGAAGTCGGAGACGGTCGGCCTCGCGGTCTCACTCGAACTGCCGCTGCTGGTGGTCGACATCCAGCGCGGCGGCCCGTCCACCGGGCTGCCGACCAAGACCGAGCAGGCCGACCTGCTGCAGGCGATGTTCGGCCGCAACGGCGAGGCCCCGGTGCCGATCGTGGCCCCCGCGACCCCGGCCGAGTGCTTCGACGCGGCCCTGGAGGCGGCCCGGATCGCCGTCACGTACCGCACCCCGGTGATGCTGCTCTCCGACGGCTACCTGGCCAACGGATCCGAGCCCTGGCGGATCCCTCCGGTCGAAGAACTCCCCGACCTGCGGGTCGAGTTCGCGACCGGCCCGAACCACACCCTGGAGGACGGCAGCGAGGTCTTCTGGCCCTACAAGCGCGACCCGCAGACCCTCGCCCGCCCCTGGGCCGTCCCCGGCACCCCCGGCCTGGAACACCGGATCGGCGGCATCGAGAAGCAGGACGGCACCGGGAACATCTCCTACGACCCGGCCAACCACGACCTGATGGTCCGCACCCGCCGGGCCAAGGTCGACGGAATCACCGTGCCGGAGCTGGAGGTTGACGACCCGAGCGGCGAGGCCCGGGCGCTGGTGATCGGCTGGGGCTCCACCTGCGGCCCGATCACCGCGGCCGTACGGCGGGTGCGCGCCGACGGCGGCCGGATCGCCCAGGCGCACCTGCGGCACCTGAACCCCTTCCCGGCCAACCTCGGTGCGGTGCTGAAGGCGTACGACCGGGTCGTGGTGCCCGAGATGAACCTGGGCCAGCTGGCCCTGCTGCTGCGCGCCAGGTACCTGGTGGATGCCCAGTCCTACAACCAGGTGCGCGGACTGCCGTTCAAGGCCGCCCAGTTGGCGGACGTGCTGTCCGCAGCGATCGGAACGCTGGAGGAGAACCATGGCTGAGGCCCGCGGCCAGGCCGCCGACAAGTCCCGCGGTTCAGCCGCCGGCGAGCCCTTCGGTTCGCTGCGGCGGGTGCCGAAGGCCGAAGCGCCGCAGAGTGCGAAGGACTTCAAGACGGACCAGGAGGTCCGCTGGTGCCCGGGCTGCGGCGACTACGCCATTCTGGCCGCCGTCCAGTCCTTCATGCCCGAGCTGGGCATCCGCAGAGAGAACACCGTCTTCGTCTCCGGCATCGGCTGCTCCTCCCGGTTCCCGTACTACATGAACACCTACGGGGTGCACTCCATCCACGGCCGTGCCCCGGCCATCGCCACCGGCCTCGCCGCCTCCCGGCCAGACCTGAGCGTCTGGGTGGTCACCGGCGACGGCGACGCGCTCTCCATCGGCGGCAACCACCTGATCCACGCGCTGCGCCGCAACGTCAACCTGAAGATCCTGCTCTTCAACAACCGGATCTACGGGCTCACCAAGGGCCAGTACTCGCCCACCAGCGAGCTCGGCAAGATCACCAAGTCCACGCCGATGGGCTCGCTGGACGCCCCGTTCAACCCGCTCTCGCTGGCCGTCGGCGCCGAGGCCACCTTCGTCGCCCGCACCATCGACTCCGACCGGCAGCACCTGCAGTCCGTGCTGCGGGCCGCCGCCGAGCACGAGGGCACGGCGTTCGTGGAGATCTACCAGAACTGCAACATCTTCAACGACGGCGCCTTCGAGGTGCTCAAGGACCCGGCGACCAGGGACGAGGCGCTGATCCGGCTGGAACACGGGCAGCCGATCGCCTTCGCCGGCCAGGGCGTCTTCCGGGGGCCGGACGGCGAGCTGCAGGTCGCCGAGGTGACGGACGCCAACCGGGCGGACATCCTGGTGCACGACAGCCACCACCCCAGCGCCGCACGGGCGTTCGCGCTCACCAGGATCGCCGACGCGGACACCCTGCACCACACCCCGATCGGCGTGCTGCGCGACGTCCGGCGCCCGGTCTACGACACCCTGATGTCCGACCAGCTCGACCAGGCGGTCGAGGCCAAGGGCCGGGGTGACCTCGCGACGCTGCTCGCGGGCACCGACACCTGGACGGTGGCGTAGGACCTGTCCGGCGGGCGGCCGGGAAGAGCGTCGGGTGTGCGGTTCCCGACGCTCTCCCCGGCCGTCCCTCCGGTCAGCCGGCGATCTTGAGCAGGATCGGGTTGGTGAGGGCCGCCATCGGGCCCCAGGGGAGGTCCGCGCCCATGGTGTTGCCCTGGCCGGGGCTGCCGTCCGCCCGTGGGTGGCGCACCTCCGCCCGGACATAGCCGGCGAGCGAGGCGGTAGTCCGCCAGGTCGCCGTGCCGCCGCCGGAAGCAGGCAGCGACTCCTGGTGCAGCTGTCCCTCATCGGTGATGAACCGCACGGTGCCACCGGGCACGCCGGAGACCTCCAGCCTGACATCCACGGGGGCGCCCCCGGGCACGGTCAGCTGCTCACCGATCCCCGCCCGCCGGCCCTGCCCGGTGGCGGTGAAGGCCAGGCCGATCCCGGCCGACTCGGCGATCCAGCTGCGGCCGGCCCGCAGTCCGGCCAGGACGTCCGCCCGGGTCAGGTCGTCGGCCAGCACCACATTGTGCGGCAGGCCGATGACCTGCGGGGCGCTGTGCGCGTCGCTGTTGCCCATCGCGGGCAGCCAGGGCCGCCCGTGCCGGACGGCCTCGGCGAGACGGGAGTCCCAGCTGTCGACGGCGGACTCGTCGTCATACGTCCAGGGGCCGTTCCAGACCTCGACCGCGTCCGCCTCCTCGTAGCCGAACTTCCACTGGCAGGCGACGTACGGGCAGTAGGGGTGCGCGGGCACGACCAGGCCGCCGGCGCGGTGGACCTGGCGCGCGAAGCGGGGGTACGCGTCGTCCCGGGAGCGGTAGCGCCAGTCGAGCCATTCCCCGGGGCCGATGCCCAGGGCCAGCCAGTGGCCGTTGCGGGTGGTGACCTCCTCGCCGGTCACGATCAGCAGGTCGGGGCCGGCCAGCGGGCCCCAGACGCCGTGCGAGGACGGGGTGTTGTGGTCGGTGGAGACGATGAAGTCCAGCCCGGCCGCCCGTGCGCCCGCGGCCACCTCGGCCGGGAGGCGGCGGCCGTCGGAGTGGACGGTGTGCAGGTGGCAGTCGCCCCGGTACCAGGCCCGGCCGCGCCCGCGCGCCCGCTCGGCCGGGTAAGAGGGCGTGAACTCCCCGCCCGCGTCGCCGAACCGGAGCGTCACCTCGACCCGGTAGTCCATCCCCTGCGGCGCCACCTGGTACGGGCCCAGCACCACGTGCCAGGTCCCGGGCTGGACGGGCCCCGGCAGATAGCCGGGGGTGGCCTCGCCCCGGCTGACCGCGAACGACGTCCGGAACCCGCCCGACCAGCCCCGGAACCCGGGCCCGCCGAGGCCGGTGCCGCGTTCGTCGAAGACCCCGATGTCACAGGAGTTGCCCGGGGTGCCGGGGGGCACGGCCGGCCGGTCATAGCTGTACGAGACGGCGATCTCCCGCACACCGGGCGGGACTTCGACCGGGAGGTAGACGAAGTCGGGCGCCCCGGTGGGGAGATGGCCGGTGATCACCCGGGTCTGCTCGCCCTCGGTGGCCGCCGCGAAGGCGACCGGCGCGAGGGTCACCGCCGCGGCCGCCCCGAGGGCCAGCCCGGCCTGGAGCACTCGTCGGCGACCCGGCCGATCCGGCGGATCGGCTGCGCCGCCGTGCTGTGGACAGTTCTCCTCCGTGCGCACGATGTCCTCCGGGGCTCGCGCGGGCCGTCGCTGCGGTGGGATGCCGGCCCGTCGTCGGATCCCTTCCCCGCCCGGTTAACCGGCGATGAGCCGCAACCGGACGGGGTGGGGCCAAGGGGCATCGGTTGGTGGCGGGACACGCCGAGCGCCGCCCGTCCCCGGGAGGCGGACGCGCCGGCATCGCCCCGGCCGGTGCCGTCAGGTCGGGCCGAGGCGTTCGGCGGCGGAGGCCATGCCGAGCCAGGTGTGCGGATTGCCCTTCCCGGTCTTCATCCGCGCCTGTCGGTCGAACTCGGCACCCGGGTCGAAGGTCGAAGTCACTGCTTCCTCTCCGCGCGCCGTGCCGCCATCTCCGTGCGCTGTACACAGTACGGAGACAATGCGTGGAAGGATTCCCCCATGGCCACGGACCGCAGCAGTGCAGGTGATCCCGCGCGCACCCTCGCACTGCTCTGGGGGGAATCGCAGCCCAAGGCCGCCCGCCGGGGGCCGAAACAGGCCCGCTCCAGCACCGAGATCGCCGCCGCCGCCATCGCCGTCGCCGACGCCGAGGGGGTCGAGGCGGTCACCATGCGCCGGGTCGCCCAGGAGCTCGGCCTCTCGCCGATGGCGGTCTACACCTACGTCCCCGGCAAGGTCGAACTGCTCGACCTGATGCTCGACACCCTCTACGGTGCGATGCCGCGCACCGCCCCGGCCGGCGCCGGCTGGCGGGCCCGGGTGACGGCCGTGGCGGAGGACAACCGGGCGCTGTACGCCGCGCACCCCTGGATCGCCGCCGTCGCCACCAGCCGCCCGCCGCTCGGCCCCGGCCTGATGGCCAAGTACGAGTACGAGCTGCGTGCCCTGGACGGGCTCGGCCTCAGCGAGGTCGAGCAGGACTCCGCGCTCACCCATCTGCTCGCCTTCGTCCAGAGCTGCGCCCGGATGGCCGCCGACGAGCGGGCCGCCGAGCAGGACAGCGCGATGAACGACCGCCAGTGGTGGGCGAGGAACGCCGAACTGCTCGCCCGGGTCTTCGACGCCGAGCGCTACCCGACCGCCGCCCGCGTCGGCGCGGCGGCGGGGGAGGCGTACGGCGGTGCGTACAGCCCTGCACACGCCTACGAGTTCGGACTGCAGCGGGTGCTGGACGGCCTGGCCGTGCTGATCGACGAACGCTGAGGTCCGGTGTGCCGCGCGCGGTGCGTGGCTTCGCGCTCGCGGAGACCCTCGCCGCCGTCCTCTGATCCCGTTGCCGCCCTCGGTGGATGCACCTTCCCGCGCCCCGGGGGATGTCCACCGAGGGCGGTGAGGCACGCCACGGACCATGTCATGACCAAAATGTGGAAACGGAGATGACAGTCCGGCCTTCGCCCGCTACCGTCAGCACGGGCAAGTACGCACGTGGAGGGCAGGGCGGTCGATGGTAGAGAGATCCCAGCAGGAGGCCGGCCGGGGTTTCTGGCTCGGATTCGCCGCATACGGAATCTGGGGGGTCTTCCCGCTCTTCTGGCCGCTGCTGGAGCCGAGCGGAGCCACCGAGATCCTCGCCAACCGGATGACCTGGTCCCTGGTGTCGGTGCTGCTGATCCTGCTGGTCCAGCGCCGCTGGTCGTGGATCCGCCCGCTGCTGGCCCAGCCGCGCAGGCTGGCGCTCTCGGTGGCGGCCGCCGCGTTGATCTCGGTCAACTGGGGCGTCTACATCTGGGGGGTGAACTCCGGGCACGTGGTGGAGACCAGCCTCGGGTACTTCATCAACCCCCTGGTCACCATCGCCTTCGGCGTGCTGGCGCTGCGCGAGCGGCTGCGCTCCGCGCAGTGGGCGGCGGTCGGCATCGGCGCGGCGGCGGTCGTGGTGCTCACCGTCGCGTACGGCCGCCCGCCGTGGATCGCGCTCACCCTGGCACTCACCTTCGCCACCTACGGGCTGCTCAAGAAGCTCGTCGCGCTCGGCGGGCTGGAGAGCTTCGCGGTGGAGAGCGCCGCGATGTTCCCGCTGGCGGTGAGTTACCTCGTCTACCTCGGCGTGCAGGGGAAGAGCACTTTCGGACACACCGGCGCCGGCTACGGCTGGGGGCACACCGGGCTGCTGATGCTCAGCGGCATGGTGACGGCGATCCCGCTGCTCTGCTTCGGCGCGGCCGCCATCCGGGTCCCGCTCACCACGCTCGGTCTGCTGCAGTACCTGGCACCGGTGTTCCAGTTCCTGCTCGGGGTCCTGGTCTTCCACGAGTCCATGCCCCCGGCCCGCTGGGCCGGCTTCGCCCTGGTCTGGGTGGCGCTCGCGGTGCTCACCTTCGACGCGCTGCGCCAGCTGCGCAGGGCCCGGGAGCGCGAGTCGCTGCCGGTCTCCGCGCCCGCCACGGCCGATGACGCCCAGGCGAAGGCGACCGCAGGCGGCAGCTGAGACCGACCGGCCGAAGGGCCCTGCCGGGCCGCCCCGGGAGCGTCGCGGAACGTCACACCCCGTGGTGGCGTGGACTCCTCCGTGTGAACACGTCCTTCGGGGTCTCTTCAAGCACACCCGTCTCCTGCTAACGTCCGGCTACCAACGTCCGGAAGCCGTACCCGTCCCCACGAAGGGGTAGCAGGAGGGGTTGCGATGGTCCAGCTCACGGAACAGTTCGCCAGGCCGTTCCAGCGTGCCGCACTCGCCGCAGGCAGGACGGTACGGGTACCAGCCGTACGGCGCGAGCTGGACGCGGCCGAGAGCGGTGAGCTCCTGCTCAGCTCCGGCACGGGCGGCCAGCCGGCGATTCAGTGGCGGCGGCAGGGGCGCCCGGCGCTCGTACTGAAGCCGCCGTACCGGCTGGACCGGGTGGAGCTCAGGGGCTCGCACCGGGCCCGGCTGTACGGCCTGACGGCCGGCGTCCGGCTGGTCTGCCCGGACTGGTCGCCGCTCTTCCTGATCTCCCCGGCCCAGCTGCCGCTGCTGGCCTGCGCGGTGGCTGCCTCCCGGGTGGCCGGGGCCACCCGGGTCGCCGTCACGCCGTGATGTCCTGGCTGGTGAACCGGGCCCAGGCGGCCGAACCGAAGACCGCGATGTAGAGCGCCTGCAGACCGAGGTTCTGCAACACGTTGTCCCAGTGCATCGGCTGGCGCAGCAGGTCGCCGAAGCTCATCCACTGGTGGGTGAACAGGAACGGCTGGATCGCGTGCAGCTGGGGGAAGGCGTCCAGGATCTGCACAGTGATCACCAGGCCGACGGTGGTCGCCATCGCGGCGATCCCACTGCCGGTCAGGGTCGAGATGAACAGCCCGATCGCCACCAGGCCGGACAGTGACAGCGCCACCACGCCCGCCACCAGCACCGCGCGCAGCAGCGCCGCGCCGAGGTCGATGGTGTCGCCGGACAGCAGGGTGACCTCGCCGAGCGGGAACAGCGCCGCGCCCGTGGCGACCGCGGCCAGCACCACCGCCATGGTCGCGGCCAGGCAGAACGCCAGCCCGGCGGTGAACTTGGCCGCCAGCAGCCTGGTCCGCCCGGCCGGGGCGACCAGCAGGTAGCGCAGCGTGCCGGTGGCGGCCTCACCGGCGATGGAGTCCCCGGCCACCACGCCGACCGTCATCGGCAGGAAGACCGGCAGGGCCATCGCCAGTGCCGTGAACACCAGGAACAGGCCGTTCTGCGTCACCTGGGCGATGAACGCCGGGCCCTCGCCGTTCGAGGCGTCGCCGGTCTGGATCTTCACCACCACACCGATCAGCACCGGCAGCACGGCCAGGATGCCCAGCAGCGCGATCGTCCTGGTCCGGCGGAAGGTGAGCGCGAGTTCGCCCAGGAACAGCGCGGTGAAGCCCGCCGCCGTTCGCGGCCGTGGGCCCGCTCCGACCGTGGGCAGTGCCTGCTCGGCCGCCCGAACTGCTTGCTCCGGCGGCTCGGCAGCCTGCGGTGCCTGCTCGGTCGGCAGTGCCTCAGCCCGCGACATCGAAACCCTCCCCGGTCAGCGCCACGAAGGCGTCCTCCAGCGTGCCGCGCTCCACACCGAAGCCGTGCACCCGCACCCCGGCCGCGACCAGCGCCGCGCACAGTCCGGGCAGCGTCTCCTCGTCGGCCACCACGGCCAGGCCGTCCAGCCGCGCCTCACCGATCCGCAGGTCAGCCACCCGGTGCTCGGACAGCACCTCCCCGGCCTTCGCGACGTCCGGGGTGCGGACCACCAGCCGCCCCTGGGCGCGGCCGGCCAGCTCGGCCACGGTGCCCTGCACCACGAGCCGGCCCCTGGACATCACCGCGGCGTGCGTGCACACCTGCTCGATCTCGTCCAGCAGGTGCGAGGAGAGGAAGACCGTGGTGCCCTCGGCCGCGACCTCCCGGACCAGGGTGCGGATCTCCCGCATGCCCTGCGGGTCAAGACCGTTGGTCGGCTCGTCCAGCACCAGCAGCTCGCGCGGCTGAAGCAGCGCGGAGGCGAGGCCGAGGCGCTGCTTCATGCCGAGCGAGTACGCCCGCGCCTTCTTTCCCGCCGCCGCCGTCAGGCCGACCCGATCCAGCGCCTCGGCGACCCGGCGCGCCCGGGTGCGCGGGTCGGAGGTCGGGTCGGCCGCGTCGAACCGGACCAGGTTGTCCCGCCCGGACAGGAAGCCGTACAGGGCCGGGCCCTCGATCAGCGCGCCGACCCGGGGAAGCACCGTGCCCACCGACTGCGGCATCGGGGCGCCGAGCACCGTGGCGAGGCCGGAGGAGGGCGCGATCAGGCCCATCAGCATCCGGATGGTCGTCGTCTTGCCCGAGCCGTTCGGCCCCAGGAAGCCGAAGACGCTGCCCCTGGGCACCGTCAGATCCAGCCTGTCCACCGCGAGCTGGCCGCTCCGGAACCGCTTGGTCAGCCCGCTGGTGCGGATCACGTCGTCCGGAGCGGTGGCGGAGGCCGGGCCGCCGTCGGCGGCCCGGCCCCGTACCTGCTCCGTGTCGGGAGCAGTCGTCACTACTTCACCCCAGCGGCGTTCTGCAGCACCGGCAGGGTCACGGCGCCGGCCAGGACCCGGCCGTCATCGGTGATCAGCACGTTCAGCACCTTGGTGCTGATCAGCGAGCCGCCGTCGACCTTCTTGCCGAGGGACTTGGCGAGGGCCGCCGGGTCCTGCGGGAGCGAGGAGCGGCCGTGCTTGCGGTGGTCCGCGCCGGAGGTGCTGTCGGGCTTCGGTGCCGGGGCACTGGGCAGCTTGGCGCTGAGCACCGTCGTCCAGCCCTCGCCGATCGTCCTGACGTCGTTGCGCCCGGACGGGGCGCCGGCCTCGGGCTGCTTGTGCTGTCCGTCCGCACCGGCCGGACGCTCCGTCACCTTCGCGCCCTTGGGGGCCTTGAAGTCGAAGGTCCCGGCAGCCGGCTTGGCGAAGGAAACCGAGCTGAAGTGCACGTCCAGCACCTTGCTGCCGTCGGCGGCCTGCACCACCACAGCAAGCGGCACGCCGTTGTCGGCGTCCACCGCGATCCGCACCTCACCGATGGTGGAGCCGGACTGCTTGGGCTTCACGCTCAGCTCGTACGCCTTCTGGCCGGCCACCGTCGCCGTGCCGTCCACCGTGACCGAGGTGGTCGCGGCGCTCTGGCCGAGGAACAGCTTCGCGGCCTCCTGCGGGGTGGTCGGCGCGCCGGTGAGCGGGGCCTTGCCGGCCTCGCCATGCCCGTGCTCGCCGGACCGGCCGGCGTCCTTCGGAGCGGTCAGGTGCAGCGCCTGGTTGCTGCTGCTGTCCCAGGCCCAGACCTGGTCGCCGTTGCGCACCAGTTCGTAGCCCGCGAGGTTCTCGATCAGGCCGACCCGCTGGTGGTCCGAGCCGTCCACCGCGACCTGCAGGGTGTGTTCGCCGCCGAGCAGCTCGGTCAGCTTGGCTGTCGGGTCCGCGCCGGCCCGGCTGCCGCGCCCGCCGCCCATGGCCCCGTCCGCCGCGCCCAGCAGCTGGGTGGGCACGCCCAGGTCGGCCGACACCTTCACGGTGCCGGACAGCGACTGGACGTCCGACCCGATCGCCTTCGCCACCAGCTGCTCCGCCGTCAGGGACGGCAGGTTCGGCCCGGAGTCGCTCGCCAGCGCGGGCACCAGCCCGATCCCGGACGCTGCCGCGGCTATCACCCCGACCGGTACCAGCGCGCGCACCGCGGCCCGGCGACGCGGCCGGTGCGCGAAGTCCTGCTCCACCATGTCCAACCTCTCGGTAGCACTCAACGGTCCTGCCACTCCATTAGAGACCGTTGGAAGGGGTCCGGGCATCGCCCTGCAGGGCCAGATCGCCGTACATCCGACGACGCAAGCGACCCTGAGTCCTTATCAGGGTCAGGTCCGCCGAACGGAGGAAAGCTGGGTATCTTCGCTGCATGGCTGCAACCGATGCCCCGTACACCCCACCGACCGTCACCTCGATGCGGCGCGCGCTGCGCCGGGCCCGGGACGGCGTCGCCCTGGACGTCGCCGAAGCGGCGGTGCTGCTGCAGGCACGCGGTGAGGATCTGCGCGAGCTGTGCGCGGTCGCGGCCCGGATCCGGGACGCCGGCCTGGCCGAGGCGGGCCGGCCGGGGACCATCACCTACTCCAAGAGCGTCTTCATCCCGCTCACCCGGCTCTGCCGGGACCGGTGCCACTACTGCACCTTCGTCACCGTCCCCGGCAAGCTGCGCAGGGCCGGCCAGGGGATGTACCTGTCGCCGGACGAGGTGCTGGACATCGCCCGCAAGGGTGCGGCGCTGGGCTGCAAGGAGGCCCTGTTCACGCTCGGCGACCGGCCCGAGGACCGCTGGCCCGAGGCCCGCGAGTGGCTGGACGCGCACGGCTACGACGACACCCAGGCGTACCTGCGGGCGATGTCGATCAGGGTGCTGGAGGAGACCGGCCTGCTGCCGCACCTCAACCCCGGGGTGGTCGGCTGGACCGAGTTCCAGCGGCTCAAGCCGGTCGCGGCCTCGATGGGCATGATGCTGGAGACCACCGCCACCCGGCTCTGGTCGGAGCCCGGCGGCCCGCACCACGGATCACCGGACAAGGAGCCGGCCGTCCGGCTGCGGGTGCTGGAGGACGCCGGGCGCAGCTCCGTCCCGTTCACCACCGGCCTGCTGATCGGCATCGGGGAGAACCACGAGGAGCGGGCGGACGCGCTGTTCGCGATCCGCCGGGTCGCCCGGCAGTACCACGGCATCCAGGAAGTGATCATCCAGAACTTCCGGGCCAAGCCGGACACCGCGATGCGTTCGATGCCCGACGCCGAGCTGGAGGAGCTGGCCGCGGTCATCGCCGTCACCCGGCTGGTGCTCGGCCCCTCGGCCCGGGTCCAAGCGCCGCCGAACCTGGTGGACAGCGAGTACGAGCTGATCATCAGTGCGGGCATCGACGACTGGGGCGGCGTCTCCCCGCTCACGCCGGACCACGTCAACCCCGAGCGCCCGTGGCCGCAGATCGAGGAGCTCGCCCGTCGCACCGAGGCGCAGGGCTTCCAGCTGCGGGAACGGCTCGCAGTCCACCCCGAGTACGTGCTGCACGGCGAGCCCTGGCTGGACCCGCGCATCCTGCCGCACGTCACCGCGCTCGCCGACCCGGCCACCGGCCTGGCCCGCCCGGACGTCGTGCCCGTCGGCCTGCCCTGGCAGGAGCCCGAGGACCTGCCCGCCCCGTCCGGCCGCACCGACCTGCACCGCACCATCGACACCGAGGGCCGCACCGGTGACCGCCGGGCGGACTTCGAGGACGTGTACGGAGACTGGCAGGCCCTGCGCGAACAGGTCGCGGCAACTCCCGTGGAGCGGCTGGACGGTGACGTGCGCACGGCGCTGGCCGTCGCCGCCGACGACCCGACCCGGCTCACCGACGAGCAGGCGCTGGCACTCTTCCACGCCGAAGGACCCGCCCTCGACGCACTCTGCCGGGTCGCCGACGACCTGCGCCGCTCGGTGGTGGGCGAGGACGTCACCTACTGCGTCACCCGGAACATCAACTTCACCAACGTCTGCTACACCGGCTGCCGCTTCTGCGCCTTCGCGCAGCGCCGCACCGACGCCGACGCCTACACCCTCTCGCTGGAGCAGGTCGCCGAGCGGGCCGCCCAGGCGTGGGAGGTCGGCGCGACCGAGGTCTGCATGCAGGGCGGCATCCACCCCGACCTGCCGGGCACCGCGTACTTCGACATCGCCCGGGCGGTGAAGGAGCGGGTGCCGGGCATCCATGTGCACGCCTTCTCCCCGATGGAGGTCGTCAACGGGGCCAGCAGGACCGGGCTCTCGATCCGCGACTGGCTCCAGCAGGCCAAGGAGGCCGGACTCGACACCATCCCCGGCACGGCCGCCGAGATCCTCGACGACGAGGTCCGCTGGGTCCTCACCAAGGGCAAGCTGCCGGCCGCCACCTGGGTGGAAGTCGTCAGCACCGCACACGAGTTGGGCATCCGCTCGTCCTCCACCATGATGTACGGGCACGTGGACACCCCCAGGCACTGGCTGGGCCACCTGCGGCTGCTCGCCTCCATCCAGCAACGGACCGGCGGTTTCACGGAGTTCGTCACCCTGCCGTTCATCCACACCAACGCGCCGGTCTACCTGGCCGGCATCGCCCGGCCCGGCCCGACCATGCGGGACAACCGGGCGGTCACCGCGATGGCCCGGCTGCTGCTGCACCCGCACATCCCCAACATCCAGACCAGCTGGGTGAAGCTGGGTGCGGAGGGGGCCGCCGAGATGCTGCGCTCGGGGGCCAACGACCTGGGCGGCACGCTGATGGAGGAGACCATCTCCCGGATGGCCGGCTCGGCGTACGGCAGTTACAAGTCCGTCCGCGACCTGGAGGCCATCGCCGAGGCCGCCGGGCGCCCCGCCCGCCAGCGCACCACCACCTACGGCGAGGTGCCCGCCGAACGCCGGGCCGCCGCGTTGGCCTCGGACGGGCACCTGCCGAAGCTGCTCCCGGTCCTGGAGTAGCGGAACCGGGGCGTGCGGACACCGCGTGCGGACCTCACGCCCCGGCGGACGTCAGCCGGACACCTCGACCCGGTCGCCGACCGAGACGTGCTCGAAGTACCAGCGCGCGTCCTCGGTGCTCAGACCGATGTTCTCGTGGGTGACGTTCTCGTGCCCGAACACGGTGCCTGTGAGAAAGGGCATGCCGCAGACGTACGTCGGGTAGCCGCTCCGGTCGGCCAGCTGTACACACCAGTCCATCGACACGCGGTACTGCTCCTCCGTCGAGCTTCCCGCGAAGTCGAAGCCCATGGTTCCGGGTTTCCCGGCCACCGTCATCCAGCCGGTCCGTGTCGGGTGCGCGGGCGCCCCGGCGGTGGCGGGCAGCTCCCTGGTGGCGCCGTCGGCACCCACGATCACCAGGTGCCGCGCGAGGTCGACCCGGATCGGGGGTCGGGCGGCGGTGGCCGTCGGGGTGCCGCTCGGAGCCGGTGACGCGCTCCCCGACGGGGTGATGGCCGGTACCACCGAGGGGGCGGCGCCGTGCCGCCCCTGGAGCAGCAGGCCGCCGCTGCCCAGCAGCGCGACAGCGCAGACCGTGCCCACGGCCGCCGCGATCCCACGCCGCCTGCGCCGTCGCAGGCCCCGGTCGCGGACCGTTTGGTACGGCAGCGGCAGGGCCGCCGGGGTGTTGCTCGCCAGCCCGTGCAGTGCGACGGAGAGCCTGTCCCCGCGCGCGGTGTCGTCCAGGTCAGGCACAGCTGCGAATCCTTTCGCGGTTGGAGCGCTCGACGGGGGAACCGGCCAGCGCGTCCGGGTCGTCGGCGAGGTACTTCGCCAGTGCGGCCCGGCCACGGGACAGCCGGGCCTTGACCGTGCCGACCGCCGCACCCGTCTCGGCCGCGACCTGGTTGATGCTCAGGTCGCACAGGTGGAACAGCACGATGGCCTGCCGCTGTGCGGCCGGGAGCCTGCGCAGTGCCGCGACCAGCGCGGTGTGCTCGGGTCCGGGCCCGTCCACCGACTGCTCCGGTGTGTACTGCCGGCGCTCCAGCACCCGCCCGCGCAGCGCCCGGCGCCAGCGGCTGACGGCCAGCCGCCAGGCGACGGTGCGGATCCACGCCTCGGGCGAGTTCTCCTCGGCCGACAGCCGCCCGCGCCGCGCCCAGCCCCGGACGAAGGCCTCCTGGACCGCGTCCTGCGCCTCGTTGAAGTCCCCCGTCATGGCGTAGACCTGCCGTACCAGAAGGGAGAACGAGGACAGGTAGAACGCGCTGTACTCCTCGTCGGTCATCCTGCCGCTGCTCCGTTGTCTCGATCGGATGCGGGCGCATCCTCCCTGCATACGCACGCCCGGCGGATCAGGTTGCACGTGAGTTCCCAGAACGGAGCAACCGGTCGGATCGGGTGGATGTTCGACATGGTGGGCCGAGGGGTCAAAGTATTCGGCTACAGTGCGGGGCGCTTGAGGCCGCCCCGGGGGAGGGCGCTCCGCCGTCCCGCGCCCCCTTTCCGCGCGGCCCGAGGTCCGGACGACCGACGAAAGGTGCCCGACCGTGTTGCCACTGTGGTCACGCGCGCAGCAACAGGACTTCCGCAGCCGGGTACGGGGCTGCCTGCTCGGCGGGGCGATCGGCGACGCGCTCGGCGCGGGCATCGAGTTCGAGTCGCTGGAGCGGATCCGGGCCGCCCACGGTCCGCAGGGGGTGACCGGGTACGTGCCCGCGTACGGGCGGCGCGGGACGGTCACCGACGACACCCAGATGGTGCTCTTCACCATGGACGGTCTGATCCGGGCGCACGTCCGCCGGGACGGCGGCGCCTGGCACCCGCCGAGCGACGTGCACCGCGCCTATCTCCGCTGGGCCGCCACCCAGAGCGCCTGGGGCCCGGACGAGCGCGAGCCCGGGCTCGGTTGGCTGGGCCGGCAGGAGTGGCTGTACGCCGAGCGCGCCCCGGGCACGGCCTGCCTGAGCGGTCTGACCGGACCCGACGCGGCACGCCCCGGCACCCTGGAGGCGCCGCGCAACCCGCACTCCAAGGGCTGCGGAACGGTGATGCGCGCCGCGCCGTTCGGCCTGCTGGTCGCCTGGGAGCCGCAGCTGGTCTTCCAGCTGGCCGTGGAGTGCTCGGTGCTGACCCACGGCCATCCCACCGGCTACCTCTCCGCCGGGGCGTTCGCGGTGATCGTCCACACCGTGGTCCGGGGCGGCACCCTGGAGGAGGGCGTGCACCTGGCGCTGGCCCTGCTCTCCGAGCGCCCGGCGCACGAGGAGACCACCGCCGCCCTGCGCGGCGCTCTGGACGCGGTACGCGCCGGGGAGCCCTCCGCGGAGCGGGTGGAGTCGCTGGGCGAGGGCTGGGTGGCCGAGGAGGCCCTGGCGATCGGGCTGTACTGCGCGCTGGTGGCGCACGACCTGCGGTCCGGGCTGCTGCTGGCGGTCAACCACTCCGGCGACAGCGACTCCACCGGGGCGATCTGCGGCAACCTGCTCGGCGTCCTGCACGGGGAGAGCGCCCTGCCGCCCGGGTTGCTGGCCGAGCTGGAGGGCCGGGGGACGATCCTGGAACTGGCCGACGACTTCGTCCTGGAACTGCTGCACGGCCCCGAGCTGCACGGCCCCGAACTCCCGCCTGACGAACGGGCGGTGTGGGCCGGGCGCTACCCGACCGACTGACCCTGGCCGACATGCGCGAGTGCCCGCCGCGAACGGGCGCGGCGGGCACTCGAAGACCAGCGGACTGCTCAGACCTCACCGAACACGCCGTCGCCCGCAGCGGAGGCGAAGGCGGCCCAGGCGGCCCTGGAGAAGTGCAGCTGCGGACCCTGTGGGTCCTTCGAGTCGCGAACGGCGACCGTCGCGCCGGACGGCACGGCGATCTCGACGCAGGCACCGTTGCCGCCGCTGTAGCTGCTCTTGCGCCAGGTGAGGCTGCCCGTGGTCTTGGTGGTCATCTCTTGAACCTCTCCGCATAGTTCTGTATCAGAGACCGGCTGTCCGCAACGCCGAGCGCTGCCGCCCGCAGGTGGTCGTAGAGATTGGTATAGCGACGTACATCCGCGTCCTTCTCCAGGTAGAGATCACTCGTCACTCCTTCGAAGTAGACGACGGTGGAATCGGCTGACTCCGGAAACTCCATCAGGGAGAATGTCCCGGTCATGCCGGGGTGGGCGCCGTGCTCGAACGAAATCACCTGCAGGTTGATGTTCGGTTGCTCGCTCAGCAGGAGCAGCTGGAAGAGCTGGTCCGCCATCACCTCGCGGCTGCCGACCTCCCGGCAGAGCACCGCCTCATCGATCACCACCCAGAGACTGCCGAGCTGGTTCTCGCCGTATATCCGGTTCTGCCGCTTGAGCCGGACCTCCACCCGGCGCCGGACTGCGGTGGCGTCGGTGTCGGGCTGGGTGCCGGCGACGACCGCCTCGGCGTACTCGCGGGTCTGCAGCAGACCGGGCACGAAGGAGGACTCGTACGCCCGGATCGAGGAGGCCTCGGCCTCCAGGCCGATGTACACGCTGTACGGGATGTCGCCGAACTCGTGCCACCAGCCGCGCTGCCGGGACTCCCGCGCCATCTCCATCAGCCCGGCGCGGACCCGCTCGTCGGTCACCTCGTAGACGTCGCAGAGGTCGCGCACGTCGCGCATGCTGATGCTGCGCCGGCCGTTCTCCAGCCGGCTGATCTTCGACTGGGAGACCATCAGCCGGCCGGCCACCTCCTCGGCCGTCATGCCCTTCAGCTCGCGCAGGCGGCGGAGTTCCGCGCCGAGCCGTCGTCGCCGGACCGTGGGATTGACGTTGGCGGACACATCGACCTCCGGCTGCACCTCTGGCGCGCCCGGGTACGGCGCACCGCGGAACACTGTGGAAATTGGTACCAACCCCCCTGACTTGGAGCAGCATGTCATCTCGGCTCAGGTCGGCGCCGGGGATTCACCTGAGTGCAATAGAACAGATCATCGGAAAAACGCTCATTCAGGATCGTCCCCCTTGCGCCCGGAACGCCGAACCGGTAAAGGCGGATCGGCCGCCGGAAGCGCCGCAGTACCGCGACCACGCCACAGTGCCGGAAATGCGGCGGCGCCGGGCCCTCGCCCCCAGGCTTCGGCCGGGGGATGGGGTTCCCCCCGGCCGAAGCCTGGGGGAACTCCCGCCCGTTGGCAGGCGAGGAGAGCGGATCGGCCGTCGGTGCCTGGAGAAACGGAGAAAGGCGAAAGGCGGCCCACCCGGCACTCCACTGCCGGGCGGACCACCCCTCGCCTGCGTTGCTCATCCTGCGTATCGGCGCGTTCCGTTCATCACGCGCCCACCCGCGCCGCGACGCCACGGCCGTCGGCCGCGGGCCGCGCCACCGTCTGCCGCCCGGGAGCCTGCGTCCGTCCGTTGGCGGAGCCGCCCTTCGTCGGGGCGGGCAGGCCGTTCTGCACGTCCATCACGGCATGCGCGACCATCCCGCCGAGCGGGTCGTACCGGATCAGGTCGCGCAGGCGTGACCTGGAGGACCTTCCCTCGTTTCCCGGGTAGAGGTGCTTCCCCAGACCCACGGCGTGCGCCAGTGCGGCCAGTGCGGCCGTCCTGGGGTCCGGCGGAACGCCGGTCCGGATGGCGGTGTCCAGACGTTGTTTGATGGCGGCGTTCGTACAGTCGTCCGACGCCTGGTAGCGCGTCGTCGGCAGCACACCGCACACCTGGCCGGTCACCGCCGTCACCATGCCGCACCGCTCCAGGTGCGCCAGGTACGTCTGGCGGAGCCCCAACCGGGGCCCGCCTATCCAGTGCGCGGCCCGCACCGGACTGCCGCGGCGGCGCAGCAGTTCCAGAGCGTGGTCCAGAGTCGGGTCGCCGGTCGGCCGTGGCAGCACCACGGCGATCCGGTCCCCGTCCGGGACTATCCTTCCGGCCAGGGACAGCTCGACGAGCTGTGCCCCGGCGAGTCCGAGGTCGAGGGTCTGCGGCTGCGCCGTGGTACCCGTGTTCGGGTCCAGTGCGAGCAGCAAGAGTTCCTCGGGAACTGTTCTGCGGCTCTTGCCCATCCAAGCCTCCCCGCGTGGATGAATGACAGAGTGACGCCTCTCACAGCGGCTTGTCGAGTACGCCTCCGAATCGTGACCTTGGGTGCGCAGGCGGGAACCGGTCACCTCAGGCCCCGCGTCTGACACTCGGACTGGTCGCTGCAGGGCCCGGCGGGGAGAATAACGGCCGGTCGGGCGGGGTGCGGCGGCCAAAGCGGCCACCAGTGGCGGAGACTGTACAGCTACAGAGGCGCGGCGAAAAGCCGTTCCAAATCAGGTCGGCCCGCCGACGGGCCGGCACGGGCTCGGGCGGCGGCGGCCGGGCGGACGAGGAGGATGGGTTACGTGGGCGAGTTCCCCGACAAGGTGCACGGCGACGGGGAAGCGGAGGCGACCGCGCCCGAGCGGTCGGCCGAGCGGACCGGCGCCAAGGCCGACGACGCCGCTGAGCCGGGGAGCACGGGCAAGGACGCCGGGTCCGGTGCCGAGGCGGAGCCTGCGGCCGGGGAGAAGGCTGAGGTGAAGTCCGCGGCCGGTGCCGAGGTGAAGTCCGGGGCCGAGGGCAAGGCGGTGAAGTCCGCGGCCGGTGCCGAGGTGAAGTCCGGGGCCGAGGGCAAGGCGGTGAAGTCCGCGGCCGATGCCGAGGTGAAGTCCGGGGCCGAGGGCAAGGCGGTGAAGTCCGCGGCCGGTGCCGAGGCGAAGCCTGCGGCCGGGGACAAGGCTGAGGTGAAGTCCGCGGCCAAGGCTGAGACCAAGGCCAAGGCCAAGACTGAGGCGAAGGCGGAGGCGGAGGAGCGCGCCGAGACCGGCGGGAAGGCTGCTGCGGTGGCCGGCAAGCAGGCTGACGCCGAGACCGCCGAGACCGCCGAGGCTGGTGCGGAGGCCCGGGCCGAGACCGTCCGGGGCGGTGCCACGGTTCAGCTGAGCGTCCGCAATGTGGACAGCAGGACCACCATGCTCCGCCTGCCGGCGGACAGCCGCACCAGGGCGCTCCGGCTCCCGGACGACTTCCGGGAGAGCCTGTCGAAGGCCGCGAAGTCCGCCGAGACGTCCGCGAAGAGCGAGGACGGTGCCGCCGGGACCAAGCCCGCGGCCACGAAGGGCGCCGGTTCGAACGACGGTGTCGACGCGTCTGCCGTCAAGGCCGCTGAGGCCGCCGAGGCCGCCGGCGCGGCTTCGCGTCTTGGTATGCGGGACAGCCTGCCCGTGGACAGCCGCACCAGGGCGCTCCGACTCCCGGACGTCAAGGGCGCCAAGGACGCCAAGGACGCCAAGGCGTCGCCGAGTTCGACGACGTCCCCGGAGAAGCCGAAGGACGCGGAGAGCACCGAGGACGCCGAGGACACGAAGGGCGCCAAGGACTCCGGGGAGGCGAAGAGCACCGGCCTGAAGTCCGCCGAGCGCGGGAAGCCGGCCGAGTCCGCCAAGCCGTCCGCCGGGACGGTCCCCGAGCCCCCGCCCGAGCCGGCCCCCCGCCCCGAGCCCGAGCCCATCCCCGAGCCGGAGCCGGAGCCGGAGCCCAGGCCGACCCCGGCCCCCCGTCCGGTGCCGACTCCCGCCCCGGCGCCCAAGCCGCTGCCGGTGCCCGACCCCGCTCCGGTGCCGGCTCCCCCGCCGCTGCCGACCCCGCCGCCGCTGCCGGGCCCGGAGAACACCTCCGAGGCGATGGAGGTGCTGGCCGCGCTCAGCCGCCGTCCGGTCACGCCGTTCCAGCGGGCGATGAAGCGGACCACCATCTGGACGGTCTTCCTGGCCGTGGTGTTCGGCGTGCTCGCGGTCGGCCAACTGCTCCGTCCGCTGCCGGACCCGAAGGCGAAGCTGTCGCTCGCCGACTCGTTCACCTTCAACGGCGACAAGCTCGACATCCCGTGGCCGAACAAGGGCCAGGCCACCGCCGAGGTGGTCGGCGTGGGCAACCTCGGCAGCGTGGGCGACGAGACCCCACAGCCGATCGCCAGCGTCACCAAGGTGATGAACGCGTACATCATCCTGCGCGACCACCCGCTCAAGAAGGGCGAGATGGGCCCCACGCTCACCGTGGACAGGCAGGCCGCCTCGGAGTCCAGTGACGCCGACCAGTCCCGGGTCACCCTGACCGAGGGGGAGAAGCTGACCCAGTACGAGGCGCTGGAAATGCTGATGCTGCCGTCGGCCAACAACGTGGCCCGGCTGCTGGCCCGTTGGGACGCGGGCAGCGAGGAGGCGTTCGTCAAGAAGATGAACGACCAGGCTGCCAAGCTCGGTATGGCCAACACCGTCTACGCGGACCCGGCCGGCTACAACAACGACACCAAGAGCACCGCCAAGGACCAGCTGAAGCTGGCCGAGCAGGTCATGCAGAACGAGGTCTTCCAGCGGGTCGTCAGCACCCCGGACACCGTCATCAACAACCAGCGGATCTACAACACCAACTACCTGCTCTCCGCCAAGAACGGTGTCATCGGCACCAAGACCGGCTCCAGCAGCGCGGCCAAGTCCTGCCTGATGTGGGCGGCCGTCAAGGAGATCAGCGGCACCAGGCGGATGATCATCGGTGTCACGCTCAACCAGCCGGTGACGGCCACCGACGACGTCCTGAGGGCCGCCCAGACGGTCAGCCAGAAGATCATCACCGCGGCGCAGAACGGCCTCACCGGCCAGACCCTCGCCAAGCAGGGCGACGTGGTCGGCTACGTGGACGACGGTCTCGGCGGGAAGGTCCCGGTCGTGGCCTCCAAGGACCTCACGGTGGCCGGCTGGTCCGGTGTCACCACCAAGCTCACCCTGGACCAGGCCAAGATCGGCCACACCGTCAAGGCCGGAACCGAGGTCGGCACCATCTCGGCCGGCGAGGGTGACGGCAGGGTCCAGGTCCCGGTGACCCTGCAGTCCGACCTCAACCCGCCGTCGATCACGTCGCGCCTGCTGCGTCTGCTCTGACCGGCGGCCGGACCGACACGTGGGGGCAGGCGCCCGGCGCCGGCCCCCACGTCGCGTTCCAGGACCCGCTGTTGAGTGCGGTTCACTCGAACGGGACGGTGGCGAGGGTTACTTCTTCTTTCCGGCGAGCTGCTGGAGGCGGGTCTCGACGCCCCAGGCGGTGACCCGCAGCAGGGCCTCGACGACGATGTTGCGGCTCATCTTGGAGGCGCCCAGCTCGCGC